>JAIMKT010000046.1 GCA_020692245.1 Microcoleus sp. GA_180221_E-2-1-MAG-45_12
TATCAGTTATCAGTTATCAGTTATCAGTTATCAGTTACTCGTACTGAGTGTAGCCAAAGTATCAGTTATTAGGAGGTAAAGGAGGTAAGGGGAGATACAGGGAGGTAGAGGCGATACAGTTATCAGTTACTCGTACTGAGCGGAGTCGAAGTATCAGTTATCAGTTGTAAGCTCTTAATGTTTACTGTTTACTGTTCACTGTTCACTGTTCACTGTTTACTGTTTTTTAATCCTTTAACTAGAGTATTGATATTGTAAGTAAGCAAATCTAGATAGGTGGGGGCGACTCCTCCGGGGGTGGTGAGAGAATCTACATAGAATACGCCAGCAAACTTGGCTCCGGTTTCCCTAGCAACTTGTTTTTGGGTATCAGCACTAACGGTACTTTCACAAAAAACGACGGGGATTTGTTGGCTTTTTACCTGTTCAATTACGTTTTGAACTTGCTTGGGAGTAGCCTGTTGATCCGAATTTACTGCCCAGAGATAAAGCTCTTTGAGTCCATAGTCTTTGGCAATATAAGAAAAGGCTCCTTCGCAACTAACAATGAATCTTTTTTCTGGGGGAACTGTAGCGATCGTCTCCCGGAGTTTTTGGTCTAGGGCTTTAATTTTTTCGCCATAAGCTGCCGCATTACTGTTATAAACACTGGCATTAACAGGGTCTAAATCTCCCAAGGCTTTGCGAATATTTTCGACATAAATAAGAGCTGCTTTTGGTGACATCCATGCATGGGGATTCGGTTTGCCCGCAGCTTCATCTTGGGCAATATTAATGACCTCGACCCCTTCGCTAAGAGTGACACGGGGAACATCCTGCAAGTTTCCATAAAATTTTTCTGCCCATCTTTCCAAATTCAAGCCATTATCCAGAATCAAATCTGCCTGTTGTCCTCGTTGCAGATCGCTAGGAGTTGGTTCATAGCCGTGAACTTCTGCACCAATTTTGGTTAAAGACTGAACGATCGCCCGATCTCCGGCTACCTGTTGAGCCATATCAGCGATCACTGTAAAAGTCGTCAGGATAACTTTTTTGTCTTGATTTTGGGATAAATTTTGGGTTGGATTTTGGGTCTTACTCCCCGCCGTTGGGGTGATGTTGGTCTCCACAGAGCTGCAAGCACTGCCTAATAACAGGAGGAGAGCGATCGCCCCTCGGCTACACTTACTCAAGCTTTGCAACAAATTACTGACTTTACTGGCTTTTTTGCTTACATCATGAATATCTTTCACGGCAACCTCTTAACAACTCATATTCTTCTCATGTTCTTTTCATAGTCTTCTCATAATTATCTTAGCATAGCCTAGAATTAACCAAAAAAACTTAACAATCTGCCAAAAAAAAGGACTCACCCTACGATGTGTCCCGTTGTTTAGAGTAGATTATTAAATTTAGTTAAATATGAAATTTTGCTTGATATGTGGTTATCTCAGGAATTATCTAGGACAGAAGTCTAAGAATAGATTGTGGGATTAATTGCAGATTTTGATTAGACCACGGCGGACAGAGTAGAGAATGCGATCGAGATGGCTCCGGTCTTCGGGATCAAGATTCTCGTTAAGGGTTGCAGCTAAGAGGGCATAGCGATCTTCCAAGGTCACAATCCCAGTAGTAGCAACGGAGGCAAACACTTCAGAAATAGTTCCGGGAACGAGATGAAGATTGTAGGACATGGCTTTACGAGGGGGGTTACTACTCTTCTATCATCATCGATTTTCCCAGAAGCGTTGGTGATATGAATATCAAATTTTCGTGAGGCGATCGGGCAACAGTGGTGATAGACATCATAGGAAATCTATGTATTTCATGATACAATTTTATAATTGCTTAAAATTTTTTTTTGAATCTTGGCTGAACTTCACTTCATTTCACTAAATACTTGAGAATAAATAATTCAAACTACTTCAAATATCTAGCAAATTTCTAGAGCTTGGGCTAATATGTTGACAATCCAAGGAAAACCCATCGCATAATGGAGTCGTTACTGTGAATAATATATTTACCAAGCTTAAGGATTTTGTCGGTTTCGGAGAACCACAAGATTATGAAGAATACGAAGAAGAGGTAGAAACTGCCCCTTCTTATCAAAATCTCTATCAGCAGGAACATCCACCTGTCGCCCAAGAAGAAACTCTTCCCCGCCGCCGGAGCCGGGAGAGATTGAACATTGCTAATGACGGAGGATTAGGGGGATCTACTATGAATAATGTGATTGGAATGCCCGGTTTAGCCAATGGAACTTCTGAAGTTGTGGTGATTGAACCCCGCTCCTTTGAAGAAATGCCAGAGGTAATCCGGTCATTACGAGATCGTAAGGCTGTAGTCCTCAACCTGACTCTGATGGATCCCGACCAAGCTCAAAGATCTGTGGACTTTGTTGCTGGTGGTACCTATGCCATTGATGGCTATCAAGAGCGGATTGGAGAAAGTATTTTTCTCTTCACTCCCAGCTGTGTTCAAGTTAGTACCCAATCTGGCACTATCCAAGATTTGCCTAGCCCTCAATCGCCTTCCATGCCCCAAGTTCGTGTCAGTCGAGCCGTCCCTCCCAACCCTTGGGGAGAAAGCACCCGCATGGCGCAGTAACTACACGATAACTGCCTAGAAGATAACTGCCTAGAAGAACAAAAAGAAAGACAAAAGAATACTAAGACCCCGATCGGGGCAGGAGTTTTGAGTAGCCGATAATCTTGTAAAAGTTTTTGGAGTTCTACTCAAAATTTTTTTATATCTAGTATTTTATACCTAATAACTGTGAACAAAAACACCAGTTAGGGGTGATACCCATCACTCGTCGGCGATCGAACTATGAATTAGTGTAAGGGGAGAGACTTGGAAGAGGGGCAATCGTATATGGATGTTTTTACTATCTTAAAACTTTATTCCACGGGAATTAGAGACTTCAGTAAAGTAAATCTGAGTGGGGCGGTGTTGAGCCAAGCCAACCTGAGTAGAGTCAATTTAAGCCTTGCTAACCTAAGTAGGACTAATCTGAGCTTGACAAACTTGAGTCGATCGAATCTTAGTGGCACCAATCTTAGTGGCACCAACTTGATCGGCGCAGACCTCAATGGCACGGATTTAACCGGAGCAAAGTTGACTTGGGCAAGCCTGATGGGGGCAGATATGGTGGGAGTAGACCTCACCCTCGCCGACATGATTGAGGCAAATTTGGGATTAGCAAACATGAGCTTTGCCAACCTCCATGGAGCCTATCTGATCGGAGCCAACCTCAATGGAGCCAACCTGAGTGGAGCCAACCTGAGCGGAGCCAACCTGAGCGGAGCCAACCTGAGCTGGGCAGACCTCTCGGAAGCTGACCTCACTGAAGCAAACCTGACCGGGGCAAATATCAATGGAGCCACCATGCCTGATGGCTTAAAAATACTAGCCTAGAGCCTTAGTTTGTTTTTCCTCTTCCCTGTCTCCGTTACGACTTCAAAGATAACTTTGATCCTAACTTTAACTCCTGACTTTAATTTTTAGGGCTTCTATGCAACTGGTGAAAAGAGAATTGAAAAAAGAGTTGATGGACTACCTAGTGTCAGAGCTAGAAAATTGTGTAGCCCAGCAATTCACTGGCAGACTGGATATCTCTACATCCAAAGGAGACTATAGCCTCTATTTTGGCTTGGGGCGTTTAGTTTGGGCGACTGGGGGCTGGCATTCCCGGCGACGCTGGCAGCGAAATTTGACTCAATTCTGCCCTGATCTAGATGTGGCTCAATTGCGGATGCACCGAACTGAGGAGATGGATAACTGGGAGTACAGTTCTTTGGTGAATTCTTTGCATCGGGGTTATTTAAATAAAGAGAATTTGTTGATGGTGGCGACGGGGGCAATCCGGGAAGTATTGTTTGATCTGTTGCAAATTATTGCCGCTAAGGAAGCGATCGCCTCTTCCCACTCTTCTGCCCATTCCAGAAATAACCAAGATATTCCTAGAGATATGTCTGGAGAAAGTCGAAAAAATATTTACAAAGAGCATTTACAAATAAAAGCCCATTGGGGGAGTCGCCCCGCCGGAAACTATACTCTCCCTAGAGCTTTGACTATTGACTTGGCAGAAATCTTTGCAGAAGTGAGAAAAGAATGGCGATGCTGGGAGCGAGTGATCGGTATAGAAGCCATAAAATGCTCCCCGAACCAAGTTCCAGTCCTCAGAAAACCAGCTAATCTTAAGCAAAAAATCTCTGCAAAGTCCTACAGAAATTTATCCGTGCTGGCTAGTGGGAACTATACGATCCGGGATATTTCTGGTATTTTACATAGACCTGCATGGCAAGTGATGAATTTGCTCCTGCCCCATGTCCGGGCTAGTGATATTGGCTTAGTTGATGTGGCAGATTTGGATAATATTGCGGCAGTTCCGGGGGTAAAAACTAGTGCTTAGTCTGGTGCGTAGTAAAAACTGGTGCGTAGTAAAAATTGTAAAAATTAAGGACGCAAAGCCTTGCGCCCCTACGGTTGACTCATATCTAACTTCAAATATTCAGTTCTAACTGCCCGATCGAACAGCCCGAAACATCCCAAATCGGCATAAGCCCGTCCCAAAAGCCAAACGCATCAAGATTAGGGTGGGGACTTCCCGGAGAGATTTGAGAAAACCAGAAATGCCAAATCGTACCAAGCCTTCTGGTCTGATGATCCCCTGCCAGATAGAATCTAGCCAAGATGGGAGAGTGGGGATTGTCCAGTCGGCGGTGGTGACTTCTCCAGCAGCGAGTCCAGTGGCGGCGAGGAGTTCAGAAAATCCTTCAATACTCGAAAAAGCAGGGTGTGACCATTGGTCTAGGAGTTGTTGCATGACGGGCTTTTCCCAAAAGTTGAGGGGAACTTGTCGATCGTCCCTCTGGTTCCAATCTGCCACTACCAACACACCACCAGGTTTGAGGACTCGGAGTAATTCCTTGGCAAAAATAGCTTTGTCTGGCATGTGCGGTCCGGCTTCGATCGACCACACCACATCAAAACTGCCATCAGCAAAAGAAAGATTCATGGCATCATCCACCAAGAATTGAGCATTGAGTCCCTCGGCTGTCAATTCCTGTGCCCTTTTCACCTGTTGGGGGCTAATGGTCACTCCCGTCACCGCAAATCCATAATCCTTGGCAAGAATGCGGCTACTACCGCCAATGCCACAGCCCACATCCAGCACAGTTGTTCCTGCCGGAAGGGTATCTAAGCCACCCCAGCGCACCATCTCATGGACAAAATCAGCCTTAGCCTCCAAGAAATCCTTCGATCGAGGCGGGGAGCCGTAGTGACCAAGATGAATATGATCGCCCCAGTAAAACTCAAGAATGCCATCTTCTGTCCAAGCATCGTAGGAGTTTGCCACGGAATCAGCTGACTGGTAACGGCGGGCAGTCAGGAAATATGCAATAGTCGCCACCATCGCGATCGCCCCTAGGCAACCCAGCCCAATCAAAACTAGGTAAAGTAAATTCATAAACAAGCCTTAATAATTCTCTACAAATCTTTTTGTAGCACAAAATACAGGCTAAATTCTTTCTATGATTGTCTTATCCAATTATCCTCAATTATCCTAAAAGAGACTCGGTGGCAGTTTCAGCCTTGACGGGTTTAGCAAAGAAGTAGCCCTGTCCGTGGACGCAGCCAAGTTCGAGGAGTCGATCGCACTGTACTTTGGTTTCTACTCCCTCCACGATCACATCCAAGCGCCGACTGTGGGCAAGGAGCATCAAGGTATAGATCAGATCCCACTTTTGTTGCTGAATAAAAGATTTATCAATCTTCATCACATCTAAGGGCAGTTCGTAGAGCCGCGAGAGGGAAGAGTAGCCCGTACCAAAATCATCAATGTATATTTTAATGCCCAGTTTCTTGAGTTGATGGAGAGTTTCTAGCACTATGGCTTGATTCTCCATTAAGACACTTTCAGTAATTTCTAAACGCAGAGAATTGGGAGCTAGGGGAATCTCTTGGAGTATATTTTGGACTTCTAAAATAAATTCTGGGTCTTCTAACTGTCTGCCAGAAACGTTCACACTCATGGTCAAGGGAATCTCTCTCGGAAATTCTTGCTGCCATTGATGTAACTGTTGACAGGCAGTTTTGAGAACAAAAAGACCGAGGGGGATAATTAAATTAGATTCTTCGGCGATGGGAATAAATTGATCTGGGGGGACAACTCCTAAGCGTTGATTGCGCCACCGGACAAGGGCTTCAAAACCCATAATTTCTGTAGTTTCTAGGTTGACTATGCTCTGATAATGAACCTCTAATTCTTGACGATTGATGGCTGATCGCAGGTCATTGCCTAACCGCAATCGATCGAGGTCTTCCGTGGTGATCAACTTTGCTTGAGTTTCTGGATCACTTTCAATGACATTAGTTAATCTTTCGAGGCGATCGGTGTTGCTGAGGGCAATTTCTAGCATCCTCTGCCCTTTTTGGGAAACATTTCCCAGTTTTCCAGACAGTAACAGCCCGATCGCCCCCCGAATCGAAGTCAGGGGAGTCCGCAATTCATGGCTAATAATGGCAATAAATTCTTCTGTGGAGGCTTCAATAGCAATATCATCGAGGTGATTGAGGTTGTCAATAATTTTGTCAGCAAAATGGGAGCTAAGGTTGGGGGTAAGGTCCTGATTAGAATTATCCTCAGCACTATTCTCTGGTTGATCCTCAACGGTGAAATTTGTGAGGACTTCCTCCCAGTCTAGGGTAGTTTTTTCCCACGCCATCAATCGTGATGAATCCATTTTGCTCACATCCTCTACTTTTTTGTCTGTGGTAGCCAGCATTGAGTCCCCTATAGATTGTTCAGTGCGCCCATTGTAGTAGAAGAAAAGTGAAAAACTAGGGAAGTATTCTAGAAATTGCCAAGTTTCTGGTGAAAATATTTTTCTCCCCAGGGATTTTGAGCTAGAAATAACTCAGGCAGAGCCAGATACAGTCCGTTGCTATTGGAATTAAGACTTTAGCTAGATTTTGAGCTGCTTTTGGATTTGTTTGAGAGACTGATAAATTTCTGGTAACTTCCGTTGAATGGCGGCAACTTTGAGAAATAACTTATGGGGTAGAGCCGGACTTCCCGTCACGATCGCTCCCGGTTCCACATCGTTATGAACCCCTGCCTTTGCCGTGGCGATCGCCCCATCCCCAATCACCGCCTGATTTGCCACACCAACCTGTCCGGCCAAAATTACCCGATTCCCCACCCGGACTCCCCCCGCTAAACCTGCTTGGGAAGCAATGGCACAGTTAGCCCCGACTTGGCAGCCATGACCAATCTGCACAAGGTTATCCAGTTTCGTATTTTTGCCGATTCTGGTTTCGCCGACAGCGGGTCGATCGATGGCAGTATTACAACCTACTTCTACACCATCTTCTAGGACTGTGTAGCCCGACTGCTGCATTTTTACCCAGCCAGTGGGTACGGGGACAAACCCAAAACCCTCGGCTCCAATTACTGCCCCGCTATGAATCACACAATCCGCCCCAATTTGGCTCCGTTCATGGATGGTGCAATGGCTATGGAGGACAGTGCGATCGCCGATCTGGACACCGGGATAGATCACAACGTGGGGATGAACACACACGCCGTCTCCCAATTTCACCCCAGCTTGCAGCACACTGTAGGCTCCCACATGGATATCTTTGCCGAGGATCACACTGGGATCAATCACAGCAGTGGGATGGATCTGGGGCTGGGGTTGGTAGGGTTGATAGAAGAGAGCGATCGCCATGGCAAAGGCTAATCGGGGTTCGGGGCTGCTAATCCACGCAATTTGACGGGCTGTGGCTTGCGCTTGGAGAGTGGTATCTGGGGGCAGAATCAAGGCACTGGCTTCGGTAGTTTGCACCATAGAGGCAAATTTTCCACCTTCAATGTAGCTCAGGCTGCTGGGTGTGGCTCGATCGACCGCCGCCACCGAGGTAATCTCTAAGGAAGAACCCAATCCTACCGCCAAGCTATTTGCCTCTGCCCCACTCTCTAGCTTGTTAACGATTTCCTGAAACTGCATGGAAACTTGGCTCCTTGATTAATTTGCTGAATTTACTGAACTTACTGAAATTTACCAAACTTGCTGGATATATAAACTGGTCAGATTAACCTGCTCTAGATGAGTATTCCTGAAATAGTTCTTCCCAGACTAGATTTTATTTCTGAGACTAATCTTACCAAAAAAGCTTGGTCTAGAATGGTGCGGTTTTTAGGCAGAGTAAAAGCTGTCCCTCATACAAATGTAATCAATTGGATGAAAGCAGTGGGACAACTTCTTCTTCCCGAAGCCTATAATCCAGAAAAAATTCCCGAAGTAGGAGAACTGGATGAGATGGGAACTTTTGTTGGTCAAAAAAACAAAATCTGGCTATGGAGAATTTTACCTAGAACTTGTCTATAAAGTAGAAGCTATTCAAGCTCAAGTAGATAGCTCCAGAGTTCTAGGAATTGACCACGGGCTTGATAACTGGTTAACCTGTGTTTCTAAGGTGGGAGTATCAAGGATTTACTTATAAAGCCTAGTGAGTAACCACAGCGCCGCAATCACCCCCGCAAAGTGGGCAAAAATCGTGTTGGTGTTCGCTTGAACCACGAAGAGGTCTAGGGGTTGGATAAACTGCACTGCCCCGCCGGGGATAAAAGTACCGGGTTGCTGGGAAAGCGATCGAGCCAAAGTACTACCGATAATCGCCTGCGCCCCCACCAGAGTCAACAGCATCCCCGATAAATTAATAATGACCCCCACCCGTACCGCTTGGATTGTATCTATCTTACTAGGACGGAGGGAAGCCATGGGATCCTTAAGCTGGGTGGCAATCTTGGTGTAGCGAAAAGCCCAGAAAATACTCATCCCCAAGGTGACTAAACCCGAAATGGCAAAGAAAATCCCAAACCCAGTGCCTTGGGCTGTTTCTCCGGCTCGACTGGTGCTACTAGAAAAGGCATAGAGCAGCAAAATAATCGAAGAAATTACCCCCAACACTAATTGGATCCAGAAAGCAGCCCACCCAATTCGTTGGAGAGACTGGGAAATTTGTTTAAGATTTGTGGGGATTGGGGAAATATCTGGCTGTTCTGACATGAGTTAGGCGGAAATTGGGTCTGGGTTGATGATTATAATATCGAGGGAGAAAATTTTACCTAGTTGACTTACTTAGCTGATTTTTGTCTAATTTTGGGTAGTTTTAGTTTAGATCCAACTTAAAAATTCAAGTTAAATTCAACTTAATCTCAACTAGGGAATCTCAACTTGCTAATCTAAATCTATAGTTTGATTAGACTATTCTTTAAAACTATCTTTATCAAGATTAGCACAGCAGCCCTCATCTACTCATTCCTTCGGCTGTATCTCTATTTGGGTTCAGGATTCAGGGTAAAAATCCAGAATAAAGATTCAGGTCAAATTTAAGCTAGAAATTCAGGGTGTAAGTTTAGGATACAGATTTAGGGTGCATTCAGGGGTAAGTATCCCCGACCTTTGGTAAGAACGTTCAGGAATAATGGACAGTTAGTTTTGCTAATGCTTGGCTTGACGGTTGAATTTTAAGACAGCATCTACATCAGCGTTTACCGTCGCCTTGTCTCCATCGCATTATCCCAATATTAACTGACCTATATGACTGACATGAGAATTCAGGCTCTCAGCCTTTAATTTGTCTTGGCAATCAAGGCGATCGCTCAACTATTAGCTCAACTATTAACCGTTAGATTCTGGCTGTACTTAGAAATCTAGAAATTTAACTTATAAATTTAACCTAGAAATCTCAGGCGGCTATCAAGGTGATTGTAATGAAATTTGACGATATTTATCAATTTTTTGAAAACCCCCCTCCCCACTATCTCAATCGAGAACTAGCCGTATGCTATATTCTTGCCATCCTCGTCCAGGGAGAATCCTACGGAACCCAAATGCTGGAAACTTTGGAGCGGAAGTATATTGCCTATCGGATTTCGGATACGGTGCTATACGGCTCTTTGAAGTTTCTGGAAGACAATGGCGTGATTGCTGGTTGTTGGAAAAAAGTTTTAGGCAGGGGCAGACCCCGGCGGATGTATAAAGTTGAAGGCGAATGGGCCGATCGAGCCAAAGAACTAGCAAATCTCTGGCATGATTACACCACCGGGGAGCGCAAAGCTATCTAGATTCAAGTCCAAATTAGATTCTAGATTGGGGTTTTGAGGACTGGTGATTTGGGAACTATTTAATCAGAGTAAAGAAGTCATCTTCTAGTTCATAACCCAACATCTTTGCCATTCCTTGTACCCTTGCTTTTCCGCCCATCCCCTGCTTTTCGAGCCAGTTAGTGAGGATAAAGACTTTTTGCATCACAAAAATTTCTAGGGCTTCAGGATTGTACTGGATGCCTTCGGTACGGTGAAACTCGTGGGGAACCAACATGGCAACATAACGAGCAAATTCTCCCCCTTTCCAATCCAAGAGAAATACAATCCACGGATACTGGGCATCAAGGCGAATATACCAGAGGCGAATTTCCGGGATTTCCGACAGTTCCCTAGGGTCTGTGGGTTCTTGGGGAAAATCTATGGTAAAACTAAGCTGTTGTTCTTGGGCAGCGATCGAGCCTGTACTTAACCAATCCTCCACCAGTTTAGATACCGGAGACAGGTCAAGATTAAAAATATCTGCTTGAGTAATATCAATTTTCATAAGTCTCGAATTATTGTAGTTACGACTTGTAGTTACGACTTTAGTCGCTCTTTGGTCTCGAATTATTGTAGTTACGACTTTAGTCGTTCCTTTTAGGCAATGCTGGTATATAGTAATGTATTTTTATGAGGGGCGATTTATAAAGTTTCCCCAACAGGTAATATCTTTAAAATATTCTGAAATAGACTCTACATTGATATTGTAATTTTAATTCTGACCCGAAGCTGCGAGGCGGCTAAAGCCGTTACTACTTTTGGGGTGAGATATATGCTTAATTATATTTTTTAAACATACTAGGTAAACTTTGTGCTTGATCTAAAACTTATTCGAGAAAATCCCTCCTTGGTGCAAGAACTGCTCGATCGCCGGACTCCGGGAGCCTATGACTTACAAAAAATTTTAGAACTAGATGCACGATCGAGGGAGCTAGAAACTAGCCGCAGCCAAATCCAAGCTCGAAGCAACGAAATTGGCAAGCTCATCGGGCAGAAAATGCAAGCCAAAGCAGACCCCAAGGCTCCAGAGATTCAAGCCCTCCGCACCGAGGGGAACCAACTCAAGGAACAGCTTGCTGCCCAAGGAGACACAGAAAAAGAAATTAAAGCAGCGATCGAAGCCCTCCTTTTGACTCTGCCCAACTTACCTAATCCCCAGACTCCCGTGGGGAAAGATGAAACTGCCAATGTGGAGATCAAGCGATGGGGAGATGAATTTATCCCCAAACATGATGGAATTCTGCCCCATTGGGAAATTGGGGAACGGTTAGGGATTCTAAACTTTGAGAAAGCGGTGAAAGTTGCTCAAAGTCGTTTTGTGAACTTGATCGGGGCAGGGGCAGCCCTAGAGCGAGCCTTGGCAAGTTTTATGCTCGATCGCCAAATTGCGGCGGGTTATGTGGAAGTGATTCCCCCCATTTTAGTCAACACCCAAGCCTTGACAGGCACAGGACAGTTACCCAAGTTTGCCGAAGAAAGTTTTAAGTGCGATCGAGATGACCTCTGGTTAATTCCCACCGCCGAAGTTCCCATTACCAATCTCTACCGAGAAGATATCCTCGAAGCCGCCCAACTCCCCATTTATCACTGCGCCTTTACCCCCTGTTTCCGCCGAGAAGCAGGCAGCTATGGACGAGACACCAGAGGACTGATTCGCCTCCATCAATTCAACAAGGTAGAAATGGTGAAATTTGTCCACCCCGACCAGTCCGAGGCAGAACACCAGAGCCTAGTTGCCAATGCCGAAGCCATTCTCCAAGCCCTGAAACTTCCCTATCGAGTCTTGCAACTCTGCACCGGGGATTTGGGATTTAGTGCGACCAAGTGCTACGATCTAGAAGTTTGGATTCCCACAGCGAATACTTACCGAGAAATTTCTAGCTGCTCCAACTGTGGCGATTTCCAAGCCCGCCGAGCCAATATCCGCTATCGGGAAGCCGGAAAGAAGGGAACCCAGTTTGTCCATACTCTCAATGGTTCTGGCTTGGCAGTAGGTCGAACTATGGCAGCAATTCTCGAAAACTATCAACAACCAGACGGCACGGTCAAAGTCCCGGAAGTTCTCCAACCTTACCTGCATCGAGAGATTTTATAGAAATCGCCGTAAAACCTATGCGCTTTAGTCGTGGGATATAAGGCGGGTTAGCGTAGGCACGTAGCCAACCAATACTACCATGATAGTACACATCTTATGATAAACTTGCTATCATAAGAACATGATTACACTTGAGTTTAAAACCTACGGTAAACTTCCCCAATTCAGTGCCATTGACGAGGCAATTCGTACAGCCCAATTTGTACGGAATAAATGCTTGCGTTTGTGGATGGATGGGGAAGCTAAAACCTGTTTTGACCTCAACAAATATACAAAGGTTCTTGCTGAAGAGTTTGATTTTGCTGACAAGCTCAACTCAATGGCAAGACAGTCTAGCGCTGAAAGAGCTTGGGCTGCGATTACTCGTTTCTACGAAAACTGCAAAAAGAAGATTTCCGGTAAAAAAGGATATCCTCAATTTCAGAAAGACTGTAGATCGGTAGAGTATAAAACTACCGGATGGAAACTAGCTCCTGACAGAAAATCAATCACCTTTACCGATAAACACGGGATTGGCAGATTGAAGATGAAGGGAACTCGTGATCTTAACTTTTACCAGCCTGAACAAATCAAGCGGGTAAGGCTAGTTAGACGGGCTGATGGTTACTATGTCCAGTTTTGTATCCAAGTAGATCGGAATGAAGTAATCGAACCTACTCACAGAACCATTGGTTTAGACGTAGGTTTAGAGAGCTTCTATACTGATTCCCTTGGCAACAAAGTAGAGAATCCTAGATTCTACCGAACTGGTGAGCGGAAACTTAAAAAGTCACAACGGAGGGTTTCCAAGAAAGTAAAAGGCTCTAGCAATAGAAGAAAAGCTAGAACTCATCTAGGAAAAGTTCACCTCAAAATAAGTAGGCAGCGTAAAGACCATGCTGTAAAATTAGCACGGTGCGTAATCACGTCTAACGATGTTGTCGCCTACGAAGATTTGAGAATTAAGAACATGGTCAAGAATCACTGCCTAGCTAAATCCATTAATGATGCTGGGTGGTATCAGTTTAGAGTTTGGCTAGAGTATTTTGCCAAGGTGTTTAAGCGGGTAACTATTGCCGTCCCCCCGGCTTATACATCTCAGCAATGCTCTATCTGTGGCGTAATTGTGAAGAAATCTTTATCTACTAGAACTCATATTTGTCAATGTGGATGCAAATTAGACAGAGATCACAACGCTGGTATTAATATCCTTAACTCAGGGTTGGGTACAGTAGGACATACTGGAACCTTTGCACTAGATGCAAGCAACGCTTCTGGAGATGTGACCTCTACTTTGGTTGGAGTAATCCAGTCAGGGCAAGTCGTATCTATGAAGGAAGAATCCCACGCTCTTTAGACGTGGGAGTGTCAAAGTCTTTGGTTGCTAGAAAAAATCCTTAAGGTTTGGTTAAGATAGCGATCGAAGTTCTAGACTGAAAGTCGAAAGTCAAAAGCTAAAAGTTGAAAGTTGAAAGTTAAACACTGATGTTTTTCTGTATCCCCCATTCCCAAATATATTTATGAATGCAATAAGCACAGATATCGACCTAGAAGCGATTAAGAATGGTAATCTCAAAAATTGTGCTGGGTTGGATTTAGAAGATGAGGATTTTACTGGGGGAAATTTGAGCCGGGTGAACCTAGCGGGAGCTTCCTTGGTGGGAACCAACTTTACCAAATGTGACCTCCGGGGAGCCAGACTAGATGGAGCCAATGCGATCGGGGCAAAATTTACCGATACCGATCTCCGAGCCAGCCTAGCCGGGGCAAATTTAATGCAGGCAGATTTTTCTGGTGCAGACCTACGGGGTAGCAATCTCCGGGGCAGTAACCTGATGGGAGCCAAGGTAGATAAAGCCGTGTTTGCGGGAGCTTTCTTGAGTGGGGCAAATCTCCAAGGGGTGAACCTCCAAGGGATTGATTTCCGGGGAGCCGAACTGCGGGGGACAAATTTCAACGGGGCAAATCTCCAAGGGGCAGACTTAACGGCAGCCGATCTCCAAGGAGCAAGTTTAATCGGCACAAATCTTGAAGAAGCAGACCTCCGGGGAGCTAATCTGGCGGGGGCGAATCTATCGGGGGCGAATCTTTTGTGTGCGGAAATGGAGGGCGCAAATTCCTTGGGAGCAAATTTTGAGGGAGCTTGCTTGGTGGGGGTGCATTAGATGGGTAATCCCCAAGCCCCTAATTTTGGTTTCCAGATTTCTCCGGGAATTTTGTATGCGCTGATTGCCTGTATTTTGTTTGGCAGTAATGCCCCGATCGCCAAAGTCTTACTCCAAGAAGTTTCTCCCCAATTGCTAACAACTCTGTTGAATACTGGGGCTGCCTTTGGGTTATCGGTGCTGATGGGGATCAAATATTCTCAACAAAGATTTTTTTCCTCTGAAGATACTTCCCTAATTGATCGATCGACCCCAGCGACTCCAGCTAATTTTCTCCAAGGGCGGGATTGGTTCTGGTTTTCCATGACAACGCTCTTAGGGGGAGTAATTGCCCCGACATTGTTTGTCTATGGGGTTAGTCAGATTCCGGCTTCTGTCGCTTCGTTGTTGTTGAGTTTTGAAGGCATGGCGACAGCGGTGATAGCTTGGGTATTGTTTAAGGAAAAATTTCACTGGTTGGTGGCGGTGGCGATCGCCTTTATTTTAGCAGGAACAATTATTCTTAATGGTGGGAGTGATATTTCTGGAGGGAATTTTTGGGGAACCTTAGCGGTGGTAACTGCTGGTTTTTGTTGGGCGACGGACAATAATCTCACCCGGAAAATCTCCCATCGAGACCCCCTGCCCATTGCTCTGGGGAAAAATATTGCTGCGGGGATCATTAATGGCTCGATCGCCTTCAGTCTGGGAACAATTTTACCGCCCCTCGGTTGGATTCTCCTTGCCTGTACCCTAGGAATTTTCTGCTATGGCTTAAGCTTTACCTTCCTGATTATGGCGTTGCGCCTGTTGGGAGCCTCTAGAGCCGGAGCCTATTTTTCCATCACTCCCTTTGTCGGCACGGGGTTATCAATTATCTTCCTCCGAGATCCCATCACCCCCAATTTCCTCGTGGCAGCAATCCTGATCGCCTTGGGAGTAAGCTTATGTATCTATGAACAACTCCGCAACCCTAGTTAGTAACCTTTAGGAATTCCCAATATCTTTAAACAACACGGGATGATTTGTAAACAGTTAGGATGAGAATAGAAATTTAGAAATCATCCCTAGTTTGTAGCTATAGCTATGCCTAGATTGTTAATAAATTCACCAGAAAATATAACCAAAAATCTACTCAAAACTCCTATGGCACTTACTCAAGCAGAAATTACAGAATTGGCAAGACAGTTACCCCCTAGCTGGTCGGTAGTAGAAAAAGAATTGCAGTGCGATCGCAAGTTCCCCGATTTTGTGACAGCGATGAATTTTGTCAACCAAATCATTGCTCCAGCAGAAGCAGCGGCTCATCATCCAGATCTATATATTTCCTACAACAAAGTAAAAATCACCCTCACTACCCATGATGAAGGAGGTTTAACCCAGAAGGATTTCGACTTAGCCAAAATCATCGCTGACCTCCCAAACTAAAATCTCGTACCTCCCTGTACCTCCCCTTACCTCCCTGTACCTCCTATACCTCCTTCTTCCTCATGTTCCTCCGAGTCATTCCCCCCCTCCGAGCTAATGGTCAAAGGCAAATGGCGATCGACCTCTGGCTCCTCAATCAGCTAAATCAACAGATCGATCGAGGTTTCACCCCCAATCCGGTTCTCCGGTTCTACACTTGGTCAAAACCAACCATTTCCCTTGGTTATCATCAAAAATCCTATCCCGATCATTGGGCAGGAATTGACTCTGTAGACATTGTGCGACGACCCACCGGAGGCAGGGCGGTGTTACATGACGGGGATTTGACCTATGCCGTAATTATGCCCAGTTCGGGGAAGACTCATCGAGATAGCTATTGTGAGATTTGTCGATTTTTGGTGCAGGGATGGCGATCGCTGGGCAGAGAATTAACTTTTGGTTCAGCAGGCAAGGGTTATATTCACAATCCTAGTTGTTTTGGAACAGCCACGGCAGCAGACCTGATTACCACGGATGGTGAGAAATTTATCGGCAGCGCCCAACTCCATCGGGGTCATGGCATCCTTCAACACGGCTCTATGCTCCTGAATATCAATCAAGCTCTATTCACAGAAATTTTCGCTACTCCTGCCCCCAATCCCCCCAAGGTTTCGATCGACCCAGAAATCATTACTACAACTCTCACCCAAGCTGCCAGTAACTGCTTTGGTCTAGAAATTCTGTCGCAATCATTGTCGGAGAAGGAGGTAGAAGAAATAGAGGAGGTACAGGGAGGTAAGGGGAGGTAGAGAATGAGGAGAAAGAAGAAGGTCATGAGTTAGGATTTTGGGGCATGTTTGGGGGAAATATTGGGACTGTTTACGATCGCAGGATAATTTGCAATCAAGATAAAATGTCTCCACAGCTAAATACAAATTACCATCACCATCTTTCCACCTAAAAATAATTCCTAAACTCCCTCTACCTCCTTTACCTCCCCTTACCTCCTTTACCTCCCTTTACCTCCTTCTCCTAATCTCTCCTTCGCTAAAGCCAATGCTTCTGGCAACTTACCGACATCCTTACCGCCAGCTTGAGCTAGGTTGGGGCGACCACCACCACCACCGCCGCAGAGTTTGGCAATTTCTCCTACTAGTTTTCCGGCTTGAATACCTTTTTGATTTAGCTCTGGACTGAGGGCAGCGACAAAGTTGATCTTATCTGGTTCTGGGATGGAAGCCAGCACCACCGCCCCTTGACCCAGCTTTTGCAGGAGACGAGTCGCCGCAGCTTTCAGGGATTCGGCATCGGTGTCTCCCATTTGAGCAACTAGGATCGAGAGACCATCGATCGAGTCCACCTGTTGCAGGAGTTGATCGGATTGGAGGATTGCCATTTCCTGTTTTAGGGTTTCTAGTTGCTTCTGGGCTGTTTTTAATTCTGCTTGGAGATTGCTGACCCGTTGGGGTAATTCCTCTGGTTTTGCCTTAAAGCGATCGCCCAATTCTCGGACTACTTGCTCCCGCACTTGCAGATAATCTAACACTGCTGCCCCTGCCACCGCTTCGATCCGCCGGATGCCTGCGGCAATGCCTGTTTCCCCAATAATCTTAAAGACCCCAATTTCCGCCGTATTATCCACATGAGTTCCACCACAAAGTTCCATGGAAACTCCCGGATAATCGACCACCCGGACTTCGGCTCCGTACTTTTCCCCAAACATAGCGATCGCTCCCTTCGCCTTGGCAACATCAATGGGCATCACTTCCACTTGGGCGGGATGGGCTTCACTAATCCAAGTATTCACCAAGTCTTCAATAGTTTGTAATTCCTCGGTTGTTACGGATCTGGGCAGATTAAAATCAAACCGGAGGCGATCGAAATCTACTAGAGAACCTGCTTGGGAAATGCCGGGATCAACAATTTTTCGCAGGGCAGCCTGTAATAAATGGGTAGCTGTATGGTTTGCCATAGAACGACGGCGACAAGCTCGATCGACCACCGCCATCACTTCCTTGCCAGTTTCCAGAGTCCCCCGCTCCACGACTCCCAAATGGATAAATACTCCCGCTTGTTTTTGGACGTTTGTAATCCTCACAAAGAGAACTGATCCCGGATTTTCCTGCCCCGAATTTTGGTTAGGAATCAAAGCCCCGCGATCGCCAATCTGTCCCCCCGATTCTCCGTAGAAAGGAGTGCGATTCAGGATAATTTGTACCTGTTCCCCTACGGTTGCCGTACTTACAGGCTCTCCCGCTAACAAAATTGTCTGTACCAAGGCCGGGCTACCTAGATCTGTATAACCAAGAAACTCCGTTGCCTTGATCCCCATTTGTTCTAGGGATTGGTGGGCGGTTAGATCAATCACCTCGTGGGCAGACTGCGATCGCTCCCTTTGCTTCTCCATTTCCACGGCAAAGCCCTCAGTATCCACCGTTAACCCTTGCTCCTCGGCAATTTCTTGGGTCAATTCTAAGGGAAACCCGTAGGTGTCGTAGAGGATAAAAGCATCAATTCCAGAGATTACCTGCTCAGATTTAGCAATAATTTCTGTGAGTAACTTTTCCCCCCGCTCCAAGGTTTCTAAAAATCTCGCTTCTTCCCGAGCCAACTCATTTTTCACCACCTGCTCCCGTTCCCGAATTTGGGGATAGGCTCCTTCTCCGAGGGCGATCGCTGTCTCTGCAACTTGGGTAATAAAAGCCGTGGTGATCCCCAGTAACCTGCCGTGGCGCACCACCCGCCGAATTAATCTGCGGAGAATATAGCCCCGCCCTACATTTGCTGCCGTAATCCCGTCTGTAATCATCTGCACCACCGATCGCACATGATCCCCGATCACCTTCAAGGAAACTTTTTCACTCTCTGAAGCTTGGCTGTAGTCAATTTGGGCAAGGTCGGCAGCTTTGGCAATGATGGGGAAAATTAGGTCAGTTTCGTAATTATTGGGAACTCGTTGCAGAATCTGCGCCATCCGCTCCAAGCCCATCCCCGTATCAATATTTTGCTTTTCTAGGGGCGTGAGATGACCATCCGCATCCCGGTTGTACTGCATGAAAACAAGATTGTAGAACTCAATAAACCGAGTATCATCCTCTAAATCAATGTGTGCATCTCCTAGCTCTGGATGAAAATCGTAATAAATTTCTGAGCAAGGACCACAGGGCCCCGTCACCCCCGAAACCCAAAAATTATCCGCCTCATCCATACGCTGAATCCGGTGGGCAGGAATGCCAATTTGATCCCGCCAGATGGCAAAGGCTTCGTCATCTTCCCGAAACACGCTGACTACTAATCTTTCTGGGGGTAATCCATAGACCTGGGTTGACAGTTCCCAAGCGTAGGCGATCGCCTTTTCCTTGAAATAATCCCCAAAGCTAAAATTCCCCAACATCTCAAAAAAAGTATGATGGCGGGCGGTGCGTCCCACATTCTCAATATCATTGGTGCGGATACACTTCTGTGCAGTAGTGGCTCTCAGAAATTCGGCTCGGCGTTGCCCCAAGAAAATTGGCTTAAACTGCAACATCCCGGCAATAGTTAACAACACTGTCGGATCTTCGGGGACAAGGGAAGCACTAGGCAAAATCTCATGCCC
Organism: Microcoleus sp. GA_180221_E-2-1-MAG-45_12; assembly: GCA_020692245.1. Classification (GTDB taxonomy): domain Bacteria; phylum Cyanobacteriota; class Cyanobacteriia; order Cyanobacteriales; family JAAUUE01; genus JAAUUE01. The sequence continues at coordinate 19,362 of JAIMKT010000046.1, forward strand.
CCGTTGAGCATAGAAATCGAGGAATTTGTGCCGAATTTGGCTGCCAGTCAGAAATGGGGGAACAGTCATAGGTTTAAGGAGTAATAATTAAATAAAAATTTACATATTCACAGTCAATTTCACAGTCAATTCAGGAAAAAATAAAAATTCTGGAGAAAATCTACAAAAACTCTATACAAATTAAGATAACTAATTTTCCTTGTCTTCGGGGAGCAGAAATAAGACCAGAGCTAATCTTAGCAGAGGTTTATGGTGATTAAAACCCAATTAAAACCTTAAATTAACGGCTACTTAGTCCCCTACTTGATCCATTGATTGAGACGGTTTGCTAGGCTCCCTCGATTATGAGTACGGGTTAAATCTAATCAACAGCATATATAATAATTTGATATCGCTGAGATTGCCCAAGGATTAGCTCTACAGTAAAAAATCATCAATCTGCGACCATATACCAAAAGACTATTTTAAGGATAAGTTGAGGATCGGGATTCAGGGTAATAATTTGGAAGTAGTAGTCTAGGATAGAAGTCTAAGGCATCAGTCTAGGATAGTAATTTGAGGAGGAAGTTATGCGATCGCGCACGATTCAGGAAGGCTCCGTAGGGCTACTAATCCTAGTAGCTATTAGTATTTTTGGTGGGGCGATTCTGTGGCTGAGTGGGGTAAGGCTGGGGAATCGAGGTTATAGCTTTACGACAGAATTTGATGATGCCAGTGGGATGAAGCTTGGCTCTCCAGTGGTTTATCGGGGGGTAAACGTAGGTCGGGTTTCTGAGATTACCACCAGTAGTAACGGGGTGATCGTAAAAATTGAGATCGATCGATCAGACCTAGTAATTAGCACCGATTCAGTGATCGAGGTTAACCAGTCGGGATTAATTGGTGAAACTTCCGTGGCGATCGTCCCCAAAACCGAACTAGACACCGCCACCCTCCAAGCCAATCCCTTAGCTTCAGACTGCAATGGGCAAGTGATTATCTGTGATGGCAGTCGTCTTCGAGGCGAGCTGGGAGTTAGCTTTAATCAACTCCTCCAAGGAACTCTGAAAGTTTCTAATCTCTATACCAGCGATGAATTTTTTGAAAATATTAATGAGCTTGCCAAAAATGCTAGCGAGGCAGCAGAGGGGGTAGCCAAACTTACCAGAGATTTTTCCGACGTTACTGGTGATGTTAGAGCTTTAACTGGTACAACGGGTTTGTTAATTAATAATGCGAACCAGTCTGTAGGTCAGATCGGCGATGCAGCCACCATTACCTCCCTGGCGGCGGCTCAAACTGCGTCGAGAATTGGGGACACTGCCGATGAATACCGAGTGACAGGGGCCCAACTAAACCAGTTATTAGCTAATGTCAATGGCTTAGTTTCTGACAATCGAGGGAGTTTAGTTAATACGCTCAATGATCTGAGCCAAACTAGTGCTGCCCTCCGCTCTACGGTGGTGGAGTTAAGCCCCGCCATCAATCAGTTTGCTTCTGGACAACTATTACAAAACTTAGAAACCCTCTCTGCCAATGCTGCGGAAGCCTCTCGCAATCTCCGGGATGTAAGTGGGGCTGTAAATAATCCCACAACGCTGGTGGTCTTGCAGCAGACCCTAGACTCGGCCAGAGCCACCTTTGAGAATGTTCAAAAGATCACCGCAGATGTCGATGAGCTGACTGGGGATCCGCAGTTTCGGAATAATCTCCGGCAGTTGGTGAATGGCTTGGGAAGTTTGGTTTCTTCTAGCGAACAAATTGAGCAGCAGGTACAGGTCGCCCAACAACTAGAGCAGATTGTCCCCAGAGCCGCCCAAGCTGGTGTCCCCAATCTTCCTTTGACCCCGACCCCGAATCCTCTGCCCACAACTCCTAATCTCAATCCTGCTCCCCTGCCAACAACCTCGATCGGCCAAAGTTCCCCCTTTCTGGAATCTACGCCCCGACAATTAGCCAATAACTATCAAATTCTCCCCCGCCTAAGTGAAACTCAAATCCAGTTAGAGGACTTACCCGAATAGACCCATGGGCAAAGCATAGCTTGTCAATCTAGCCTGAATCCTAATCCTGAAAAACCCAAATACTGCCGGAGTAGCAAGCAACCCACACCTGTCTGGTTTCGGCATCGTAGGTAATCCCGATCGGGTCAGCCGCCACCCGCACCGTCTCCACAATTGTCATATCTGCGGCTCGGACTTTGCTAAAACTTTGGGAATCGTAGTTAACCACATAAAGAAATTCGCCATCTGCCGATAACACCATACTCCGGGGGGCTTTTCCTGTGGAAATCTTCTTGAGGACTTTCCCAGTGTTGAGGTCAATTTTCCCCACTTGGGCTTCCCCATTGAAACTAACGTAGAGGTACTGGTCATCAGGAGAAATTTGTACATGGCGGGGAGCATTACCCATCCCAGCTAACTTGCCTAGGCTCAGGTCTTGGAGATTTAGCACTGCGAGGTCGAGGGAACCCATGATGGCAATGTAGGCTTTTTGGGATTTGCTGTCAATGGCGATCCCTCTGGGGTAGGCTCCGAGGTATAAACGTTTGACTTCTTGGCTGGTTTGGGTATCAATGATGCTCAGATCCCAGCTACACCAGTTGGTAACGAGGAGATAGCGATCGTCCGGGGACACGGCTGTATATTTAGGCACGGCTCCGACTTTGATGGCTCGATCAATCTGCAAACTCTGGGTATCTACTCGGTAAACAAAACTAGGATCATAGTTGCCCTTGGGGTTGCAAATATCCTGCCCCGGATTATTAAACCCCGCCCCAGACATTTCATAGTTCGACACCCAAGCATAGAGACCTTGATGGGAAAAAGCCGCCTCCACTGGGGAGCCTTGAAAAGTACCGGGATGGCTTGGATGACCGAAATCCGTGAGTTTAATTTGATCCTTAATAGTTTTCACAAGCTGAAAGGCTCGATCGTACACGGTGATGGTGTGGCGATACATCATGTTTTGGGCAAAAAATAACCCCTGCCCCGAATGCACGATCGATTTCGGTGAAATTTCTCCTTCAATCACCTTGAGGAGGGTCAACTTTTGGGGATTGCTGGGACTAGTTATCTTTGCTTGGGCAGCGGCTTGGTACCGTTGGTATTCCTTGATTTTGCCTTGAGCAGTTTGATAGTTGCTATGCTCCTTGGGGACAGTTTGCATCTGCTGAATAGCCTGCTGCCAGAGGTCTTGGGCTTGCTGCCACTGGGGAGAAGTCCGGGCAGATTTCCCCACTGCCACTGCTTGCTTGGCTTGCTGCATTCCCACCAGAAACGGATCAAAATTTTCTTGGATTTGGCGGAGATAGCCTTGGTATTCCTTGACTTTCTCTTGGGCGATCGAGTATTTGGGGCTGTTGGAGGGAATTGCTTGCATTTGCTGGATTGCTTGTTGCCAAAGGGGAGTAACCTCTCTCCAGTTTTTTTGCTGGGGGAGATTTTTTCCAAGGGCGACGGCTTGGCGGGCAGTGGCGATCGCTCGATCGAAGGCTGGATCAACATTGCGATCCTCGCTATTTTCAGCAATTTGGGGGGCTTGGGGAAAAATTGATAGGGAAGGGATTTGCCAGAGAGAGGCGGGATTAGGGCTGGAATTAGCACCTGAATTAGTATTTAGATTTGGTTCTGGATTGGAATCTGAGGGGAAATTTAAGTCTGGATTTGGGTCTAAATTTGGCTCAGGAGTTTGGGGATCGATCGAGGAAATTTGCCAGATTTGTTCGGGGATCACTAAGCCTAGGGCAATGGAGGCTCCGACTAGCAAGTTACCGCAGATCAACATTTTTACCCAAGGGTAAGGAGTAGTTCTAGTTGGGGATTTAGTTGCAGATTGAGAATGGGATTTAGTTAAAGGTTTCGATCGAGTTTTAGTCCGGTCACTAGGGACTGGATGGGAGGAAGACGGAGCGAGGGGAAATTCGGGAGTAGAAACTGGTTGTTGAGTTTTAAGGCGTTGTTGGAGGGCGTTGAGGATATGCTGTCCCGTGGGGAAGCGGTTGTTCCGAGAGCAGTAGAGGGCTAGGTCAATCAAATCTACCAGATCGGGGTCTAACCCAGTGGTGTATTCATACCAAAGAATGTCCCCCGTGTCTCGATCGAGGCGTAGTTGTCCCGGCAAGACCGATGTAAGTAGATAGATACCCATCAGCCCAAAGCCCCGCAGGTCGCTAAATTCTGGCTCCGGCTCTAGAAAATATTTAGTCCGAATCCCTGCCATGTTGAGGGCGATCGCCTGCTCTAGATTATTTTGGGGCAAGTAACCATAAATATCTTGGAAAATTGTCGAGCCATCGAGTGACTGGTGATAGTGGCTAACCAAGAGCCGCAATAGCAAAAACTCCGCCTGCTGGGGATGCTCTTCAACTCCCAGTCGATTTAATATATTCTCTTGCTTACCCAACGTCTGCCGCATCACTATTCCTCACAACTAAAACTCCCTGCTATTATGCCTATTTTTTTCCTCTCTGAGGACTAGATTAAACAAAAGTTATAGAAATATTTAGGCGTGAGTTCGATCGCCCTGGTGATTCTCCTAAGGGTTTTACCAGCCAAGGTTAGAAGGCTCACAAGATTGGTTAAATTGGTTAGATCCAGAGTTTTTCAGCTAAATGAAGATACGCTTTCTCCATATAACAAGGGGCTTAAGCCCCTTGCCTGTCATCCACAAACCAGAAAAGTGCTGTATTAATTAGTTCCGACTGCAATATCCATCAATAGGTTTTGGCTACTTTGTTCTTGATCCCCACTGGTAGGGCGGCGTTGCTTATAATCACCATTGGGCTTGAGATCCCAGCCTTGACGATTATCAGCCAGCATAATTCCCAAAATCTCCTGCAAATCCTTAGCGATCACCGGATCATCCACAGGGGTGATCACTTCCACCCGTCGATCGAGATTCCGGGTCATCCAGTCCGCACTGCCAATATAGACCTCCTCAGCCCCCATATTATGGAAGTAAAAAATCCGGGAATGCTCCAGATAGCGCCCCACCACACTCATCACATTAATATTTTCACTCAGCCCCTTCACCCCCGGTCTGAGGCAGCAGATACCCCGGATGATCAGGTCGATTTTTACCCCCGCCAGAGAAGCCTCGTAGAGAGCCGCAATCACCTCTCGATCGACCAGAGAATTCATCTTGGCAACAATTCGGCCACTGCCCCCCTGACGGCAATGTTCTGTTTCTCGGTGGATCAGAGCCAGCATTCGATCGCGGAGACTCACGGGAGCAACTAATAATTTTCGGTAGGATTTTTGGCGAGAATAGCCCGTCAAGAAATTAAACAAATCTGTCAAGTCGGCTCCCAACTCTTCCCGGCAGGTGAGAATGCCCAAATCTGTGTAGAGTTTAGCGGTTTTGGGATTGTAATTCCCCGTGCCGATGTGCATATAGCGACGAATTTTCTGCTGTTCCCGGCGGACGACTAGCATCACCTTGGAATGGGTTTTGAGTCCTGCTAACCCATACACCACATGTACCCCAGTTTGTTCTAGCTTCCTTGCCCAGTTAATATTATTTTCTTCATCGAATCTTGCCTTTAGTTCCACCAACACCGCCACCTGTTTTCCCAGTTCCGCCGCCGTCATCAGAGCTTGAAGAATGGGGGAATCTCCCGAAGTCCGGTAAAGAGTCATTTTAATCGCCAAAACATCGGGATCTTGGGCAGCTTGGATAATAAAACGCTGCACTGTTGCTGAAAAAGAGTAGTAGGGATGGTGTAGGAGTAAATCCCCTTGACGGATCACTTTGAAGATATCAACTCCATCAGATAAGAGATCCGTCATCCCGTTGTAGTTGCCAGAGTCGCTATTCCCTTTGTCTGGAGAAACTTCACCTTGGTCAGCCCGGAGCCGGGGTGGGATTACAGCAGTCCAAGGAGCATCCTTGAGTTCTGGCAGGGGAATTTCCATCAGGGACATGAGATCCCCCAAGCCCAGCAAGCCTTCTACGGCGTAGATATCCTGATCTTCTAGCTCTAGTTCCCTTTGGAGCATCGATCGCACTGTTTCTGGGGTAGAAGCGTAGAGTTCCAAACGGACAACAGAGCCTCCCATCCGGCGTTTTCTGAGTTCCTGCTCGATCGCCAACAATAGATCATCCGCCTCATCTTCTTCCACTTCCAGATCAGCATTGCGAGTCACCCGAAATATGTGGTACTCCTGAATATTCAATCCCGGAAACAAAGAATCTAAATTGTGCGCCATCACCTGCTCCAGAGGCACATAGCTAAACAAGGTGGTTTTGGATTTTTTGCTACCCTCCGAAATCGTAGTCGGTAACTTCACAAACCGGGGCAGGGATTTTCGGGGGACTTTGATCCGGGCAAACATTTCCTTACCTGTGTCTGGATCTTTGACCACCACTGCTAGATTTAAGCTCAAGTTAGAAATGTGGGGAAAGGGATGGGAAGGATCCACCGCTAGGGGAGTGAGGACAGGGAAGATTTGCTCTTCAAAGTATTGATGCAGATAAACTCGCTGCTCTTGGTTTAAATCCACATAATCCATAATCTGGATGCCCTGCTTGAAAAGTAGCTGGCGCAATTCCTGCTCAAAATGTTGGTGCTGAATCTGGACTAGGGGGCGGAGGTGTTGGCTAATAGCTTCTAGCTGCTCCACAGGGGTTAAACCATCTATGCTCAGTTTCGTGACTCCTGCCTCTATCTGCTCTTTAATCACCGCCACGCGTACCATAAAGAACTCATCGAGATTATTACTAAAAATAGCCAAAAATTTCAGCCTTTCCAGTAGTGGGGTACGGGGATCGAGGGATTCTTGGAGAACCCGGCTATTAAATTGCAGCCAACTAATTTCCCGATTGAAGTAATACTCTGGATTCTGAAGATTAATTTTCGTGGCGATTTTTTGAGATTGAGTCATAGAATTTTGCCCAAGGTTTTCTGAGTCTTGCCTATCTAACCAAATAGTCCTACCAATTTTGCCAGTTTTATTAGCTGCAACCCTAAAATACTTCCTGCTCTTGACCAACCCACCACTCCCCCAAGTTCATGAGGTCTTTATGGATATCAGCCAACTCCTGTAAGTATTCCTCGGCAGAAATCTCAGCTTTGCGTTCCTGAAGTTTACTAAGGCGTAACTGTACTAAGAGCCAAGATTTGGCAGCACCATCGGTACTAGTAATATATTTACCTAAACTGTCACTATTCATAAAAATTTAATCCCCTGTTAACCTGCCTTATCTGCTAGGCTGACTAAAATTCGCTAATAAAAAAAGAGGAGCAGTTGCCTACCCCTCCCCAATTAATATTTACAGAATCTAAGCAGCTGCTAGGTTTGCTGCCACGAAATCCCAGTTAACTAGGCTATTCAGGAAATCGCTGATGTAGACTGGACGCTTGTTTTGGTAATCCAAGTAGTAGGCATGTTCCCACACATCGAGGGTGAGGAGGGGAGTTTGACCGAGGGCGATCGGGTTTTCGGCATTCCCGGTTTTAGTAACTTTGAGAGTGCCATTGTCGAGGACTAACCAAGCCCAGCCACTGCCAAATTGAGTTGTCGCTGCGGCGGTGAAGGCTTCTTTGAATTGATCATAGCTACCAAAGTCAGCATTGATCTTGTCAGCCAAGGCTCCTGTAGGTGTGCCGCCGCCACCGGGCTTGATGGAATTCCAGTAAAAAGTATGGTTCCAAGCTTGAGCACCGTTGTTAAAGATTCCAGCTTTGCTAGCATCACCATAAACTTCCTTGATGACTGCTTCTAGGGACTTATCCGCTAGGGGGGTGTCTTTAACTAGGTTGTTATAGTTGGTGACGTAGGCAGCATGGTGCTTGTCGTGATGAAATTCTAGGGTTTTTGCCGTGATGAAGGGTTCTAGGGCGCTGTAGTCGTAGGGTAATGCTGGAAGTTCGTAAGCCATTGTGTTCAATCCTTAATTTAGTGATTAGTTTCAGTGATTAGTCAGTAACTAGTCTGTGACTTAGCCACACCGGAAATTTTATCAACCTTGAATTCTCTTTTAAAGAATATTTGCGACAAAAATCTGAGTTGGCTTGTAATTGAGTAGTAATAAATCTTAATACAACCATTCTAACTCAACTGGGATAGCTTTTGCCCAGAACAACCCTTAAGTTTTGAGATTTCAAGAAAAATTCAAGAGTTTAGGTAAGCTGGATACTCTTGCTGTTAACATTCCCCATTAACATTATTAACATTTTTCCGTTATCTCTGCCTAGATAAACTAATTATTATTGAAATAGTTTCCTTTCCTACTAAAAATCGGCAAGGGAACTAGCAGTAATTTAAATCAAGTTTATAACTAGGTTTTAGATAACTATGAAATTTCCTTGATCGATCCTACTCATTGCTCCCCTACTTTGTTTAACTATACTTACTGGTTGCCAAACCCCAGAGGAGATCGCCCAAGAAAAAATTGCTAAAGAGCAGAAAGCCAAAGCAGAGGAAGAAGCCCTTACCAAGAAAAAAGCTTTGGATGAACTAGAGTCCCAGAGTGATAAATTTGCAGCGATCGCCCCGCCAGTAGAAGAAGTAGCAGAACCCTACGTCAAGAGAAAAGTAGTTTTTGTGTATAAACGGGCTGAGAATAAGAGTGAGTTTCTACCGGCCGATCGGGCAGATTTAGGAGAATTGTATGCCCAGTCGGTTGCTGAAGTGGGGACTGTGGTGCAAATCAATTGTTTTAATATCGAAGAAGGAGAATATATCATGGAGAAAACCCAAGAGAGGATTCCAGCTTTTATTGTCCGGTGTGAAGTTGATGTGATTGATAATACGATCCCGGCAGTGATTGTCCGCAAAGAGTTTGTTAATGATAAATTGCCAGATACAACAACAATTAAACCGGGAGACACAAGAATTGTTGCTACTTCACCCTACAAAGAAATTAGAGATTTTGTTCGTAACTTGCCCCGCCAATAAATACTTGAGATTTTAAGACTTTTTAAGCAAGAATCCCATCAATCAGACAAAATTGCTATGGATTTTTGGAGTAAGCCGATAAATACGGCGGGAGTTTCGAGGTGGGGTAATATCCCCGTGGAAGCGATCGGCCAGAATTTTTTAATGACGCTCGGATTTAATCCTGCCAATCTCTGCCCTAGGTTAATATCCGTGAATTGAGCCTCTTCTCCCCAAAATATCATCGTGGGGGTTTGTAGTTGCCGCAGATACAAGCTCAGATCAAAATACAAATCTCCCCGCAAAAAAGCCAACGCCGCAAATTTCCCATTGGGCTTTTGAGCAGAACTCAGGTAAGCAGCAATGATTTCTGGAGAGAGTCTATCGGGATTCCTAAACAAAAAACTCCGTAGAAAATTTTCCACCGCCAATTCATTTTCCGCCCCCAGACCATAGAGCAGATCATCAACTATGGGCAGACTAATTAAGCCCTTGGGCAATCTCCGACCCGCATCCTGACCAAAATCAGCAAAACCCGATGGACAAACTAAAAATAATTTCTGACATAGTTCTGGATGCTGAATAGCTAACCGGATAGCGATCGCCCCAGTCAAAGAAGAGGCAATAATATTGATCGGTGATTCGGCACAAGTCTGTTCAATAAATTCGGTAATTGTGCTTAGGTAATCTTCGATTTGATAGTTGCGCTGGGGGCGATCGGAGTCTCCCCAACCCAGCAGATCCGGGGCTAAAATTCGATATTCTGCGGCAAAAGCTGGATAAACCTTTGACCATTCGTAGGCAGAAGCTCCACCCCCGAAGTTGTGCAAAAACAGCATAGTTGGCAAGTTATTTACTTCTCCCCAAAAAGCACGATCTTGGGTGTAGTATGCCATGTTTCCCAGATAGGTATTGACTGTTTTTTGGATAAATCCGGGGGGATGAAATTGCAACATACGAACTCTGTTATTTAATTTTTAATCAACTAAATACTAACTTGCTATTCAAAGTATTTAAGTTAACGAATTAACCTGTAACCTGAGTTAATTGATTAAGCTGCTCCCCTTCGACAGCATAGGCAGCCCCAAAACCAAGGACGAATCTGCCACTCGTGGGTCTAAGTTGAAAAATCCGAAAATCTGGCAGACTCCGCAACATGACAATAATTTCTCCAAATCTTGCTTGGAATCGATCGACAATTTCTGTCCATTGCTCTGTATCTCGATCGAGGAGATTAGCCTCACAATCAAAAGTCAATCGCCGCCTCGCAAAAATTTGTTTAGTTTGAGCTTCATCTTCAATGAACAAGATACTAACTAGGGGATTTTCGTAGAGATTTTTTGTATGCGTAGAAAGCCCACTCACAAAGATATAAATATTTTTTGCTTCATCAATAATGCAGGGAGTGTAACTGGCATTGGGAACTCCTTGGGCATTCACCGTACTAATGATTGCGCTTTGGAACTGGTCAATAAAAGTAGCATACTCGGCTTGGGCTTTTTCAAGGGGACTCATGACTGTGGGGATAAATCTGTAGGTAATTTTCAGCTTAAACTTTCTGGACGCAAGCCTTGCGCCCCTACCTCTATAATCGAACTTGGTATGAGAGATACCATTAATTGCTGTACCTTTCTTCTGCCCAAGGTTCCCCACGAGTATGATAGCCATTCCGTTCCCAGAAGCCTAACTTTTCTGCGGCGAGAAATTCCAGCCCGTTAATCCATTTGGCACTTTTCCAAGCATAGAGATGAGGCACAACTAAGCGGAGGGGCGCACCGTGATCTGGGGGCAGGGGTTCACCAAAAAGGGTATGGGCAAAGAAATTTTCTTCTCGCAGGAAATCCCCAATGGCAATATTCGTGGTGTAGCCGCCGTAGCAGTGTTCCATGATGTGGGCTGCCCTGGGATCAATGTCGATCGACTGCATCAAATCCATGACTTTTACTCCCTGCCACTGAGCATCAAGGCGAGACCATCGGGTGACACAGTGAAAATCGGCGGTAAATTCATGCTGGGGCAGATTCATGATATCTTCCCAAGTAAATATCTTTTCTTGAGCTAATCCCCATACCCGTAGTTGCCAAGTGGCTCGATCGACCTGGGGTGTATCTCCATAGGTCAAGACCGGAAAACCCTTGGTGAGATACTGTCCGGGGGGAGTGCGATCGCTATCTTCGGCAGTAGGCTTTTGAAAAAATTTACCAAGCATGTATTTAGTAGTTTTAGATATAGCTCAACCCCAAAAGTTCTTGACTAGGGCAGTGGGCTTCCCTTTGGACTTTCCCTAGGTCTACGGCTTCTTGGAGTTCCGTTAGGGCTTTGATATCTTGAGATTGATAGGCATTGCAGTTGATAACTTGGAGCATTAAACCTTCGGAGGCAACACTCAAGCACCCGGTTTGGAGAGCTGATTTTACTAAGTTTTTGATCATGGTCGTAGTGCGTAGATGTCCCTAATGAATCAGTATGACTACCGATGGATTTATTTTTACGCAAACAACTAATTAAGTCAATGATTCTGCCCCATGGATCTGTGAATTTTTTCGATCGTTAAACAACCCCAAAAAAATACCCCCGCCCAGAAATTGCCTCTTGACGGAGATATTTACGTTAAATCAATTTTAATAAATTAACCTATAGTTGGGATGACTAGAAAATAGACCATAGGTATATTACTAAAGACTACTCTGGCAGGTTCGGCAGTTTGACTTTTTGAGCTAATCCAAGGGTTTGTAAAAGCTGGATCGTCATCCAAGTTAGGTCAATTTCCCACCAAGCCAAGCCATGGCGAGCCGAGTATTGAAAAGCATGATGGTTATTGTGCCAGCCTTCTCCGTAGGTCAGGAGCGCAACCCACCAGCAATTTCTAGATTTATCGTTCGAGTCATGAGTCCGGTAGCCAAAGCGATGGGTGGCACTGTTGACAAACCAAGTGCAATGGAAAACCACAACTAGACGTACGAAGATACCCCAAACCACGTAGGACCAACCGCCGATCGCAAACAAAACTAGCCCCAAAGCTATTTGAATTGGCACAAAGTAATTTTGGCAAAACTGATAAAATTTATCATCGCTGATATCTTTGGTAAACCGAGGAAGTTGCTCCTCAGCAGGAATTTCGTGGAGCATCCATCCCATGTGGCTCCACCAGAAACCTTGGTTAGAATCGTGGGGATCGAGATTTTGATCAGAGTGGGCATGGTGTTGACGGTGAAGACCAACCCAAGTAATTACGCCTCCCTGACAAGTCAAGGCTCCACAAAAAACTAAGAAGTATTCTAGCCACTTGGGAGTTTGAAAACTGCGATGGCTGATTAATCGATGCCAACCGAGGGTAATTCCTAGACCGCCAGTAATCCAGTGGAGCAGCAGTACGAGGGCAACTCCATCCCAACGAAAGTTACCGGGCAGTAGGGCGAATAAGGCTCCTATATGAATTAAGCCAAAATAAGTAATATTTACCCAATTTAGGGGATATTTAGCTGATGTTGCAATTGTCATTTAATAACCTATGATCAAATTTGGTATTTTTTGCCTAGTCTATGGTTTTGTCGAGCTGATTGGAAAAAACCTCTTTACTTCTTCATTTTAGACATTCTAGACGAGTGGCTGCGAGATTTGGCTTTATAAATCTTAACAAATCATCTAAAAAGTACAAGCAAAATTACCAGCAACCAAGTCCAACCTAAAAAGGAAATTAGAAGCAAATTCAGGTAGAAATTATGTCGAGTATGAGTTCAGAGTTAGTCCAAGCTGCCGTTCAAGCCCTCCAACCTATTTTTTCTGGAATTGATAATACAGTCAAGAGTAATTTAGCAAAAGTCTTGGCAGCTTTTCGAGAGCAACGGGTAGGAACCCAACATTTTGCTGGGGCGAGTGGCTATGGCTATAGCGATTCTGGGCGGGAAACCCTCGATCGAGTCTTTGCACAAATTGTGGGAGCCGAGGCAGCGATAGTTCGATCGCAGATTGTGTCGGGAACCCATGCCATTACCTGCGCTCTGTTTGGGGTGTTGCGTCCGGGGGATGAGATGCTATCGGTGATGGGGGCTGTCCACGATACCCTCGAAGAAGTGGTAGGTTTGCGGGAGCAGGGACAGGGTTCCTTGATGGAATTTGGGATTTCTTACCGAGAAGTTCCCATGACTGCGGAGGGCAAACCAGACTGGGATAAAATTGCCACGGCAGTAAGTAGTAAAACCAAGATGGCGTACATTCAGCGATCGTGCGGCTATGCATGGCGGCGGACTTTGACCATTGAAGAAGTAGGCAAAATTGTCCAATTAATCAAGCAGCAAAACCCGAAAGTAATTTGTTTTGTCGA
>JAIMKT010000047.1:0-23488 GCA_020692245.1 Microcoleus sp. GA_180221_E-2-1-MAG-45_12
GTTCTGAAGAACGGGGCTTTAGACCCAAATTTTTGGTAAACAAAAACCCGTAACCCTAACTCTATAAAATCTAATTAAAATTTGATTTAAGGTTTGATTGATTTTTAACTAAATATAATTTTTCCTAGTTATTTGCTGATCAACATGTTCTTGAATTTCCTAGAGATTTGTCCAAATATACTCTAGAGATTCAGAAGAAATATTACATTCTTATACAAATAAAACATCTTATACAAGGGTTACACAAGGATTAGACAAACATTAAATAAACATTACTTAAAATCATTCAAAATGTGGAATTATGTATTCTAAATAACACCACTTTGAGTATTTCATAGGATAGTATATGACCTGAGTTGTAAGTCATGTAAACAAATGTCAAATATTGAGGTGAAGCGGCAAGAAGCTGTCATAATCTTTGATTTTTTCTAGTCTTCCCTAGTTTTTCACTTTTATCGTCTAAAGTAGCTAATAAAGAAAAAAAGCACGTTGGAATGCAAAGTTATGATCGACCTAACCCAAAAATTGACTGAAAAGATTGAAAGTGCTCTTTATCTTTGGGAATCTATTACCCTCAAAGATTTGATCGATTTTTATCCGGTTACGGGGCTGGCGGAAATCTATACTTACCTCAAGATTGCCTACGATCACCCAAGACATCATATTACCCTTGACGAAGAAACCCTAGTCGTGAAGGGCAATCGACCTGATACTGAGTATAGAATTACGATGCCGAGCGTTACTTTTTATCGTCAAGGAATCCTCAGAATCGTTCCATCTCAGAGGTTATCCTGCCAACTAGATTTTGCAGAGATTTCTCAACTGCAAGTAGAGACTATTACTCTAGCAGCCTAGGGATAGCTAGGTTTCATCGAGCTTCAAGGTGTAGCATGACCCTTTCCTTTAAAGTGTAACTAGACATAGACGGTAGAAATAATAGTGAATAGTAATCAAGGTCAAGTTGTATTCCTCTGGCTTCCGAGCTGGGGGAATTTTGCTAATATTAATAAAATTAAGGACAAAAATAGTTAACCCAGAATCATTCAGTAGTAGAGAGGGAGCAAAATGCTGGAAATAATCAAAGAGCTTTTATTGCCTTCTCAATACATTCCCCACGGTCACTGCTATCTGTGGCAAACGCCTCTGGTGGGGCTGCATGTTGCCGGTGATGGGCTTATCGCCTTGGCTTACTATGCAATTTCTCTAACGTTGATATTTTTTGTCCGGAAACGTCCAGATTTACCTTTTAAGAGTATATTTTGGCTGTTTGGAGCTTTTATTATTGCCTGTGGCACAACTCATTTGACAGAGATTTGGACATTGTGGTATCCCACCTACTGGACATCGGGAGTCATGAAATTGTGTACCGCCGGAATTTCCTTATACACAGGAATTGCCCTCATCCCAATTATTCCGAAAGTTCTTAGCCTCCGCAGTCCCAGAGAGCTAGAGGTGATGAATCACAAGTTGCAGCAGGAAATTGTCGATCGACTCCGGGCAGAGGTTTCTTTGCAGGAAGCCAAGGAAGAATTGGAACGACGGGTACTCGATCGCACTGCTGACCTAGAACGGGTGAATGCCCAACTCCGGGTAAGTGAGGCAACCCTCTTGGAAGCCCAACAAATTGCCCACATTGGCAACTGGAAATATGACTTAGAAATAGATCAGGTCTTTTGGTCAAGGGAAATATTTTATATCTTTGGTTTGGAGCCAGCCCTTTTCGCTCCGCCTCTGTCAGAGATTATTAGCTGCTATCCGATCGAAGATGGGGAACTACTCCAGCAGTCTATGCAACAGACTATGGAAACTGGGAAACCTTATCACTTACAACTAAAAATTTACCGTCCCGATGGCGAACTGCGGATTACTGAAAATCGAGCTAGAGCTGAATTTGATCCCACAGGGAAAATCACTCGCCTCTACGGGACAACTCAAGATATCACCGACCTCAAAAAAGTGGAAACGTTGAAAGATGAATTTGTTTCTACTGTCAGCCATGAACTGCGTACGCCTCTGACTTCAATTCGGGGTTCTCTGGGGTTGCTTTTGAGTGGTCGCTTGGGAGAACTTTCGCTCCAAGGCAAGCGGATGCTGGAGATTGCAGTGAATAATACCGATCGACTGGTGCGGTTAATTAACGATATTTTAGATTTGGAGCTAATTGAAGCCAGAAAAGTTACTTTTTTGAGGGAGTCTTGTAATGTGGCGGAGTTAGTTCGGCAGGCAGTAGAAGTGGTGCAACCCCTGGCGGAGAAAGCAGAAGTTAAGTTGGTGGTCAAGACTCTGGCTATGCAGATTCGGGCTGACCCCGATCGACTGATTCAAACTTTTACAAATCTGCTTGGCAATGCCATTAAGTTTTCGCCTCCCCAGACAGAGATCGCCATTGAAACCTCGATCGACACAACCCTAAATCCCAACCGCTTGATGATTACCTTCCAAGACCAAGGACGGGGAATCCCCCCAGACAAACTCCAGACTATTTTTGGTCGTTTCCAACAGGTTGATGCCTCAGATTCTCGACAAAAGGGGGGGACTGGGTTGGGTTTAGCCATCTGCCAGAGCATTATTCAGCAGCACGAGGGTAAGATTTGGGCCGAAAGCACCGTGGGGCAAGGTAGCACTTTTTTTGTCGCCCTACCTCTTGATCAAAAAAAAAGCATCACTTCCGAACTAAAGCAACCTTGGTTAACTACAAATAATACTAATAACAATAAGTTAATTTTGATTGTGGAAGATGACCTCGACCTAGCTCGGATTCTGATGATTACTTTTACTCGCCACGGCTTTGAAACTATCCACGCAGTCAATGGCAGTGAAGCTATCAATTTTTGCCAACAAATTATGCCCGATCTCTTGATTCTTGACCTAGCCATGCCTAGTATTAATGGTTA
The DNA here is from genome assembly GCA_020692245.1 of Microcoleus sp. GA_180221_E-2-1-MAG-45_12. Lineage (GTDB taxonomy): Bacteria > Cyanobacteriota > Cyanobacteriia > Cyanobacteriales > JAAUUE01 > JAAUUE01. The sequence continues at coordinate 2,895 of JAIMKT010000047.1, forward strand.
TATGGTGGTGAAATGGCTACGAGATCATTTGCCCCAGTTTTCTGCCCTACCTCTATTGATTTACTCAGCCAAGGAACTCAATAACCAAGAGCAAGTTATTCTGCAATTGGGCAAGACGGAATTTCTAATCAAAAGCCGTATTACTCCAGAGTTTTTAGAAAAGCGAGTCATGACTTTACTAGAAAATTGAGCCTAGGTCTCGATCGAACCCTCTACTTTATAATCCCTCGACTTTATAATCCCTCAAATCTTAATCTCCATGATGCAACTAAAAATTCACCTTAAATTTGTGATGTGTGCCATTAAACTTTACCGAATCTAAAATTTGTAGTCTTCCTAAGAATGGGACAATAGGAGCCTGTAGATGTAATTGGGTAAATTATCAGGGTGGTGTTGATTAAGATACAAATAATAGGCAGTTGCAGTTAATTAACAAAGCTGTAATAGGGATTTTGGTACTAAAGATTTATTAGGTCATGTTTATCAGATCATGAGTGAACAACAGGCGGCGGTTTTAGCATTTTTGCAACGGATGAAGCTATTTCAATCCTTGTCTCCCATCAAGCTCGAAGAAATATCTCAACTCTTTCAGCCTTGGTATTACCGGACTAGTCAAGCCATCTTGGTTAAGGAGCAGTTACCAGAGCATTTGGTGATTATCTACCAAGGGAAGGCGCAACTTTTGGGCTACGATCCCGCCACGAAGGTATCCATGACCCTGCAAGTCCTGCAACCGGGAGATATTTTGGGGGGAATTAGTCTTGTCCGCCAAGTACCCACAGAGGTGGCGATCGCCGCTACGGATACCACCTGTATTGCCCTGCCTGCCGTAAATTTCACTCGGTTACTAGAGCAGGAACCAGAATTTGCTGCCTACTGGCAAGATCACTGTGAACTGATGGAAGCTTTTGATCTGTTGGGGATTGTGAATGGCAGTGTGGAGAATCTGGGGGAGATTGCTGCTGCTGCTGCCCATCAGGCCAAAGTTCGTTACCTAGAGCCGGGGGCGAATAATTTGAGTTTGTGGGAAAAAGATTATCAATGGTTTGTGAGTGGGGGAAGATTAAAACAGTTTCCCCTCGGTACGCAGATCAACCCCAAGCAGCAAAAGGAATTAACTCTCAATGCCGAGCAAAGACTCCGGGTGGTGGGACTGCCAAACCGCTTTGTGATCAACCAAGCCCCGGCTCCCCTAGCGGAACGGCGGATTTCTGCTTTAGCTTCTCCTCAAAATTTTCAGGCTCCCTCGAATGATCCCTATCCTTACGTTTATGGGCGGGGGCAGGTGGGTTCGGCGCTGGCGTGTTTCCAAATGCTGGGGGAATATTTTAAGCTGCCTCTACGGAAGGAAGTGATCCGGCGGGTGCTAGATAATCAACAAAAGCGGACGGGGAATCTTTCCCTGCAAACCTGCGGCGCTGTGGCGGAACTGATTGGTTTAAATCCGGGCTTAATTAACCTGCCTTCTTCGACCCTGAACCGTTTGCAAACTCCCGCCCTGATCAATTGGCAGGAACAGGTGGCGATCGTCTATGCGGTTAGTTCTCAAGGAGTAGTGCTAGGGATTCCAGAAACTGGGATTCGGCAAATTAGCTTTAAGGATTTTCTCCACCAGTGGGGCGATCGGGGTTTATTCCTCACCTTGCAGCCCACTCCCGATGCTCCTCAAAAAAGATTTTCCCTCAGTTGGTTCTTGCCCTCGGTCTATCGCTACCGCCGGGTTCTCAGTGAAGTTTTAATCGCCAGTTTCTTTGTGCAGCTCTTTGGCTTGGCAAATCCCCTGATTGTGCAGTTGATCATTGATAAAGTCTTGGTGCAGGGTAGCTTAGATACCTTGAATACCTTGGGATTTTTCCTGCTGATCGTGGCGTTTTTTGAGGCGATCCTCTCCAGCCTCCGCACTTACCTATTTGTAGATACTACTAATCGCATCGATGTCACCCTCGGCACTGCCATCATTGATCATCTCCTCCGCTTACCCCTGCGCTACTTTGAACGTCGTCCGGTGGGGGAATTGGCTACCAGAATCAATGAGCTAGAGAATATTCGGACTTTTTTGACTAGTACTGCCTTAACGGTGGTGTTAGATTCGATATTTTCGGTAATTTATATTGTGGTGATGATCATCTATAGTTGGCAGTTAACCCTAGTGGCGCTGGTAACTATTCCCCTATTCATTGCCCTGACTTGGATTACTTCGCCGATCGTCCGTAGTCAGTTACGCCGCAAAGCCGAAGATAATGCCGTGACTCAATCTCACTTAGTAGAAATTCTGTCAGGGATTCAAACGGTGAAGGCTCAAAATATTGAACTGCGTTCTCGTTGGCAGTGGCAGAAAGACTACAACCGTTACATTGCCTCCGGGTTTGAAACCGTTAAAACCTACACCGCCGCTAGTTCAGCCAGTAATTTCTTGAACCAACTATCGGGTTTAATTGTCCTCTGGGCGGGGGCTTACCTGACTTTGCAGGGAGATTTAACTTTGGGTCAATTGATTGCTTTCCGAATTATTGCGGGCTATGTCACCAGTCCCCTGTTGCGCTTAACTCAACTCTGGCAAAACTTCCAAGAAACTGCTCTATCTTTGGAAAGACTCGCCGATATTCTTGATTCTCCCCAAGAAGCCGAGGAGAGCGATCGCACCAATATCCCTATGCCGATTATCAAGGGCGAAGTTACCTTTGTGAATGTGTCCTTTTCCTACAAGCAGCAAGCCATGGCACTCCTGCAACTGGATAATGTCAGCCTTAATTTTCCGGCGGGTTCCTTTGTAGGGATTGTGGGGCAGAGTGGCTCTGGGAAAAGTACGATGATGAAGTTGGTTCCCCGGCTCTACGAACCTCAAGCGGGACAAATCCTCATTGATAACTACGATGTCACCAAGGTAGAACTGTATTCTCTCCGGCAGCAGGTGGGGATTGTGCCTCAAGATACTCTGTTGTTTGATGGGACGATTCAGGAAAATATTACCCTGACCAATCCCGATGCCACGGTAGAAGAAATGATCATGGCTGCGAAAATTGCCGTGGCTCACGATTTTATTATGAAACTGCCCAATGGCTACAACACTAGAGTTGGGGAACGAGGAGGTGCACTTTCGGGGGGACAACGCCAACGGATTGCGATCGCCCGGACAATCCTCCAAAATCCCCGCTTATTAATTCTGGACGAAGCCACCAGCGCCCTAGATTACGAAACAGAACGCCAGTTATCGAACAATCTTGCCCTTGGTTTTCAGGGACGGACGGTATTTTTTATCACCCATCGTCTCAGTACGGTGAGAAATGCGGATCTAATCGTAGTGATGGAGCAGGGGAAGGTGGCAGAGCAGGGCAACCATGAGCAGTTAATGAAGTTGCAGGGATATTATTATCGCCTCTACCATCAACAGGAATTAGTCCCTAGTTAGGGTTAAAACCATGTCACCATCTCATCAGCTTGTCACAATCAAGCGCACCTACCTAGAAATGCGATCTCCTCCAATATTTCAGCCAGTTACTTTGCCATCGGGAGTAGCCCTGAGTTTAGTCAACCCTTGTAGGGCTTCTTTCTATCGCTATCTCTACACCGAAGTTGGCAAAGATTACCATTGGTTCGATCGATTAATTTGGTCGCCGTCCCAAACTCAACACCACCTGAACCAGCCAGAAATTAGTATCTGGGTTTTAACGGTGGGCGGGAATCCTGCCGGATTTTTTGAATTGAAGCAATATCTTGATCCCCTTGATCCCTCTGTGGAAATCGTCTATTTAGGCTTACTCCCAGAGTTTATTGGTCAAGGTTTAGGCAAATCTCTGCTAACTTTGGCGATCGAGCAGGCCTGGAAACTCCAACCTCCACAACCCAAAAGAGTCTGGCTCCATACCTGTTCCTTGGATCATCCCCATGCCTTGGCAAATTATCAACACCGGGGCTTTGAGATCGTCAAGGAAGAATATTATACCCAAAGCCAAGATTCTCTCTAGTGGTATCCTCCGGGTGGGCGATCGATTTTATGCCCCCTAACTTTTCTGCCATTCCTTTTGATAAGATGGTTCAAAACTACTTGAAATTTGATGAAACGTCTATATTTTGGGGATAACCTAGAAGTTCTGCGGGAAAGTATTGCCACAGAAAGTGTCGACTTGATCTATCTTGATCCGCCGTTTAACTCCAATTCTGACTACAACGTGATTTTTGGTGGTCGTAAATCGGGGGATACACCACCCCAAGCCCAAATTACAGCTTTTGAGGATACATGGCATTGGAGCGATGAGTCGGCGAGGACTTTACAGGCTTTGTATAGTGTGAATGGTGATTTGGCAGAGTTGTTGGATCTATTAGTGCGGCGTTTGGGGCATAACGATCTATCGGCTTATTTGGTAATGATGGCTATTCGTCTAGTAGAACTTCATCGAGTTCTTAAACCTACAGGCAGTCTTTATTTACACTGCGATCCAACAGCAAGTCATTATTTGAAAGTTATTTTGGATTCTATTTTTGGTGTTCAGAAATATAAAAATGAAATTATTTGGAAAAGAACAAGTGCCCATAGTTCTGCGAAAAGATTTGCTCCAGTCCATGACATTATACTTTTTTATACAAAGACAGATAATTATAAATGGAATCCTGTTTACCTTCAATATGATGAAAGCTATCTAGATAAGTTCTATCGTAATCAAGATAAAAAAGGAAGATTTACACTTTCTGACCTTACAGCAGCAGGAGTAAGATATGGTGAGTCTGGAGAGTCTTGGAAAGGAATTAATCCTACTGATAAAGGAAGACATTGGGCAGTTCCTAGGGAAGCAGTAGAACAAATTATTGATCAAGAGATATCTAAATCTTTAACAACTCAACAAAAATTAGACCTTCTAGATCAACATGGAAGAATTTATTGGTCAACTAAGGGTAGTGTACCCAGATATAAGCGTTATTTAGAAGATATGTCAGGTGTCCCTATACAAGATGTTGTTGTAGACATTTCCCCAATTTCTGCACAAGCTGCTGAACGCTTAGGATATCCAACACAGAAACCTTTAGCACTTTTAGAAAGAATCATTCAAGCAAGTTCTAATGAAGGTGATATTGTTCTTGATCCATTTTGCGGATGTGGTACAGCCCTTCATGCTGCCCAAAAACTGAACCGGAACTGGATTGGTATTGATATTACTCATTTAGCCATTTCCCTAATCGAAATTCGCCTTATTTCTGCCTTCCCCAAAATTGAATTTGAAGTATTCGGCACACCCAAAGATTTTGCCAGTGCCAAAGACCTTGCCAAACGAGATAAGTATCAATTTCAATGGTGGGCTTGCTCCCTCGTCAAAGTGCCACCCTACCAAGGCAAAAAGAAAGGCGCAGATGGCGGGATTGATGGCTTGCGTTATATTTCTGACCTTGATGAAAAAAAGCGAGAAATCAAACGAAAAATCATTGTTTCAGTCAAGGGGGGTGAGAATGTGAATGTAGCAATGGTGCGGGATCTCATTGGGACAATGCAAACTAATAAAGCAGATTTAGGTTTTTTTGTAACTCTGGCTCCACCTACTAAAGCTATGATCACCGAAGCAACCAAGGCGGGTTTTTATCGGGCTGCCAATGGGCAAGATTATCCTCGTGTACAAATTTTCTCGATCGAAGACCTCCTTTCCGGCGCTAAGAAACCCCAATATCTTGACCTCAGCCTTGGTGACATCACCTTCAAGCGATCGGAAAAAGAAAGCATTATTTTCTCTCAATCAGAGTTGTTTTGATACGATAATATAATTTTCGTTAATTGCCATGACCCCCGCCTACGATCACGACTTTTACGCATGGACACAAAATCAAGCCCAACTCTTGCGTGGAGGACAGTTTGACGGGCTAGACATTGAACAGATTGCTGAAGAACTGGAAGATATGGGACGTTCTGAAAAAAGAGCCTTGGAAAGTCGCCTCGAAGTTCTGATCATGCACTTGCTCAAATGGCAATATCAACCAAATTTGCGATCGCGGAGTTGGCAACTAACGATTAGAGAACAGCGTTTGCGTGTCCATAATCTCCTTGAAGATAATCCTAGTCTCCAGCCCTATTTGAGCCAACGCCTTGGTAAAATCTATGGTCTTGCGATTATTGCTGCTGAACGAGAGACAGGGCTAAATCTATTTCCCGAAACTTGCCCCTACGAGATTAAGCAAATCCTCTCGGAGAATTTCTTTGATTGACTTGAATTTCTTTGAATCAACTAGGCAAAACTTCTAACTATAGTGATCGCCATTGTGCTGAGGACAGGCAAGGGGCTTAAGCTCCTTGTTATCAAAGTCTATATAATTTACGCAATATACAAATAACTATTGATCTGTTTATGGCGTTGATTATGCACTTGCTGAAACCGCATACGGGGCGGGCTGCTGTCGTGTTGCCGGATGGGTTTTTGTTTGGGGAGGAGGTGAAAACAACGCTGAAACGGGAGTTGCTGGAGGAGTTTAATCTACATACGATCGTGCGGTTGCCGAAGGGGGTTTTTAGTCCCTACACCAGCATTAATACGAATATTCTCTTTTTTGAAAAGGGAACTAAGACGGAGGAGGTGTGGTTTTTTGAGCATCCCTATCCTGAGGGTTACAAGTCCTATTCTCGATCTAAGCCGTTGATGATTCAGGAGTTCGATCGAGAGAAGGAATGGTGGGGCGGGGCAGACCGGAAGGGGCGCAGGGTAAATGAGTATGCATGGAAGGTGTCGGCGCAGGAAATCGCTGCCCGGAATTATAATCTCGATTGCAAAAATCCCCACGAGGTGAAAATTAATCATGGGGATCCGGAGGAGTTGATGGCGGCATATTTGGAAGTTACTCAACAAATGCAGGCGGCTCAAAATGCGCTAAAGCAAGAACTGGTCAATGCTTTACAGCAGGGGAAGGGATAATTGTCGATCGTGAATATGCAGTATAATTATACTTTGTATAATCTAAGGATGGGTAGCGATGGAACTAGAGTTAAAAAAGTGGGGAAATAGTTTAGGTTTACGCATTCCGCATAAGTTGGCGGTGAGTTATGGCTTAGATGAAAATTCGATTGTGGAAATTTTGGAAATTGAATCGGGACTGATGATTCGGAAAAAGTCTAGCCCTACTAGTCTTCAGTCTCTATTGGCAACGATTCCAACCGATTTTACTTATCCTGATGATGTGCAAGATTTTGTTAAAGGTACACCTGTTGGTCAAGAGCTTTTATGAGTCAGGTGTCTTTGCTAGAGCGAGGGGCGGTGATTCGGATTAACCTTAACCCAACTCAGGGCAGGGAACAAAGGGGAAATGCTCGTCCTTGTTTAGTTTTGAGTAATATGCTATTTAATCAGGTGCGAAATGGTCTGGTGATTGTGTCACCAATTACGAGTACAGTTAAACCAAATATTCAAACTTTAATTCCAATTCCTGAAGGGTATCGAGTTAAAGGATCGGTGATTGCGGAGCAGGTGCGAACACTAGATTTAAGCGATCGCTGGTGGCAAGATACGGAAGAAATACTAGCAGCGCAGTTTGTAGATCGGGTGGTTGCAGTTCTTAAGTTAATTATTGATTGAGTTTTGATTTGACAAATTTTGATGAATATAAGCGAACTTTTAGAAAAATATTTTGATGTGGCTTTTGCTGCCCCGGATGGGATTAAGAAGTTACGGGAGTTGATTTTGTCGCTGGCGATGCAGGGGAAGTTAGTACCACAAGACTCAAATGATCAACCTGCTAGGGAGTTGTTGCAGGAGATTGAAAAGGAGAAGGAAAGATTAGTTAAGGAAGGCAAAATTAAACAATCTAAGCCTCTACCAGAAATTAAGCCTGATGAAGTGACCTATGATTTACCGAAGGGTTGGGAGTGGTCACGGTTGGGGGAAATCATATTTTTATTAGGTGATGGAATTCATGGCACTCCTATTTATGACGAGACTGGAGATTATTTTTTCATTAACGGAAATAATCTTTCAGATGGAGTAATTGAAGTTAAGGAAAATACGAAAAAAGTTTCGATTAATGAATATCAGAAATATAAGAAAGAACTGAACTCTCGAACAGTTTTAGTTTCAATTAATGGCACAATAGGCAACGTTGCTTTCTACAATAATGAAAGGGTAATTCTTGGAAAAAGTGCTTGTTACTTTAACTTATTTGAACAAATCGATAAGCAATTTACAAAACGATTACTCAACAGCAAATATTTTCTTGAATATGCATTTGCATCTGCAACTGGATCAACGATAAAAAATGTCTCATTAAAGTCAATGAGGGAATTTATGTTTCCCCTTCCACCACTTGCAGAACAACGCCGGATTGTTGCCAAGATTGATAAATTGATGGGGCGATGTGATGAACTGGAAAAGCTGCGGAGCGATCGCACCCAAAAACAAATTACCGTCCATACTGCTGCCCTCGATCGACTACTCAAAGCCACAGAGCAGAACGACTTCAACACCGCATGGCAATTCCTCACCCAACACTTCAGCGAACTCTATTCAACCAAAGCAAACCTAACTGAATTACGCAAAGCCATCCTCCAACTAGCCGTCATGGGTAAACTAGTCCCCCAAGACCCGCTCGATCGACCCGCCAGTGAATTATTGAAGGAAATTGAGGCAGAAAAAAATAGGTTAATTAAGGAAGGAAAGATAAAATATCAAACCCTACTCCCTGATATTAGAGAGATGCCTTATGTACTACCTATAGGGTGGCAATGGGTGAAGTTTGAAGATATTGTTGAAATTAGTAGTGGTGTTACTAAAGGTCGAAAACTAAACGGAAAGGAAATAGTCCTTCTTCCATACCTCCGTGTTGCAAATGTTCAGCGTAGTTACCTTGATTTAGATGTAATTAAAGTTATTGAGATAGCCAAGGATGAAATAGAAAGATTTGAATTAAAAAAACGAGATTTATTGATAACTGAAGGAGGAGATTGGGATAAAGTTGGTCGAGCTACAATTTGGAATAACGAAATTCCTCACTGTGTTCACCAAAATCATATTTTTAAAGCGAGATGCTTACTTTCAAAGCAAAATGAGAAATGGCTCGAAAAGTATTTAAATTCAAGTGTTGCCAGAGCTTATTTTGCAAATGCATCCAAACAAACAACGAATTTAGCTTCAATCAACAAAACTCAGTTAAGAGGGTGTCCTATTCCCATACCTCCCCTCGCCGAACAACATCGCATTGTTGCCAAAATCAACCAATTGATGACCCTTTGCGACAACCTAGAAAAACAAATTGATACAGCTATTAGCAAACAAACAAACCTCCTCAACGCCCTGATGACCAAAATTTAAAGTCAAAGTGTGCTATTGTATATACAAAACGTATATCAAAGATAATGGAATTTGAATGGGATGAAACTAAAAATCAACAAAACCAGCAAAAACACCGTATTAGCTTTGAAGAAGCACAAGAAATCTTTCTGGGAGTAGTGTTTACTTTCATTAGCAACAAGCTTGACTATAGTGAAAGTCGAGAAGTCAGCATTGGCAAGATACAGAATGTTGTAGTTATTGCCGTCGTTCACACGAATCGACAGGGGAAAATTCGCATTATTTCTGCTCGAAAAGCAACACCTAAAGAAAGGAGACAATACTATGACTATATCGCCCGAACGAATTGAACAGATTCAAAACATACCCGATGAAGAGATTGATACCTCAGATATCCCAGAGCTAGATGATCATTTTTGGGCAAACGCCAAAATGGTCAGACCTATTACCAAGAAAGCGGTATCTATTCGTTTAGACAGTGACATTCTTGACTGGTTCAAAAGTCAAGGTAAAGGCTATCAATCAACCATTAACAGCGTCCTACGCACCTATGTCAATCATCAACAAGCAATAAATGAGTCAAAGTAAGTTATTGCCAAATATGAACATCGATCGCCTACAAGCTCAAGCTCTCAACCTGCCATTACCAGAGCGTTGGCAACTTGTACAATCTTTGCTAACTTCTATTCAACAAGAAACTCGAAATCCCGCAGAAAAGCAAACACACGACTTACAAACATCATCTCAAACATCATCAACAGACATCCCAGACTCTTGGATAACCAAATTAGTTGGAGTAATTGAAGTTCCTGAGACAGATATCCCAGAGCAATATATTCACTACTTAGAAGAGAAATATCAGTGAAGAAAGTACTTTACATCGCCCTGATGACCAAAATTTGAAAAGAAAAGCCCAGCACCTCGATAAACTTTCCTAATCAAACCCTTCAAAAGCAAGCCTAGTAGAGATTTAAGCAAGATTGCAGTAGATCTACTAGGCTATTTGTTCATTTTGAGCAGTTTATTCTGTATCAGAGAGTTACAACTAATCCAAGTTGACACGAAACCAATTTTTATAAAAAACAGTGGTCACTCTGTCAAATATTTGTTACACTTTGTAATAGATGGTAAAGAAATTGTTTACATTATGTTTACTTTTGTTTACCTCTGTACACGCCCTCTTCCCCAAGAGAGCATCTAACCCTAGTTTCGTTCTATTTTGAACAAGGAGCTACCTATGTCTCAATCTTCTGAACTGTCCTTGGAGCAAAAATTTAGCCTGCGCTCTTTTGAAAGCCAAGTACAACACATGAGCCGCGAGCAAGCCCAAGAGTTTCTAGTAAAGCTGTACGAACAGATGCTAGTCAGAGAAACCATGTACCGGGAATTTTTGAAGCATGAATGGGGCATCGCTCCCCAGGGCAGCCTGTAGAAACTTTCTATAACTAGAGCTAGGGCGACCTCTTTCTCTTGCATTCCTGTCATAGATGGCAGCAAAGCTGGGGATTCGGGGCGAAACTACTCTAGTAATCATCAAGTTATCACTAAGTTATCAAAGCTTGATATTCTCCAGAACTGCATAAAACTGGTCTTTAGCCTTGGACGATCGAGCAAACTCCCTTTTCCAAATCGAGGATGGTCTAAATAGTTAATCTTTAACCTCTGGGAGTAAGGATGATATTTTTGGTTAGGGATGGAGGGTGATGGGAATTGTGTTGTTCATAGGTGTTGAGTTTTTTGTTGAGTTCACGGATACGCCGGGAGAGAAGCCGGATGATATTTATCGCTACACCGGGAGTTTCTTCGATCGCATCATAGAGTTGGAGTTGGGTGAGAATTAGACATTCGCAGGGAGCGAGAGTTGTCACCGAAGCCGATCGAGGTTCCGCATCAAACAAAGACATTTCCCCAAAAGTTGCCCCATGTTGCAGCCGGGCTAAATCCCTATCACTTATATGTACCCGCACTAACCCAGAAACCACAATATAGAGCGATCGCCCCTCCTCACCTTCAGTAAAAATCCGATGATTGGGCGGAAAAGCCACCTCATCCATCACCGCCGCCAATCGCACCAAAAAATCATCCCGTAACTCTTGGAAAATCGGCACACCCCGCACAAATAATAAGCGCTCAACACTAGTCAGCATGGTGAAAATCCCTAGATTCAATTAACTGCCTGATCTGGGCGGCGACTAAAGGGTCTGGGTCTGGGTCAAGGCTTTGGATCAAAGAGTGACAGGTACGGGGCGCAGCTACTTGCACATAAGCCAACACCGCCTCCCGGACTAAGCCCGCCGGATGCCTTAAACATAGCAGAATTGTGTCCAAATTGAGCCGCCATCGAGCCGCCCTCGCTCCATGAAAACAGCAAGCCAAACACCAATCCGAGAGGAAATATCTCAGTTCTAGGAGGTGATGCACCCGATCGCGGGCAGACATTTTCTTGTAGGGCAGGAGGGGCTGGAGACTGAGGAGTCGTTCGGGGATACTGTGCTGGTCGAGAACTCGGAGCAGTACCTGTTTTGTCGGTAAATCGAGGGTATTATCGAGGATTTCGATGCCGAGGGCAATACTCGATCGAGCTTCAGAATCAAGGTTAAACGCTGCCGCTTGGATCGCCGCCGGAGGGTAAAGGAATTTCATTAACAAAAAACAGCGATCGAGGATATCATCCACCGTATCTTGCAAAGATTGCCGGAGCAGTTCCAACTCATCCCCCAGCAGATCGGCGATCGCCCCATAAACCTGAGCCAAAAATAGCAACTCTTGATAGATCAAATGCTCGACCCCACTCCGTCCCAACTGATCCAACACCATTTCAATACCCGATTCCCCCGGTACTTTCAAGAGGGTTTTCAAAATTTGCTGCCGAGTACTGCCCCAACTAGTCAGCAACTCCTCTACCAAACTCGCCACTGCCAACCGTGTGCCAATGCCCCCCATGACTTCCCAAGCTTGAAACCTCACCAACTGGGGCTTATGGGTATCTGCTGCTAGCGATCGAACCAGGGCGATCGCCTCATCTTCCATGGAAATTAACGCCTGTCGAGCCGCTTCCCTAGTGGATTTGTAATACAAGCCCCGCAACAGTGCCGGATAATATTCTTCCAAACGCAATCTGGCAATCACATCTAGCAAGACACACCGCACCCGTAGGGATTCATCTTCTAGTAACTGGGGAATATAAATCCGCAGAGCTTGGAGATAGGTGGCTTCCCGGAGCGCTCGACAGCCAATAATTCGTTCTTTTTCTTGGGGATCCGTGAGCATTCGCCGGAGAATATCCGTGGCTCTAGATTTTTGGGACGGGGTTCCCCAACGCAACATTAAGGATGCTGCCGTGGCTCGGATGGTGGAGGGTTGGCTGGGTTCGAGGTAAGCAGTCAGAGTATTAGGGTTAGGATCGGGCTGAGTTAACCAGAGATAGCGGAGAGCTAGGGCTAAAACTTCTGGGGATAAGGGTCGATCGAGCTTTTGATCAGATTTTTGATCAGGGAGACGGTTATTTTCTCGATCGATCAGTTCCCGCACTTGGGGCAGATAACCAGAGGGATAGCGGAGCATGGCTTCTAAGCTTTGGTATTGCAATCTGGGGGGCAGCTTGGGCAACAGGGGAGCCAAGACATCACCCACCCCCGTCGGATCTATTTGACAAAGCAGTTGAATACAGGAGCGGTGATCCCGTTCATTGTTGGGTTGTTCCAAGGCTTGGAGGATCGCTTGTTTCCACGCCCGCAAATCCACATTAGAAGTGCTTAACCTGCCCTGCTCGGCACTCTGAACTAAAAGATTCACGTAGGTCGATCGCATCCGCCACGTTGCGTACAACCAAACCAGACTTGCCAAGATCAACCCTAGTAACAACAGGTAAAATTCTCCCTGTACTCCCATCTGCTCTAGGAATAGATTACTGCCCCAGAGAGCCACTCCCGTCACTCCCATCGCCACAGGCTGGACAATCCCCTGTACCCTTGCTTGGTAACGGTTCCGCATTCCCTCCGGCAGGGGCTGAAATAGGGTCGGTTCAATGCCTGCCAAGATCGTGTAGCGAAAGATCTCATCAAGGATTTTGATAATAACTACCCCGCTCAAACTGCCGATTAACCCGGTAAAGGTAACGACACTTGCCAAGAGCAGAGAACCGGGCAGGAGCATGGCAGCAATGAAAACCCCCAATTTATCAATGAGGCGACTAGAGATAAACCACTGCACCAAAAGCTCAAATAGCCCAATAATCCCGCTTAAAATTGCCAAAAAGCTAGCGATCGAACTTACATCCAAATTCAGGGATTCCACCTGTTGCAGGTACAAAAATTCCACCAACAGTAAAATCACCTGCACGAGGGTAAAAAATACCAATAGAGGCAGAACATAACCCCGGAGTTCTTGGGTCGATCGCCAGCCCTTATGATACTTGGCATCCCCCACTGTCACCCGTCCCCGCGCCACCGCCGGAAAGAAGTTTTGATAATAGCGGCAGAGATAAAACATGATCCCCGCCCCCACCAGCAGGATCACCCCCGACAAAAACATCACATTCTTGATCCCCACCGCCCCGATCACCAGAGGCAGAGAAAATCCTGATAATAATTCTGCCACCAATACCCCACTAGCAATCAGTGGATAGGTGCGTTTGATTTCTCGAATATTAAATAACTGGTTGGCGGCGATCGAGGTATTCAAGCTCTTGAGGATATCCGTCACATCTACCCAGAGCCGGAGCATAAACACCGTCACCAACAAAAATATCCCCGTTGTCCCCAAGCCCAGCCAAAATAAAAACATCGGCAACGCCATAAACAGGGAGATAAACAACAGCAACCGCCGCATGGGTAACTGCTTCTCTAGCCAAGAATAAAACAGCCCCAAACCACTACTTAGTAAGGCGCTAGCCACGTAAATTATCGGTAGCCAATTAGTTCCATAGTTAGTTAGGAACAGAGCCAAGGTTGTGTTTTCTAGCCACAGCAGCCCGATGGAGGTAGTGGCATAGAGGGCAAACATCAAGGCAGTCCGCTCCACTTCTTCAGGGCGGATATTCAGAGACTGGAGTATTCCGGCTCCCCATCTACGCCCGACATCGTACTGCACTATGCTTTGTCCCCCAATTATCTGGTCTGCCCAAATCTGCCCAAGCATCCTCAAGTATCTTTAGGTATTGGACAATTTACCAGATTTCCACCTCGATCGACCATGCCAAAGCTAGTCAGAGCTTACTTTAATTATAGGAGCCGTAGGCTTGGGAGGAGTAACTGGACTAGGCGCAGTCTTGGGAGCAACGGTAGTCGTCGCCGCCTTGGGAGAAAGCAACATCATCATATTCCGCCCTTCCTTCTTGGGAGCCTGTTGCAATTCTGCAAAATCTTGCAAATCCCCCGCCATTTTCTTGAGTAGATCCTCAGCCAAGTCACTGTGCTGAATTTCTCTACCCCGGAAAGTAATGGTCGCCTTGACCTTATCTCCAGCTTCGAGGAACCGCTTGGCCTGATTTACTCGGACTTGATAATCGTGTTCTTCAATTTTGTAGCGCATCTTCACCTCTTTAACATCGGCGGTGTGCTGCTTTTTCTTGGCTTCCCGTGCTTTCTTTTCTTGTTCAAATTTGTACTTGCCGTAGTCCATGATTCGGCAGACAGGAGGATCAGCCTTATCACTCACTAAGACTAAATCAAGTTCCTGTTCTTCGGCAATGCGAATCGCCTCTTGGGGAGTAATCACGCCTAGTTGTCCGCCGTCACTGTCGATGACACGAATTTTGGGAAAGCGGATGCGTTCATTAATCTGGGGCAGATCCCGTTGTCGCTTTTTGTCAAATACAGGGGTGGGTTTGTTGCTCAAGGTCAAAAATTCTTGGTTAGGTAAATATTTTTTTAGGTTTACACACTACTTTAAATCTAGTAGTTGAATTCTATTGTAATCGTAATCACGGAAAATTCGGCAATCTTTAAGCCTGTAGAGACAATCTTCCTAGAAAAGTGGGCTAGAGAACAAAAGGCAATCTAGCAATCTGGGTTTATTGGGGGCGATCGCATATTTAGCAAATCCAATCCCCCAAATATTCAATACAGTCGAAGTCTTTGCCAAGTCCCCAGTGTGGACTAACAGACATTTCGGGATTATATCAATCTACGGAGATAGATTTTGTGATAACTGCAACGGCTCGACTGAGCATTGCTGAACATCGGAGTATCGCTAAACGTCTTCAATTACCGAAGCTCCCCTGAGCGGTTAGGAAAATTGGTGGAGCGTCTAATCTACGTGCGTAGAATCAATACCTATCCATTTAGAAGGTCAAGTTAGCGGATCAAATCGTTGTCTCTTAACTTCTTTTTCATATTTTCATGTTTTTTTTACAAATCATGTATACGTCTAGATTGTTTTATATTTACATTTATGATAAGCAATCACTAATAAGGCAATTAATATCTTATTCAACTCAAGTTTGTCTAGTGTAATTAAAGTTTTTGTTTTTTGAGAATTTTGTAGATAGAATGTTTATAACCACCCTGTTGTTCCAAATAAAATGACAAAAACACTACATTTTTTACGTTTCTTGACATTGCTTATTTTTACAGCTATTTGTTGTATTTGGCTAGCAAGCTGCACCCCACAACCATCATCTGAAGCTGTTTCTCTCAACTTTGCCTCTGGTCCTCAAGCACGGGAAGCCTTGGCAGAATTAGCAAAAGAATACAGACAAGAAAAGCCAAATATTACTATTAATTATACTTTCTCTGGAGCGACAGCTCTTCAAGAACGAATTGAGAAGAAAGAACCTTTTGATATCATTCTTCTTAGCTCCAAAAAATCAATGGATGAATTAGATAAAAAAGGATTGTTGTTATCAGAAACTCGGACAAATTTGGTTGGTGCACAAATGGTATTAGTTGTACCTGCGGATTCTGATTTAGCGATCGCCGATTTTAAGGATTTAACCAGCGATCGCCTCAAAACAGTGGCTATGGGAACCGAGAGACTGGGTGCAGGACAATATACTAAAGAGATTTTAAGCAATTTAGGGATTTGGTCACAGGTTCAATCTAAAGCAGTGTGGGCAAATGTAGAGGTACGAGAAATACTTAAAGCTGTGGAGACCAAGGAAGCAGACGCGGGGATTGTTTTCTTGCCTGAAGCCAAGCTATCTCAGAAAGTCAAAGTCGTGGCGATCGCTCCCTCTAACTCCTACACCCCAATTATTACTAGAGCAGCAGTATTGAAAAATAGTCAGCATCCCTTAGCTGCAAAGGAATTGCTCAAATTTCTAGCCAGTGACAAAGCTCTACCCATATTTAAAAAACATGGTTTTATTGCCCTGCCGTCATCTTCAGCTTCTTAATCTAGTAACAATCTTGTTCTATGCAAATTAATTATCGATTTTTCCTGAGAGTAGGAATAGGATTAGGGACAGCCGCCTTGCTATCAGTTTCTGTTAGTGGGCTGGCTTTTTGGAGTATTCTCCGCACTCTAGCAGTGAATGACAGCGTGCAAGAAAAAGTAGAAACCATCGATCGTCTAGGTGATGTGATTAATAACCTAACTAAAGCAGAAAATGGTCAGCAAGGTTATATTCTCACAGGAGAAAATAAATATCTTGATACCTATACCAGTACTTTGCTCGATTTTGACTACAACTTCGATATCCTGCACCGTCTCCTAGCCGAAGAACCAGAGAAAAAAAGCCAGCTCGAACTTCTAAAAACTTTAACTAATAGCCGCCTAGCCCAAATGAACCAAACAATTAACTTGTGGAGTAGTCAAGGTTTGGAGGCAGCAATGGTAACAATTAGACAAAATCAAGGCGTAAGTCTTACTGAACAAATTCAGCAGATTGCTAAAAATATGGATGCTCAAGAACGAGCCGTATTATTTCAGAGACAGCAAGAAGCAGCCAATAATTTACAAGCATCTATCATAGCTTTTATGGGGGGAGTTGGGTTCAACTTACTTATTTTTGGTTGGGTTTACCGCTTAATTCATGATGAAATGCACTTACGGAGGCAAGCTGAAAAAAATATTCAACAACTAAATTATGTATTAGAAGAGCGAGTAGTGGAACGAACAGAACAACTAGAAAAAACTCTCCAAAATTTACAGCAAACTCAAAGTCAATTAGTCCAACAAGAAAAAATGTCTAGCTTGGGAGTATTAGTTGCAGGTGTTGCCCATGAAATCAATAATCCAGTGAATTTTATTCATGGAAATCTTAATTATGTAGAGCAGTATACTCAAGACTTATTGAGGATGATCAAACTTTATGAACAACATCATCCGCCTAGTGATCCAGTGATTGCTGCTCTAGCAGAGGAAGTTGACTTAGAGTTTTTGGAAACAGATTTACAAAAAATTTTCAAGTCTATGAGTATAGGCACCGATCGAATTCGGAATATTGTTTTATCTCTCCGCAATTTCTCTCGTCTAGATGAATCAGAATTGAAGATAGTAGATATTCACGAAGGAATTGAAAGTACTTTACTAATTTTACAACATCGTCTCAAGGCTCAGGCAGGAAAACCAGAAATTGTTGTGGTTAAAAATTATGCATCTCTCCCTCAAATCAATTGCTATCCGGGACAACTTAATCAAGTATTTATGAACATTTTGGTTAATGCTATTGATGCCCTAGAAGATTTAAATAATAAAAATTCCAATAAAATTAATCCCGGAGAGAAAAATAATCATTACCCTAGACAAATATTAATTCATACTCAAATAATTAATGAACAGTGGATCGAAATTTCGATCGCTGACAATGGAACTGGTATTTCTGAAGCCACTCAAGCAAGAATTTTTGAACCATTCTTTACTACTAAGCCAATAGGCAAAGGTACAGGCATGGGAATGTCCATTAGCTATCAAATTATTGTGGAAAAACATCAGGGCAAGCTAATCTGTGATTCTACTCTGGGTAAAGGAACTAAGTTTATAATTCAACTCCCGGTTCACCAATCAGCTTCTGGTTATCATATTTAGCGAAGATGGAAATTTTGGTTAGGGGTCGATCTGGGGTTAAAATTATTTTGTTCAATGTAATTACTCAATAAGAATGCCCAACTTCAAAATTACCTAATTATGCTTTCAACTGCTGATTTTTTTATTTATACCAAATGGATGGCGATCGCGACCCTTGGGGCGGCGGTGGTGACGGGTCTGGCTTTTCTTTTCCAATGGGGGATTCGGTTCCGGCTGGTGGGAATCACTGGGTTTATGGGGGTGCTGGTGGGGGGATTATTTGCCCTGAGTTTGGCTCCCTTTAGCCATGGGTACGTCCCCGGATCAACCAGATTTTCCTTGGTATATGACAATGGCGGCAATCAACTAGTAATTGCGGTGGCTCCAGAAATCACCGAAGCCCAACTCACAGCCACTCTCCAACAAGCCTCAGACAAATTTTTCTCCTATGGACGTTTGGGGGGTGCTAGTAGCAGTATGTTGGTGCGGGCTAGGACAATTATCCATCCAGAACCGGGAGTTTCCCAGCCCCTGTTTCTGGGAGAGCTGCGCCGTCAAGCTATAGTCAATCCTGATGCTGAGATAGAAATTAGCCTGAATCGTGAAAATCTGCAAATTCTCCAAAGCTCGATCGCCAAAAATAGTTAAACCAAAAATAAATTCATGGGCAACATGTTTGATATCCGAGCCTACTTGCAACGGATCAACTACCACGGCAGCACCGAACCCACTTCCGAAACCCTCAAAGCTCTCCATTACCAGCACATGCTAACCGTCCCCTTTGAGAATCTGGATATTTCTTTGGGTAAGTCGATCGTCCTCAGTCAAGATAGTTTTTACCAAAAAATTGTCCATCAGCACCGGGGCGGCTTTTGCTACGAGCTGAATGGTTTGTTTGCCCAGTTGCTCAAGGAGTTGGGGTTTCAGGTGACTTTGTTATCGGCGAGGGTGGCGATTCCGGCGGGGGGCTATGGGGCAGATTTTGCCCATCTAACTTTGTTGGTGGAAGTAGATGATTACTCATGGCTGGTGGATGTTGGGTTTGGGGATTCTTTTCGGGAGCCGATCGGCTTTGGTCCAGTGTCCGAACAAGTCAGAAATGCCTACCGCCTAGTTGCCGAGGAAGCGGGTTATTGGATTCTTTTGCAACGCCCCAAACTAGAACAACGGGAGCGAGCTTTGTACCTATTTACCCTCGAACCCAGAAAACTAGAAGATTTTAAGAATCTGTGTCTGTATCAACAAACTTCCCCCGATTCAATTTTTACTAAGGGTCGTCTCTGCACCAAAGCTACCGAAGAAGGGAGAATCACCCTCCGAGATCAAGAGTTGACTATTGTAACCGCCACCGATAAACAGGTGTACCCGATCGCTGACGAGCAGGAATTTTCAGATCTACTCCAAGAACATTTCGGCATTACTTTACCCAGTTAGGGAACTATCTTTCTTTCTCAACCATCTAACAAGCTAATTTACTAAAAATTAGTCGAATTTTGGCTTACTATTTTTTTATTATGAATTTTTGTGGATTTTCTTAAAGAATTGCTAAACTAAAAAGAAAAGAAATGCCTTCCAAACCACACACTTTTTCTTTTCCGAGTCTGGGCAGCGTTCCTAGTCTTCCTTCCTAGATACTTTCACAAATGAGAAATACATGAAAACAGAGCGAACCAAATCGCCCAGAACCTACTAGGGACTTTGGCGATCGCCATACAAGAAACTCTACAGGAAATTCTATGCAGAAAAACCAAGGATTTAGTTTAAGCGCCGTCGCCATTCGTCAACACATTGCCACCCTAGTCCTGACTGTCACCTTGGTTGTGCTGGGAGGATACTTTCTCACCCAGTTGCCTGTAGATTTACTCCCCAGTATTACCTATCCTCGGATTGGTGTAAACATAGATGCACCGGGAATTTCACCGGAAGTCGCCATTGATGAGATCACTCGCCCCCTCGAATCTGCCCTCCGAGCCACCGAAGGTGTCACCCAAGTTTATTCCCAAACCAGGGAAGGACGAGTCAGTGTAGATTTATACTTTCAGCCGGGAGCCAATATTGACCAAGCCCTCAATGATGCTACAGCGACTATCAACCGAGCGCGGGGCAGTCTCCCTGATACCGTTGGTCAACCTAGACTCTTTAAGGTAGACCCTTCCCAACTTCCAGTATATGAGTTTGCCCTCCGGTCCGAAAGCTTAAACGATACAGAGCTACGGGTGTTTGCAGACCAAGATTTGGGGCGAGAGCTGACCTTGGTGCCGGGAGTTGCTTCTGTGGGGGTTTCCGGGGGGGTGCGGGAAGAAATTCAAGTAAATGTAGACTTCGATCGCCTCCGCAGTTCTGGAGTTTCCCTTGATGAAGTCCTCACGGCTCTCCGCCAAAGAAATATAGATG
>JAIMKT010000047.1:23516-31904 GCA_020692245.1 Microcoleus sp. GA_180221_E-2-1-MAG-45_12
TGCTGAACCCTTGACCAGAACCCAAGGTCGATTTACCAGCGCTGAAGAACTTAATCAGGTTTCCTTCCCCGTCCGTAGTGAAAATGGGGTCGCCGCCCAAGGACGTATTTATCTGCGAGATTTTGCTGAAATCGTCGATGGCACAGAAAAAAGAAGAATCGGCGTATTTCTCAATGGTGAACCAGCTCTAAAAGTCAGTGTTCAGAAACAGCCAGAAGCAAATACAGTGCAGGTAGTAGAAGGTATAGAAAAACGGATTAGCGAACTCCGGGATACGGGACTGATCCCTGAAGATGTGCAGTTATTACCCACCCTCAATGATGCGGTATTTATTAAGAGTTCCCTTGCCAACTTAACTACCGCTGGGATTTCTGGCTCTGTGTTGGCGGCGATCGCTGTATTTATGTTCCTTGGTTCCATCCGGCAGACGATCGTGATTGTGTTGACCATTCCGCTGTGTACGATCGGGGCTTTTATCCTGATGAAATTCTTTAACCTTTCCCTGAACGTCTTTAGTCTAGGTGGTCTAGCCCTAGGAGTTGGTCAGGTGGTAGATGCCAGCGTCGTAATTTTAGAAAACATTACCGTCGGACTAGGAAATAACTCAGCAAAAAAACTATCTTCCGAAGAGTGTATTGAGCAATCGATCGTCAGTGTCCAAGAAGTAGAATCAGCCATGATCGCTTCCAGTGCCACCAACCTCGTATCTGTTGTTCCCTTTCTCCTAGTCGGTGGATTTTTCTCCCTCCTATTCAATGAACTCATTCTGACTATTACCTTTGCTACCGCAATTTCCTTGGTGCTTGCATTAACCTTCGTGCCAACGTTAACTGCTCGTCTCTTTGCGATTCCTTGGTCTAGTGGAGCCGGGAATTTTTGGTTGGTTAGAAGATTTCAGGAACAATTTTTAAGCCTTACCAACAGATACGGGCTATTTTTGGGAAATGTCCTCCGCCGCCGGGTCATGGTGCTTATTTCTGTCTTTCTGTTATTGGGAGGCAGCAGTATTTTTATGCTGACCCAAGTGCGCCAAGAAGTACTCCCTCGGATTAATACGGGACAAGTTAACCTTTTCGCTCAGTTTCCACCGGGAACCGTCCTAGAGACCAATCGCCAAGTAATGCGCCTTGTAGATGAAATTCTTTTACAACAACCAGAGGTAGACTACGCCTTTAGCACCGTGGGCGGGTTTATCTTTGCCTCTAATGCTACGGATAACGTCCTCAGAAGCTCGGTGAATATCACCCTGAAACCGGGAAGTAATGCCACACAGTTTATTCAACGAGTCACAAGGGAGTTTGATAACCTGAATTTGGTGGGAATTCGACTCCGCCTAGTACCGGGACAGGTGCGAGGGATTATCCTCAATAACTCTCCAGTGCGGGGGGCAGAATTAGATGTGATCCTTGCCTCTAGTGATACTCAGAAACTTGAGGAAGCCGGAAGAACTGTGTTAGCAACGTTGGATGAACAGGCAAAAAGTGCTAGTTTCCGCCCAGATAATGATGCTCAACAGCCAGAGATTCAAATTCAGCCAGATTGGGAACGGGCTGCCAGGTTTGGTTTAAGTTCCCAGCAGATTGGGGATGCAATTCAAGCAGCAATTCAGGGGGCTGTGCCAATTCAACTCCAACGGGGAGAACGTTTGGTAGATGTCCGGGTGCAGTTACAGGAACTCTCTCTCCAACAAGCTAGCCAACTAGAGCAGTTGCCGATCGCCGGAACTAGTAGTCAAATCATCCGCCTCCGGGATGTAGCCAAGATCACAGAGGGGAGAGCTCCGGGAGAAATTAAACGGATTAATCAGCAGGGAGTATTCATCATTGCCGGAAACATAGCTGAAGGTAGTAGCCTAGGGGCAGCCCTCGCAGAGGTGGAGCAAGTCCTGAGTACGATCGCCCTGCCGGACGGGGTTACAGTCCTCAAGAGTTCTGCCCAAGAAACCAATGATCAACTCCTGTCTGCCCTCGTCACCTTGGGACTTTTGGCAGCTTTTCTCGTATTCGTAGTCATGGCGGTGCAGTACAACTCCCTGATTGATCCCTTGGTAATTATGTTCACAGTGCCTCTGGCTCTGACGGGGGGAATTTTGGGGCTATACATGACCGGGACAGCGATCGGGGCAACGGTATTAATTGGAGTGGTCTTACTAGTGGGGATTGTGGTGAATAACGCCATTATCTTAGTAGAGTTGGCAAACCAGATTCATCAAGAGACAGGGTGTGATCGATCCACAGCCATTCTCCGGGCTGCCCCCCAACGTCTCCGTCCCATTTGCATTACCACCATCACCACAGTTTTGGGTCTATTTCCCCTTGCCCTTGGTTTGGGTGAAGGCTCAGAGTTTCTCCAGCCCCTAGGTGTAGTGGTCTTCTCTGGTCTATCTCTATCCACCTTCTTAACCCTGTTTATCATTCCCTGTTTCTACACTCTGTTCCATGATTTATTTGCAGGAAAGCTATTCTCTAGCAGAAGAGTCAGGAAGGTACAACCTACCATCACCGATATCTAGACCTATTTATCTGCTTAGGTGATTTTTAATTTAAGCTATAGCAACTCTTATTTTGATGTGGTACACTTTGAGGACGCAAAGCCTTGCACCCTTACAGTTGACTGTATTTCACTAGATTAGGAATTGCTTTAATCTTTAATTGGGCTACTTGGTGATATATTTTCCCTCATGGCAAGTAAAGATTTAGAACCAGAGATTCTCAGCCCCGACTGTCCCCTCCGCCAGACCTTGGGGCTACTTGGTGATCCATGGCAACCCCAAGTGATCTATTTGCTTTCCTTTGGTACCAAACGCTACAACGAATTTCAGAAAAAAATTCCCGGTATTTCTAATAAGCATCTGACCCAGACCCTGCGATCGCTAGAAATGCACGGAGTTGTCCATCGCCATGTCTACGCTGTGGTTCCCCCCAAGGTGGAATATACCCTGACAAATTTCGGGAAAAAGTTGGTAGCCCCAGTTAAAGTGATGGTTGCTTGGTCAGAAATGCACACCAAAGAATTAAATGATTCAGCTCAGTATTACCAAGAACGCCTAGAACTTAATTTAGAAAATAAGCCTAAAAAATAGTCCTCTCCAGAATTTTCAAAATACTATTAATTCAAGATGCTATTCTCAAAATAATCTTAAGGTTAGCTAAATTTATGCCCTACCTTTCTCGGATCACTATTTACCCTATAAAATCCCTTGATGGTGTGGATGTTACAACGGCGGAAATCACACCGGGGGGAGCTTTGCAGCACGATCGCCGCTTTGCCATTTTTGATGCCCAAGGGAAATATATCAACGGGAAAAATAATGCTGCCATTCATCGGTTGCGATCGACCTTTGATCTTGTTGCCAATACAATTACCATCACCGCCCCAGAAATCCCTGAACCCACTAGCTTTAATTTAGAGCAGGATCTGCCTGCCCTAACAGCGTGGCTAAGTATCTACTTTCAAACCTTGGCACAAATTCAAGAAAACCCGACTCACGGTTTCCCCGATGACATCCAAGCTAGTGGCCCAACTATTTTTAGTCAAAGCAGTGTCAAGGCTGTGAGTGAATGGTTCCCAGATTTGGATAGTCCAGAAATCACCAGACGAATGCGGGCAAATCTCGAAATCACCGATACTGACCCCATTAGCCCTTTTTGGGAAGATTGTCTCTTTGGCAAAAAAGATAGCCCCAAGGAGTTCTCGATCGGGGATGTGAAATTTTTAGGAGCCTATCCCTGCTCTCGGTGTATTGTGCCGACCCGTGATTCCCAGACTGGGGCAGCTTATCCCCAATTTCAAAAGATTTTCAGTCAACACCGCCAAGAAACTTTAACTGCCGGAGTGGAGCGATCGCCCTTCAACCATTTCTATCGTTTCACCGTCAACACAATTATTCCTGCCACCGAATCCGGGAAAATATTACACTTAGGAGATGAGATTAAACTCTGATCAAGCTCCTTTAGAAAAATAGCCCATGGGAAAATTAGCTCCGTTTTTATCCTCTTTATCCTCTCTCAGAAATTTAAGCACTCTGGGTTTATTAACTCTAGTAACTTACTTAGGAATTACCCAACCCTTGGAACTCCGAGCCAGAGCGCAAACCTCATCCCCCTGTAGTTCGGTTTTTTCTCGGTTACGCAGCCATCAAGTTGGCTCAGGAGATACCCTCGAAAGTATTGCCAATCGCTACGGGCTAGTTGGTCAAACTTTGTTTAGCGTCAACCCCAATCTGCAAAGGGGCTTACCTGCGATCGGCACAGAAATTTTAATTCCGCCTTTCAATGGCATTGCGATCCCGGTTGCTGCTGGGACTACTTGGGCTGAGTTGAGTCGTCGCTACGGAGTCCGGGCGGATATTTTGTTTGAACTCAATGGTTGCCAGTCCCCAGCCTCTGTGGTGTTTTTGCCGGGGATCAATTGGACAGCCACGGGAACTCCCCAAAGATTTGAATCAAGGATCGATCGCTACCCCCTTGCCCCTCCAGTCCGAATCATCCTGCCCTATGGTTTTTATAGTGAACCTAATGAACCGGGAGCAGAACCAAATCAATTACCAAATCAATCATCAAATCAATTTCATAGCGGGCTGGATCTAGCGGCTCCCTTGGGGACAGAGGTGATGGCAGCAGGAAATGGGGTAGTAGCCTTTGCGGGGGAGCAGGGTGCTTCGGGAAATTTAGTAGTAATTAATCATGGCGAAGGGCAGCAATCTCGATATGCTCATCTGGGGGAAATTAGAGTGGCTACAGGGCAGCAGGTGCGATCGGGCGATGTGTTAGGTACTGTAGGCAATACAGGCAGTGTCCATAGTGCCGAACCCCATCTTCATTTTGAAATCAGAATTAATTCCCCCGCCGGAGCCTTAGCTCAAGACCCAGAGCTTTACCTATCTCCCCTCGAAAATAAATAGTTATCAAATCCTTGCAATCTAAAAAATTATGGTTAGTTCAGTTACTCAGCCAATTCCTAAAAATCCAGAGTCAGCATCTGCCAAACAAACAGAGCAGTTAATAGAGCGACCAGCAGAACAACGGGTAGTTTTTCATGATTTGAGTTGGGAAAACTATCAGCAAATTTTAGTGGCTTTGGGGAATAAGCGATCGTCCCGCCTGACCTACGATCGAGGAACTCTAGAAATTACTATGCCCTTAGAAGAACACGAAAATGCGGTACGGATGATTGAGGTATTTATTCGGATTTTGGTGACAGAATTAGGGATGAAAATTAAAACTATGGGTTCTACTACCCTTAATCGCCCAGACCTTCAAAGAAGTGCTGAAGCAGATGATTGTTACTATATTCAAAATCAATCTAAAGTAGCAGGAAAAATAGTTGATTTAACTGTTGATCCGCCGCCAGATTTAATTGCAGAAATAGATATTACCCACACCGATATCGACAAGCTCAAGCTCTATGCTGCCATGGGAGTCCCAGAGTTCTGGCGTTACAATGGCAGGGTTTTACGGATTTATCAACTTCAACAAAATCAAGATCAAAGTCAAGATCAAAACCAATATCTAGAAGTAGAAGATAGTCCTACTTTTTCCCTAGCAATTAAAGAACGCCTTTATCAATTTTTACAGGAGTGTTGGACTGATGAAATCGCCGCTAGTGAATCTTTTCGAGCTTGGGTAAAAGAGCAAAGACAAAATTAATTTAGAGTTAACTTACAGGTGTATTTTATGCAGATTAGAGTAGGGAATGGTTACGATATTCATCAGTTAGTGGCAGGTCGGAAATTGATTTTGGGCGGGGTGGAAATTGCCCACGAAAAGGGTTTGTTGGGGCATAGTGATGCCGATGTGTTGACCCATGCGATTATGGATGCGCTCTTGGGGGCGTTGAGTTTGGGAGATATTGGGCATTATTTTCCGCCCACAGATGACAAATGGAAGGGGGCTGATAGCTTGATGTTGTTGTCTCAGGTAAATCTTTTAATTCAAGAACAGGGTTGGGAAATTGGCAATATTGACTCGGTGATTGTTGCCGAGCGCCCGAAGTTGAAACCACACCTCGGAGAAATGCGCGATCGCCTCGCCGTGATCCTGTCCCTGACTCCAGACCAGATTGGCATCAAAGCTACTACCAATGAAAAACTTGATGCTGTGGGTCGAGAAGACGCGATCGCCGCCCATGCAGTAGTCTTACTGACCCGTAATTAAAATTAAAAATTAAAATTCCTACATTTGGCTAGAAAGAATAACTCTCCCATCTTTGATAGCTACCAATCTTAATTTGAGAGGGCCCGCCGTGTAGGTAGCATTGAGGACGATCGCCCGAATTTCCGCATCCTGTCCCAGTTGACTGAGCTGAGAAACAAACCTGAGAAAAGTAGTTAGTTTGCCATCTTCTACCTCGATCGCCCCTGCCAGCCCAGAACGGCGACTCCGTAACTCCACCACCGAGAGCAACTGCTCCAATCTCTGTTGAGTCAACTCTTCACTCAGAATCGTCCCGTCAAAACTGGTAGAAGCCACACTATCCCCCTCTTGATAAACCAGCAGATTTGGCACCACATCAGCAAAAACCCGAATTTCTTCCTCCCCGACCACGTAGTTACCTGCCGCCAAGATTCGCACCAAATATTCCCGACCATCCTTAATCTGGCTGGCTAACTGGTCAACCTCTGGGATCGTGATCTGGACTAGCTGCTGGGGGTTTTCTGTATTTTCTGGCTGGGTAATTTGGATGGCTTGACGGTTAGCCTCCCGCAGGAGTTGATCCACAGCCCGTAGAGCCGCCTCTGGTTCTCGTACCTGTAATACTGCCGCCGTTAAAACTTGATTGCGGACGATCGCCACCGAACCCTCTCGTAGGTCTCGATAACTATTTTCCAAAAATACTACGGCTCTCTCTAGGTCTTGCAAATAGGCTTCCCGCTCTCCGAGGAGACTCTCTACTTCCCGGAGGCGATCTTCTCGCTCTTTGATGATGGTGTCTTGGGAGCGAATTTGGGTTTCCCGTTGGCTGATCTGCTGGTCTCGATCGTTCAACTGCTCTCTCAGGGCAGCGGTACCCGATCGTAACTGCTCCAGATCTGCCCGGACTTGATCCCGTTGCTGAAGTAAATCCTGCTGCTCTTGGCGAATGCGGTTAATCTCTCCTCGAAGTTCCTCTCCCTGGGCTAAAACATCACTCAACTCATCCTGCACCGTTCCTAGGTCTCCACGGGTCTGGCGGAGGCGTTCGGCTAATCGATCGCGGCGTTGAGTTGCTTGATTAAGATTTTGGATCGTCACCCCTAGAGTACGCTGGACTGCGGTCTGTTGCTCCCGGGAATTTTGGAGAGCTTGAGCCGTGGCATTTTTTTGTTGATTGAGTTGCTCAATTTCACTCCGGGAGGCTTGGAGCTTGCGCTGAATACTATCCAGCTCAAAAATCCCTGTCCTCAACTGTTGGCTGGTGGCGAGGAGAATTCCCAGCGTCGAAGCAGAAATAACACTGCCCGTGACAATAGTGACCAAGGTGGCAGTGCGGCGGGGACGGAGATTAAACAGGCTGAGGCGGGCTTTGCCTACTTTTGTGCCAATACGATCGCCCAGGGTCGCAATAATTCCCCCCAGGATTAAAATCGCCAAAATTAGGACATAACCGCTAGTCATTGTTAGTTAGAGCTATGGTTAAAGCTACCGTTGGAGCCATCTTTGAAACTATGGTTGGAAATACGGTTGGAAATACGGTTAGAACTACAATTGGGAATACAGTTACTAATGCAATTATGAAGATGATGAAAAATGTCGTTGGGATATGGTTAGAACTATGGTTAAAACTATCTTTGGAACTATGGTTGGGATTAGGTTTGGGACTATCAGCTAGGATCAAAATTTAATGTGGGGTTTAGGATTAAAATTCTCAGGAATGACCTCAGCCCTAAAAGTCCTTTGCCATGAGGAGGCAGTTGCGTTGGTCAACCGTCCTTGTGTAGTCTAAGCGATCGCAAATCTTCTGTAAAATTAATAATCCCCGACCACCTCCAGAATGTTGGTCTACTTCACTACTTAAACTCGCAATTTTGCCAGACAAATCAAAGGGTAAACCATAATCCCAAATGCGGATTTCTAGAGAAGTAGTGGTAAATACCACCTCTAAGTCAACCACAAGATCGCCTTCCAAACCCCGGTGGGCATGGCGTACAGCATTAGTAAAGCCCTCAGCGATCGCGAGCTTACACTGGAGCCAAACTTTGATCGGAATATTCAGGGGTTGAATATCATCAAACCAAGCCACCACTTGATCCAACACCCCAATATCACTGGGAACCTGCAAGGTGAATTTTTCTATTGCCATCCAATTACCCAAACTCTTCCCCATCTAGGATACTAGAACCTAGCTATCAATCTACTCTAAAAAACTTTCTCATAGTTGGGTCGGATTTAGCTATTAACTTTGACTACT
>JAIMKT010000048.1 GCA_020692245.1 Microcoleus sp. GA_180221_E-2-1-MAG-45_12
TATGGTTATGGCTACAATCCAAGAGGAGAAAGATATCAGGACTTCAAATGAGGCAAAAGAGCATTTCTCGTCTGACCGCCTTGCCAGTAGCGTCTGAGATATTTATAAAGAGTCATTTTTGTGCAGCCTGTCTTTTCAACCCAAGTACTTAGAAGTGTTCCACGACCGTGGGAGAAGAAGATGCGTCCATTTTTATCCTTTACTAGAGAGGCAATAATCTCCCAGGCTTTGTCTCGCCTCTCTCGGTGTTTTTCGGGGATGGTCTCTTCAGGCTTAAGGAGAAAGGCATAAGGATCGATTTCTAAAATATAGGCTTGCTGTGTAACGATCGCCTCTTCCAATTCCTTACATTTTTGCCATACAGGAAGTGCTTTCGGATTCAGCAATTCAATTGTGGCTACATCTGTATAGGAAGGATCAATCCAGAGTAATCGCTCTATACGAGAAGCTTCAGTGTTGCTTTGCAATTCTAAAAGCATGTTAACAAAGAGTTTCACCCCACACCTCCCATCTCATATACCTGTGCTGATGAAACAGAGAGGAGACAAAGCTTATTGCTAGGTCGAATGCGTTGATTCATATCTACTTGCCATCGTCGATTGGCAAGTAGATATGAATCAACGCACAATCGTTAGGCTCATTCCAGGTGATAGCCCTAGCTCATCATCACATGAATCTGTAATCCTAGTTAGTGCTAAATTCCCTTGTAGAACCTGAGGCGTTAGTACTGTTTCGATTCGTGTGATATCACGTTGATTTAGTGGAGCCAAATCTTCAAGCCAGTAGCAGGAGCGCAGCCATTTAAGGTTTTCAACAAGAGTTTTGGGAATTTCTTGCTCGGTAACGATTCCCAAATCGACGCTCCGACACTCCCAATAGCGTCGCTCAATCTCCAATTTCTCTAAAGTACGTTGTGATTGGAGATCAGATGATGGTTTAATTGCACGAGCTTGTTCTATCTCACGATCGCTCTGCTTTAAGGTGATCAAAAAATCCGTGGTCATCACCACAGATTGCTGGGTTTGAGGATCAGTAGGATGGATAAATCCACACTGCTCTGCAATTAGCTGAGTTTCCTCCAATGGCAGTAAGGGAAACTGCTCTCGTACATCCAGTACTAATTGTGACCAATCTAAAACATAAAGGTAACTAGTTTCCAGGTTGCTCATTAAATGATGCTCCCTACCTGTCTTCCAGCCTTTGACTCGGCTAGCTAATCCTAGGGAAGGAACGTCCTGAATTCGCAGCCAGGGCTGGTAGGCAGATCCTATCCCCTCACCCCGACCTTCCTTCAGTCGTTTTTCGATTTTATACTGATCAGTACCGCGATTACGTTTAGCCATTGGATAACACCATTCTACAAATCTAGAAACTTTAAACATGGAGAGCGTCTCCACGTTCAGAGTTTCTGATCTTACGCTAAAGTATAAGACTTTATTTACCAGTGTTCAACTTTATTTACCAGTATTCAACTTTATTTACCAGTATTCAACTTTATTTACCAGTATTCAACTTTATTTACGTTTTACATCTTTGAGAATTTGGAGTTATTATTCCACAGTTACAGATTTTGCCAAGTTTCTGGGTTGATCCACGTCTAAACCCCGGCGGGCAGCAATATGGTAGGCAAGGAGTTGGAGGGGAATCACCGTGAGGATCGGGGAGAGGATATCAGGAATTGCCGGAATCGGTAGTACATCATCGAAGGTCAACGCTGCTTCGGGGTCATCCATCACTGTTACTCCAATTAACCGAGCATCCCTCGCCTTGGCTTCTTGGGCATTAGAGAGGACTTTTTCGTAGACATTTCCCGGCACTGCGATCGCCACCACAGGGACTTTGGCATCCAAGAGAGCGATCGGGCCATGCTTCATTTCACCAGCAGGATAACCTTCGGCATGGATATAGCTAATTTCCTTGAGCTTGAGGGAACCTTCTAGGGCAATGGGGAAATTGATGCCCCGACCGATGAAAATAAAATCTTGAGTCTCACTAAATTCATGGCTGAGGGTTTCAATGTAGCGCTCTTGACTTTCGAGGATCACCTCAATTAAAGCCGGGAGTTGTCGTAAACCCGTGACAAGTTCGCCAATTTGCTCTGGAGTTTGGGTTTGGCGTTGGTAAGCCAGATCGATCGCCAGACAATAGAAAGCAACTAACTGGGTGACAAAGGTTTTCGTGGCTGCCACCCCAATCTCCATCCCCGCATGGGTTTCAATTAAATTTGGGACTAAACGCCCTAGGGAACTTTCGGGACGGTTGGTAATCCCCAAGAGCCGGGGCTGGCGGGAGGGGTCAAGATTGCTGCGGCGGGTTTTCTCCAAATCCAAAGCCGTTAAGGTATCTCCCGTTTCCCCCGATTGGGTCACACCGATGGTCAGGGTATGGGGGGTGATGGGGGAGGGCGAATAGCGAAATTCAGAGGCGTACTGCACCGTGGTCGGGATCCCCGCCAGTTGTTCCAAGAGATGTTTCCCCACCAGCCCAGCGTGCCAACTTGTGCCACAGGCAAGGATTTGAATCTGCTCTATGTCTTGAAATAGTTCTGTTGGTAAGTTCAGATTAATGGGAGAACCCGCCGTGCCTACTTCCCATGTTTCTGACAGGTACGCAGCAAGACAAGCTCGAACTACCCCCGGTTGCTCATAGATTTCCTTGAGCATGTAGTGCTTGAAGCCCTGTTTTTCTACCATGACCGGGTTCCAGTTGAGGGTGCGGGGCGATCGCTTGAGTTTATCCCCAGCAAAGTTATACACTTCAATCCCCAAGGGTGATAAACGGGCAATTTCTCCATCTTGGAGGGGCAAAATTAATCTCGTGTAGGGAACTAGGGCAGGAACGTCGGAGGCGCAGAAAAATTCTCCATCCCCATAACCCAAAACTAGGGGGGCTTGCTTACGGGCAACAATAAATTCTTCGGGATAATCTGCGGAGATGATGGCGATCGCAAAGGCTCCTTGGAGACGGCTGACAGCTAAACGGACGGCGGTAAGTAGCTTAGAAGTATCTCCTAAATCTTGGGTGGCAATCCCAGCAAGACATTCAGCAATTAAATGGGGAATTACTTCTGTATCCGTGTCCGATCGAAACTCATGCCCCTTAGCCTTCAACTCTTCCCGGAGAGAGCGATAATTTTCGACAATCCCATTCATAACCACCGCAATCCGCAGAGCTGTATCCATGTGGGGGTGAGCATTATATTCCTCTGGTTTGCCGTGGGTTGCCCAACGGGTGTGACCAATGCCCAGATGAGCAATACTATCCACCGAGACTAATTTCTCCCGGAGATTAAAAAGTTTCCCCTTGGCTCGCACACACTGAATATCTCCTTCCTCGATCGTGGCAATCCCCGCCGAATCGTAGCCCCGGTATTCCAGCTTTTCTAGCCCTGCCATCAATATTTCCGTTGCTCTCTTGGTGCCAATGTAGCCAACAATCCCACACATAGTCTCAATCTCCGTTCCTTAATTAAAAATCATAATCATTTTCGTAGGGGCGTAAGGCTTTACGCCCTTTATTCTCAGAATCAACAATAAACCGGAATGGTAAAGTGAAAACAACTCCCCCCCGTCGAAGGGCAATCGACCCAGATGTGACCGTAGTGGGCGCGGATGACCCGTTGACAGAGGGATAAACCAATGCCATAGCCTTCTTTGCCGTGATCCCGTTGGAGTCGGAAGTGGTCTTCAAAGATGCGATCGCGGGTTTCTTGGGGAATCCCTGGCCCATTATCCATGATACTGACTTGAATTTTTTGGCTCGTCCGATGCAGCACACACACTTCAATTTTCCCACCATGGGGAGTGTACTTGATCGCATTTTCTAGCAAATTTACCAAAACCTGCGTAATCCATTCTTCATCCGCATAGACATCGGGCAGCAATTGGGGAATATCGGTAACTAATTCCTGAGATTTTCGCTGTAACTGCTCATACATTTGGCGGACTACTCCTTGACAGAGAGAACCAATTTGCAACCGATTGGGAGCTATTTGTAATTCCGCACTACTACCACGGGCAGCAATTAAAATATCCCCAATCATTCGATCCATTACCTTAAATTGATTCCGAGCTTGCCGCAGTAACTGCTCGACTAGGGGCGGAATGGGATAGCTCTGGTGAGTATGATTGCTTTGATGCGCCAGTTCGATGGTTTCCAGAGCCAGGGAAGCGGCGGTGAGGGGACTGCGGAGATCGTGAGCCAACATGGATAAAACCTGCTCTTTAAATCGTAACTGTTCTTGAAGTTTTTCCTGTTCTTGCTTGAGGAGAAATACTTCATCAGAAAGGCGAATCATCTGGGAAGAATAACCAAGGGCATCAATTCCCGCGATCGAGGTGGCATGACTAAGGGCATCTTGGCTATGATTTTCGGCTTGATAGGCGATGGATTGCTGCTGCCACTTTTCCCAAGATTTTTGCAACTGGGCAACTAAATCACTACCAGCGAGGGTCTGTCTAGGTTCGGGATGAATTTTGACTAGAGTTGGGGTTGCCACCACCTTAAATAGCTCTGCTAAGTAGGGCTGATCACCCACTGTAATTACCTGCAACTTAAAGGGGCAATCCCTTTGCAGAATATCCAAGTAATGCCGAATCTGTTGGATATTTTCCTTAAGACTAGGGCGGTTATCAATGAATAGGAGTAAGTGTAGAGGAACTTCCAGATCAGTCGGCTCTTGGGGAGCTAGAGGCATAGAGTTAGAATCTAGCACTGGCGTGAAGGATTAGCTAGGGGAATACATATTTTTACCATGATACCCTGTTAACTTAAGATTTTTTTCAAGATTTGTAGATATTTAGTCATAAAGTGAATTTTCTCTGAGTTTCCAGTCGATCGAGTTTTAGTAATTCTTCGAGGGATTCCCAAAAAATAACTGTAAAAAATAACTATAAAAAATAGCGGTTAATCATCTTCGAGCATTAGTAGCTGTCGATCGAGTTCCTTGAGACGATGGAGGACAATAGTTTCCGAGAGAATGCGTTTACGGATGGCTTCGTTGAGAGCAGCTTTTTCGGCGAGTAATAAACGGCGACGGATAGCATCAATTTTGCCGAGTTCCTTCACTTGAGGGTCAAATTCACTGGGGCGACGATTATAGATTTCTCGGAGAGACTTTTCTGCACCAACTATGCGGGCTTGATAGCTCGATCGCATCTCCTCATAGATCGCTTTGGGTAACACCCCAGATTTTAATAAACTATCTAATTCATCTTGAGCAGCCTTAGAGGTGATTAACTGCGCTTGCAACTCCTCGATCTCCTGCTTCCCCTCCGAAAACTTCGATAAATTTAAGCGTTTGACGAGCCAAGCCAAACTGGAACCCTGACCCACTAGGGATATCAACACACAACCGTAGATGAGTGCAATCAAATTTTCTCGTCCCGGCAGGGCGATAGGTAAGCTCAAGGCTAGAGCCATGGAGAGGGAGCCTTTGATATTACCTAAAAAAAGTAAATGTTGCCAAGGTCGAGGAATGGGTCGATCGATCCAGCGCATCCCTGCCATCAGAGGATAAACTGTCAAAATCCGTCCCACTTGAAAAGCCAATACTGCCAACAAAATAGCTGGTAACGTATTCCAGAGATTAATCAGGTCTATTTCAATCCCAATCAGCAGGAAAATAAACGTATTGACGCTAAAGCTGGCATATTCCCAAAAACTCAGCAAAGTAATCCGAGCCGAAGCTGTCGCAATTTGAGTCAGTCCCAAATTCCCAAAAATCAATCCAGCGATCACCACCGCCACTGCCCCAGAAACTCCTAAATACTGTCCTACCTGAAATGTCCCGAGAGCCACTGCCACCGTTAGCAACAAGCTACTGAGGGGATCATCTAAACGGGCAAATACAGGAATACTCAAATAGCCCAAAATTAAGCCCACCAGGATGCCGCCAAGGGAAATAAATAGAAAGTTTTGTACTCCCTCCAAAAAAGTTAGGGAACCAGTGGTATACAACTGCAAAGTTAGGCTAAACAAAACTAGACCAGTGGCATCGTTGAATAGAGTTTCTCCTTCCACGATCGTCGAGAGCCGTGAGGGTACAGGAATAGTCTTAAAGACGGCAATCATGGACACAGTATCGGTGTTTGCCAGAATAACTCCCAACAGGAGAGCCGGAATTCCTGCAAGTCCAAGTCCCAACTTGAGGAGTAGAGCAATAATGCCTGAAGATATCATGCTCCCCGGTAGAGCAAGGATGGCGATCGGCTTGAAGGTGCTACGAAGACGACTAATATCTGTATTGATCCCCGCCTCAAAGATTAAAATTGGCAAAAAAAGATTCAAGATCAAGGAAGGATCCAAGCCAGTTCCCCTGGGCAGAAAATCAGTGACGACAAATCCAGCTAAGACCAAGCCCGTGACGTAGGGAATCCTTAACTGTCTGGTGATCAGAGCAACTCCGGTAGCACCCAAAAGTAAAATGATCAGAACTACAACTAATTCGGCAACGGGTTCTTGGTTGCTATTAACTATGGGATTGATATCTACAGGATTATTTACAAGATGAAGATTTGCGGGAAATAAATCCCCTAGCAGGTGCTGCACTACTTGAATCACAAAAAATAAACTCCAAAGGCTTAGTTATAGCTTAGTTATGGCTTAGTTACAGATCAGGCTGTTAATTAATCTTGAACCGCTTCCAAAATTCTCAGAAATTTGAGCATCTGCCGGACTAATCCCGGTTGAGTTACCACAAGGATAGTTGATCCCTGCTCTAGGATAGTCTGCCCATTAGGAATCATCAGGGGTTCGTGGGGATGGGGTTGATAGCCGATAATTAGGGAACCAGCCGGAAAATTTGGGTCTTGGGCGACTTGAGCTACGGTCTTGGCAGCAGCATAACAATTGCCCGGAATGGAGAGCTTGAGAACTTCAATCTGCCCCTGTTCAAAATGCATCATGGATTCAATTTCTGGATACTCGATCGCATTCGCCATGGAAGCTACAGCGAGGTCGATCGTGCTGATCACATGATTTGCCCCAGCAATCCGGTAGGGTTCAGCAAAATCGGCATCAATAATCCGGGTGACAATGTGGGGAACTGCGTAGTGTTTGGCAAGAGTTACCAGAGCAAGGTTGAGGGCATCACTACTGAGGGTAGCCACCACAAATCCGGCTCGGCGAATCCCCGCTTCAATCAGCACGGCGGTACTAACGGCACTACCTTCAAACGCCATCACCCCAACTTTTTCCCGGGCGTATTGACAAACTGTAGGGTTAATATCAACCACAGCTACTGTATGCCCCAAATCTAATAACTGTTGGGCTAAACGCAATCCTAAAATTCCGGCTCCGCCTACTAAAACGTACATAGTCAGCCTCTGACAGCATAATTTCTTATGTTACAGGAAATATACTCCTTAGGAATTAGGATAGAATGTTTTCCCATGGTAGCTAGTGGTTTTTGGAAAATTATTAGAAAATCATGGGTCAATATCTTTGAATATTTCTGAAGAGGTCGATCGCTTGAGAACGGGACTAAAATTTTATGAAAATAATAGCTTTAATATTCTTGATTTTTACTTTATTTATAGGTGGTTGTGGTGCAGATCAAAGGGGAAATAATATTATTATTCCTGAGCCAACTACTTTTGAGAAAGTTGTTTTAGAAGCAAATTTTCAAGGAAAAATGGGGCAGACAATCTATGTACCTATTTATTCTCATATTTACTATGAAAATCCAGAAAGAAGTTTTAGTTTAGCCGCTACCTTGAGTGTCCGAAATACAGATTTAACTAAATCTATGATTGTTACTGCTGTTAATTACTACGACAGTGGAGGAAATTTGCTAAAAAATTATTTAGATCAACCCATTCAACTCGATCGCCTCGCCTCCGCAGATTTTGTGGTGAATAGAACTGATAACCGGGGCGGAGCAGGGGCTAATTTTATTGTGGAATGGCTGAGTAGGGAAACTATTTCGGAGCCGATCGTGGAGGCGGTGATGATCAGTGGAGTAGGGAATCAAGGGATTTCTTTTATTAGTGAAGGCAGAGTAATTAAAAAGTATCCTTAGTCGCTCTAATTAGTTATTTAACTGCAACATTAAAACTGATTTTACGGCCCGTTGGACACGATTTCCTTCAGCATCAATTCTGCCATAGAAAGTCTGCCCTTGATAATAGAAACTAGAAGAACTACCCCCATCGAGATTTAGAGCTTGGACTACGCCTTTTGCTGCCATGAACTTGGCTAAATCCGGGAGAGACAGCCCAGAATTACGAGGATTTTCTGGTTTTTGAGCGACCATGACCCAGACTAGATCACCATTAGCTTTGATGCCGACGGCAGTGCGAGCATTGGGTTGGTTGAGTCCGATCGCATCCCGGATGACTACCCCATTTTCGGTTGCTAAAAAGCCTTCTTCCTCCGCCGTTAATACTGGCAATAATTGTGGCCCCCCACCTACGGATTCTGTGAGTTGGCAATCATTGGGGATGGGTTGGCTATGGCTGGTGATGGCGTAGCGTTGAGTTTGTCCACAGGTATAGATACGGAGTTCCGATCGATCCAATATCTGGTCTAAATAATTTGCTAACTGGGGATTTCCCATCAATCGAGGATTCTGGTGGGGATCGGCAACTAACTGCCCTTGGGAAGTGACAAAGGAGGTAGTTAATTGATTTTGGGGATCAAAAAAGCCAGCGTTCAATAGGGCGATCGTTCTCTCTTCAGGCATTGCAAATCGGGGCAGGGCTTGTAAATCTTCGGCAACCGTAGTTTTGACTACAAACTGTGGACTAGAGGGAATTGTTAGCAAATAAATTACCGCTTGGGGCAGGGTTTCTACTTGGTAAGTAACCGATGGAGTCGCTAGGGGGGACATTGATGGTTGATCGAGGGAATTTTGGCTCATAGTTGGGGAGGAACTAGCTTGAGGAATTTGTCCTTGAAGCAAATTAGCAAATCCAAATTGAGCAAAGAGAATTATTCCGAGGGTAATGCTCCCAATAATTAGCCCCCAAATTTTTTTAGGGAATTTGTTAGAAGATTTGGAAGAAGATTTGTTAGTTTGCATATTGCCAAAATTTTAGTTCATCTAGCTTATCTAATTTCATCTAATCTAATTTCATCCCAGAGTATTTAAGATTGGCGGATTGTCATCGAAAACAATAGGGCGTATGACAAAAGAAAAAATTAAGCCAAAGATTTATTGTAAAGGGATAGGCTTAATAATAAATCTCTGACTTATTGAATGGTAAATTAATTTATTAATCAGACTTTAGATTGTTGAGATTTACCTGCATCTTGTAGCTTTTGTTCGTTCTTGAGTTGAGAGACTACATTAATTTTGGTTGACTGTTGCCCTGTTTCCTGTACTCCTTCAGTCGAACCTCCCACTTCACACCAAGCTGGTAGACCTCCCATAATTTGGGCTACACATGAAAAACCAGCATTTCGCAGAAGTTGAGCGGCTTGTAATGATTGCTCATCTGATTCACCATAGATATAAATATCTCGTGTAGGCTCAAAATTTGCCTGAGCAAACTCTATAAATTGCTCTATTGGCACAGAAACAGCACCTGTGATCCTGGTCTGATTAAAGGCTGCCCGATCGCGAATATCAACAATGGTGAATGCCGGTTCGCCCCACTCTAAACGTGCCTTTAAGTCGTAGGCTGGGGATTCAGATTTGAGACTAGGTGGAGTGGGCGTAATGTTAGGTAAAGCTTGCTTTACGTTTTTAATAACTTCTTGGATATCTGCCATGATGTTTTTACCTATGAAATAAAGAATTACCTGAATATTCAGCATTACATCCTTATGCTTGAAATCATGTTTGAGTAATGTATAAATTGAAGGATTTTCCCTAAAATATTTTAAATCTTTACAATAAATAAGATTGATGGGAAAAAGTGAAGTTTTTTAAGATTACCATGCGGTCTTATAAATTGGTTCTAGCTTAATTGCGATCGAAACCTATAAACACTCACTGACATCAACACTACAGCGAACAATACTAGGGCGATCGCATGGGGAAATAAAACCTCTAGACCCACGCCCTTAAGTAAAATTCCTCTGGTGATGGCAACATAATGCCGGAGGGGATCAAGTAAAGAAATATATTGAAAAAAGCTAGGCATACTTTCGATGGGGGCGATCGCGCCAGAAATTTGGATCATGGGTAAATTAATAAAGAACGAAGTTAACACCACCTGTTGTTGAGTCCGGCAGAGAGTTGCCAACATAATGCCGATCGAAATTCCTACAAATAAATAAATCCCTGACAGGAAAAAAAATAATACTAAACTTCCTTGAAATGGCACTTGAAATACTAGTTTGCCAATAGATAAAGCCAGCACCACATCCCCTAAGAGCAGCACAAATAATGGTGTGATCTTCGCCAAGAGAATTTCCCAAGCTATGGCTGGAGTCATGAGTAACTGCTCTAGGGTTCCTAAATCTTTTTCCTTAACTACTGTAATTGAAGATGTTAGGGAACTAATCAGAGTCAGTACCACTCCTAAAACTCCCGGTACAAAAAACCAACTACTCCGTAAACCGGGATTGTAGAGAAATATGGCTTGAGGATTAATTAAAGGTGTTGTTAAATTTCCAGTTAGTTGATAATTGAATTGACGATTAAATTGGCTAAAAATTTGATTCATATAACCACTAGCAATCCCTGCTTGGTTGGCATCTACTCCATCAATGAATACCTGAATCTCTGTAGGTTTATCCTGAGCCATATTTCTCGACAAATTAGGGGGAATAATCAATCCAGCCGTCACTCCACCTTTTTCTACTTCTGCTGCCAAATCTGCTTCCCGAAGGAAATATTTCTGGTCTAGAAAAATCCTATTTTCCGTGAGAGCAGCAATTAATTCTCTGCTTGTATTAGTATGGGCATAGTCAATAATTCCCAGCTTGATATTGTGAACATCAGGATTGAGGGCGTAGCCATAAATTAATAGTTGAATTGTCGGGGGAAATATCAATAAAATAATTAATTGCTTATTGCGGAAGATTTGATTAATTTCCTTCTGGACTAAAGCCCAAAATCGACTATTAAATATTTTTTCTAGCCATGGCATTAACTCTGTGAGCATATTTTTATTCTTAGTTAATTACTTATATTTTTATACTTACAAATATCAAAGTAGCTGCATTTTCTTTAAGCCGACCCTTGCCATGTTGAATAGAAATAAACCAAGGATAACTAACATACCCAGCGCAAACCAAACCCCTGCCCAGCCTGTCCCCCGAACGTAGGCATCACGGGTGATCTCAATGTAATAACGTGCTGGAACTATATTACTAACTAGGGATAAGGGAAAGGGAATATTACTCAAGGGATAGATGAAACCAGACAGCAATAGGGCAGTTAAAAAACCGATTAATGATACGACTTGAATGGCGGCATTTTGATTACTAGCTCTAACTCCAATTAATAAACCAAAGGCGACGGCATCAGCAGTAAATATTAAGGTTCCTAAAATTAAAGGCATGGCTGATCCGGCTAATTGTAAATTCCAAATAATTGCCCCAATAAGCATAATACAAAAAGACTGCCCGATCGCCACAATTAGATAAGCTAAGCCTTTTCCCAGTAATAGCTCTGTTGCCCTGAGATCGGAAGCATAAACTTGGAGCATTGTTCCCTGTTCTTTTTCTCTGACCATAGCGATCGCCGTTAGCAGGGAAGGATAAACCCAAAGAATCAAAGCATAAACCCCCGGTACAATATATAAGGATTCCTTACGTCCGGGATTGAACCAAATTCTGATCCTAGGGATAATTTTATCTGTATTAGGTAGGGTAGTTGATGATGTATTTGATGGTGTATTAGTTTGGATTTGAGAATTGCGTAAAAAAGCTCTAGTTGTAGATTGAATAATATTATTGATTACCCGTGCATTGTTTGTATCAGTAGCATCGATCAATACTTGGACTGGGCTAGCCTTATCGTTTTTAATCCGAGAATTAAAGTCTGAAGGAATGATAATTGCGGTTTTGGCAATACCTCGATCGATTAATAATTCTGGGGCTTTATATCCTTGTACCTGTTCATTAGCAGCAATAAATTTGTTGGTGGCAAATAATCTTTCTATATAGGCTCTACTTAAGGGCGTATTATCTAAATCTTGGATAGCTAGGGGAATATTTTGAACTTCTAGGCGA
This sequence comes from Microcoleus sp. GA_180221_E-2-1-MAG-45_12, assembly GCA_020692245.1. Classification (GTDB taxonomy): domain Bacteria; phylum Cyanobacteriota; class Cyanobacteriia; order Cyanobacteriales; family JAAUUE01; genus JAAUUE01. The sequence continues at coordinate 12,127 of JAIMKT010000048.1, forward strand.
ATGGCAAACCCAAAGATAATTAAGGTCATTAAAGGCAGGATAAAAGCTAAAGCAAGGGTCAGTCGATCGCGCCGAAACTGGGATAGTTCTTTAATACATTGAGAAAAAATTCGTTGCATTATCTTTTATTAGTATCTTTAGCTACATTTGTCTTTGCTTATGGATTTTAGCAAGGCTAAGTATTTTTATTATTTAAGTCTGGGAATTTCTTAAGTTAATCACTAGTTACTTGCGGAATTTACTTAGATGCCAAAAATTAATTTACAGATGGATAGGAACTGGAAGTTCATATTAGATATGAGCTATTAATTAAAGCTACTATTTAATCAGGAAATTTACGGATGTGTTTTCTTGAATGTTAAGGATAATATTTAATATTAAAGATACCTTACTGTGTTTATTCAATATAACTAGTTCAGAAAAGATTAATATGAGGTAATTAATCTAAGGATTTATTCTCTAATCAATCTAGACATAAATCTACTGGTAGTAAATATCGTTTGAATTTAGCATATTGATTAACTACAGAGAATCTTTACACTTTTGCTAATGCCTAAAGAGGTAATCCTAATGCAAGCCATCGAAGATTTTGGAATTATTGTGATCTGTTGCAATCAAGACTATTCCTTTGCAAAGGGAGTTTGTGCAAGTATTCGTCATTTTTTGGGAGATGTACCAATTTGCTTACTAATCGACGGTGACTTTTCAGTAGCTGATGCTCAAGCCGCCTACGGGGTGAAGGTAATCAACCGTCAAAATATGAAATATGACCTCTTGAAAAAGCGGAGTTTTGGCTGGGGTGTAACAAGGATGATTGCCTTTTGGGAAAGCCCTTTTAAACATTTTCTGATCCTTGATGCGGATGTGGCAGTGTGGGGTGATGTGCTCAAATATCAAAACTTCCAAGACTACGATGTAATTGTTGACAAACCTTGCTATGGCTACTCCGATGAGGCGGTGAATGAATATTTCTTCGATACTGTTGCCCTAGAAAAGTTCTTCCCAGATTTTCAGTGGCGCGATCGACCCTTTGTCTGCCCAGCCGTGTTGTACGGAACCAGAGGTATTTTTAGCTTAGAAGAGTATGAAAAAATTCTGGACTTCTTGGATGCTCACCCCGGCGTGTTTAAGTATGGGGATATGGGATTTCTCAATTTTATGCTCTTCCGGGCCAAGGATGAAGGACGGTTACGCCTCGGACAAGCAGATATGCAATTTTTGGTTCCCGACTTCGATCGCCAGCTAGTAGAGCAACGCTTTGCTATGGAAAATGATTTACCTGCACCCCAAAAAGATGATGCCACGGTAATTCACTGGTGTGGGCCGAAGCCTACGGTTTTTACTAATAAGACCTACGCTGATCCCATGAAGTTTTTCCGCCGTCAATTCCTGCTCAAGGCTTCAGGCAAGAGTGGCTTAGATGCAGAGTTATCTCTTCTCCAAGAAGACCTAGTTAGGAATACAAGGGTTTACAGTGGCAAGGCGAAGAAAAAAATCAAAAAACTATTGATGGCAAAACCAAAAGCATCAACTCAAGTTACTCAGCCTGTTTGACAATCCCATGTCTAAAGAGCATGGGATTCTTAAGAGTCCAGAATCTGATTTCTCAAGCTCTGTACCTTAAAGGCGTAGTCAATGCGCCCCTACTGACTTCACCTAACTTGATGTTAAGTGTTGCCGCTATTTTTTTTGAGGTAAACTTACCACTTTTTGGACTTAGAGCCACCGTTTGGGTTTTTCACCAAGATTTAGGTAGAACTGAAGTTAATGGTAATATTTTCCGTAAGTTAGCATTATGGCTGAGGTATAGTCAAGAAATTGGCTAACTACGTACCTACGTTAACCCGCCTTATATCCCACGGCGAGAGCATCGTGTGTTTTGCGGCGATCTCTATAAATTGTCTAGGGTCAATTGATCGGGACATAACTTTAGGCAGCTTTTTTCATTAGACCTCTTGCAAATTACGAAGTCAAAATCTCCTGAGAAATTGTTGATTAGCATTCTGGAAAAATATCTAAAAGTTCTGATCCATCCCCATTTAAGATTAACAATCAAGATCAATGGAAGATGCCCTTGTCCCCTCACCCCTAAAGCTGGGGGCAAACGTTAGATTGGAAAAAATTATTCATCAAGAATACCCCTTTTTCCATGAAATTAGAACTCAAGAAATTCTTTAGATCCTGTAATCCTAGTAAAACATTGGCAGTGGGCAATCCCGAAGATCGCCTTTACTACATTGATTGTTCGGCGGTTAGGGGAGGAAAAATTATTGAGGCTCTCGGCAGAACCATTACTCTACTCTCTCCAGAAGAACCAACCTGTCAGCTATTTACGGGGCATATTGGTTGTGGCAAATCGACAGAACTCCTCCGCCTCAAAGCCCAGTTAGAGGAAGCAGATTTTCATGTGGTTTATTTCGAGTCTTCCCAAGATTTGGATATGGCAGATATTGATATTTCTGATATTTTGTTGGCGATCGCCCGCTCTGTGAGTGAAAGTCTCGAAAAAGTCGGCATCCATCTCCATCCCACCTACTTTGCCAATTTATTCAAGGAAATTAAAGGCTTTCTGCAAACTCCCATCGATATCTCTGCCCAAGCCGAACTCTCCCTGGGGATCGCCAAGATCACTGCCCGCACCAAGGAAAGCCCCCAACTGCGGGAGCAACTCCGCCAACACCTAGAACCCAGAACCCAAGGCATCCTCAAGGCTATTAACGAAGAAGTTTTGGGCAAGGCGATCGAGGAGCTGAAGCACCGGGGCAAGCGGGGTTTGGTAGTCATTGTAGATAATCTCGATCGAGTAGACCCCAGAATTACGGCTAGTGGTCGATCGCAGCCCGAATATTTATTTATCGATCGAGGCAGTCAACTCCGTAGCCTCAACTGCCATGTGGTGTATACCCTGCCCTTGGGATTGAGTTTTTCTAATGAATTTGAAACTATGAAAAACCGTCTTGGTGGCGGTGTGGCTCCCAAGGTGCTGCCCATGGTTCCTGTTACCCAACGCACCGGGGAAGATTTTCCGGCGGGGATGGCTCTCCTACGGCAGCTAGTTTTGGCTAGAGCTTTTCCTGAACTGAACCCTGCCCAGAGACTAGAACTGATTGAGGAAGTTTTTGATCGACCCCAGACCCTCGATCGCCTCTGCCGGATCAGTGGGGGGCATGTACGGAATCTTTTGGGACTACTCTATAACTGTCTCCAACAACAGGATCCACCAATTTCTGAAGGTTGCCTTGAAACAGTGATCAAAAGCTATCGAGATGATCTCGCCTTGGCGGTGGATGATCAGGAGTGGGAATTGTTGATGCAAGTTGTCAAACAGCAGGTAATCAAAGGGGACAAGGAGTACAACATTCTGCTCAGAAGCATGTTTGTATTCGAGTATCGAGATGAACAGGGGCGTTGGTTTAGTGTAAATCCCGCCTTGGCAGAAACTCAAAGATTTCAGTCCCTAATTAACCAGCCCCTTCAGCCCCTTGACCAGCCTCTAGTGACAAATTCCTAGCTGTATTCCTAGCTGTATTCCTAGCTTTGCACCTAGGCATCTTGACGACGATCGCTGCCCCGGGGCGGACTCGGTTTATCGCCTCTGGACTCAATAGTACTGCTACCACTGCTTTGTTCCATTAATTGCTCTGGCGGGGTATAAATTGAGATCTGGCTGATCGAAATACTTATCCCTAGGACGATTATTCCCAAGAGGCTAAAACTGTTAGCAGAAGATAGATAACGCATAAGAAAGGTATTTATGGTTGTATTTAGATTCTCCTTACATTGATGGATTCAACCAATCAGGAAAACTAGCCAAGTTATTAGACAAGAACTTAAGGAAAGAGAATGCCAACTAAACCAGATATAGAAATCACAGAAACCTTGGTATTGGAAAATAATCGTCGATCGCTCTCTACTCTGGCTCGATCGATTATTCTCTCGGAAGGGGATTTTTCACTGATTCTGGTGCGGTGCAACTATACTTTTTTGCGAGAAAAAATGTGGCAGAGAATCCAAAATTTATCACCCCAACCTTTGGACTCTCTGATTCTCAAAAATAATCAGATTAATCTCTATCAAAATATTGCTAACTTTGCCGGAAATCGAGAAGTTTATTGTCTACATATCTTTGGGCTAGAAATGGTAGATAATCTCGAACAGATGCTGGTTTCTGCCAATCAAATGCGGGATGAATTTAACCAGAGTTTTAATTTTCCTATTGTCCTGTGGATGACTGATGAAGCCCTGCAAAAGATGACCAGATTGGCGGCAGACTTTAAAAGCTGGGCGGCTACGGCGATCAAATTTAATCTAGAAACCGAAAAACTGCTGACTCTCTGGCAACGGGCGGCGGATCACCTCTTTAATCAGATTTTGGCTGCTCCCACAGAAATTTCTCCAGCTAGTAGGCACAAAAATCAATCCATAGGACTGGGGAGGGGCGATCGCCATCGTCAAGAATTGGAATCTGCCTTAATTGATCTCGAAGAGCGGGGTGTTGAGCTTGATCCAGCTTTGGGGGCAACTTGGCAGTTAATTAAAGGTAGGGATGCAGATAATCTTCATCAGTTTGCAGAGGCGATCGGCTACTACGAGCAGAGTCTCCGGTTTTGGCAAGAATCCACCCAAATTACCAGCTTTCCCAATCCCGATCTCTTGGCTCCCTATATCTGTGTTTATCTAGAGCGTCAGGGAGTCCTCTTCCTCCACTTGGGTCTGTGTTATACCAAACAAGCCCAGCTTAATTTTCCCCAGAGTCAGTCTAGTTGGCAACAAGCTCACACCGCCTTTCGATCGGGGGTTATCGCCTGTGCGGCAGCGGGACAACATCACCTAGCGGCTCAACTACTGATCTACCAAGGAGAAGTCTTACAATCGCTCCAAAACTGGCAAGAGTTGACTGAACTAGCACACTATGCCCTGACTACACGGGCAGTTATTGACAACCCCAGCTACCTCGCTCAGGTATACGGTTTTTTGGCGGTGGTGGCTAGTGCCGAGGAAAATTGGCTCCGGGTGGCAGAATTAGCTCAAACAGCCCTCCAGATTTTGGATCAAAGGGCAGCAGACGACAGCCACGCTAGTATTTATCTCTTCCTGTTGGCAAAATCGCAACGCGCCCAAGGACAGTATCTACTAGCACTAAATACCCTAGAGCAAAGTAAAAAGATTGCTGAAAAAAATACCCGTAGATTTCTCAACTGGTTAGAGCATTATCTCGCTATCCTCGAAGATTTGCGATCGCTCTACTGGGAACTGCATCAGTACCTCGCCGCCTTTGAGGTCAAGCAACAAAAATACCTAGTAGAGCAGCAGTATGGGATCAAAACTTTTATTGGAGCTAGTCCCCTGCCCTTGAGATTAATTCCTCAAGATCTCGCCCGACTTTCTGGCTCTCTGCTGGCGGCTCCGAGGGAACAGGATGTGACAAATATTGTGAATCGCCTCGTTCGTTCTGATCATAAGCTGGCGATTATTCATGGGGCTTCTGGGGTCGGCAAAACTTCCCTCGTCCACGGGGGCTTATTTCCGGCTCTCCATCACCGAATTGTGGGAACCCGGATCACTCTGCCGATTATTCAGAAAAACTATCGAGATTGGCAAGTAAATTTAACTCTCCAATTGTTGGAAATGATGTCTCAGGGGCGACACAGGCGTTCTGGAAAAGTCGGGGCTACCTCTAGCATCGATGCTGGGATCAATACTGGAATTAACTCCGAGATTAGCCCTGGGATTAATTCTGAGATTAATTTTGGGATTAATTTTGGGATCAACTCTGAGATTACCTCCGGAGAAAATCTAGAAGCCACCGAGCAGATTAGCCTGATTGAGCTAGTGAGAAAATCTAGTCAAGATAATTTCCTGTTGGTGTTGATGTTTGATCAGTTTGAAGATTTTTTCTCTGCCTGTACCAAGCCTGAAGATAAATGGGATTTTTATGAGTTTCTAGCGGTGGCTCTAGCAACTCCTTTTGTGAAGGTAGTCCTATCAATTCGAGAAGAAGCTTTGCATCGGCTACTGGAGTACGATCGCTACGTTGACCTAGAAGTAATTAATAACAATATCCTCGATCGAGAAATCCGTTACCAGCTAGGAGATTTTTCTCCGATGCAAGCTAAGGAATTAATTGCTCAACTCACGACCCTCTCTCGGTGGCAGCTAGAGCCAAGCTTGATTGAGGCTTTTGTGCAGGATTTGGCGGCAGAAACGGGGACAGTGCGCCTAATTGAACTTCAGGTTTTAGGGGCGACGCTCCAAGGGGAAAAAATTACCACCCTTGCTCAGTATCAAAGTCTCGGCTCCCATCCTCGATCGGCCCTCATCGAACTCAGCTTAGATCAAATCATTCGGGATTGCGGTACAGAAAACCAAACCACCGCTTGGCAAATTTTATATCACCTCACCGACGACACCCAGAAGATTCGCCCCATTAAAACTTTTTCAGAATTGCTCAATCTAGTCGTTCGTCCCACAGATATTCTCCCAGAAACCTTGGTGCTAGAAGACCGCCAAGCCCTCTGGACTTCGACTTCTGGACTCAAAATAGAGCTACTCCTAAAGATTTTAGTAGGTTCTGGGCTGGTACTCCGAGTCTCGGAAATGTCGGTGGAGGGCTATCAATTGGCTCACGATTATCTCCGGGAACCCATTCGCCAGCACTACCTCATGGCTGTGCAATCCCAGATCACCACCAAACTCTTTGATCAGGCTACAGAACTCCGCCAGATCCGGCAGCAAAAATTCCGGGCGATCGCCTTCTCTCTAGCCATGGGAACCCTCGCCCTGACCGCAGCTTTTTTGGCTTGGACTGCGGATAATCAACGTAAGATTGCCACAAATCTCTCTATCAATGCTCAACTCACAACCTTTAGTGCCTCTAGCGAAGCCCTGTCTGCCTCTGGGAAACAATTTGATGCCCTCCTAGAAGCATTGCGAGGAGCTAAATATCTTCAGAAATATCTCAAAAATGATACCAAAACCGTTGATCTGGATACAAAAAGCCAGATTCTCCTCACTCTCCAACAATCCCTGAGCCAAGTTCAAGAGCAGAATCGCCTCGAAGGGCATTTAGAGATTATTTCCCATATTGCCTTTTCCCCTGATGGTAAATCGATCGCCTCGGCTAGTCGAGATAAAACCATCAAACTTTGGAGTCCCGCCGGAGAAAACCTAGCAACCCTCACGGGACATAGGGATGCCGTAGTCGGAGTGAATTTTTCGGCGGATGGACGGCTTTTAGTGTCGGCAAGTTGGGATGGCACTGCGAGAATTTGGCGGCTAGCTCCAGAATCTTCACAGTCTTCCATCACCTCCCTATCTTGGCAATTAGAGAGAACTATTCCGGTGGCGGCTACCAAAATTTATGGGATCAGCCTGAGTCCCGATGGGCAGACCATGGCTCTGGGGGTAGATGATGGCAGTATTCAAGTTTGGACAACTACGGGGCAGCTTCTTCACCGTTGGCAGGGGCTGAGTGGGGCAATTACAGGGGTAAGCTTTAGTGCCGATGGGGAGACGATCGCCACTAGCGGGGAGGCGGGGCTGATCAAGCTCTGGTCGAAGACAGGGAAATTACAGCAGACTCTTACTGGGCATCAAGGCAAAGTTAACTCAGTGAATTTTAGTCCCGATGGCAGTTTAATTGTTTCTACGGGGGACGATCGCACTGTCCGCCTCTGGAACCGTCAAGGGCAGCTCACCCAAACCCTAACAGGACATCAAGGCTGGGTCATGTATGCTGCTTTTAGTGCCGATTCCCAATTCATTGTTTCTGGGGGGCGAGATGAATCACTCCGGGTCTGGCGGCGGGATGGCTCCTTGGTAGAGTCTTTTCAGGCCCATAGTGATCAGGTAAATGCGGTAATATTTAACCCCTTGGGAAATCAGGTTATTTCGGGCAGTAATGACAAAACCCTCAAGCTCTGGTCTTTGAACCCATCCCGTGATTTAATTAGCGCCCATACTGAATCCATTAGTGATGTGAAGTTTTCCCCCAATGGGCAACTGGTGGCTTCGGCTAGCCATGACAAGACGGTGAAACTATGGCGGTTGAATTCCTCTCCAAATGATTCCCTAACTCTGCAATTTCCACCACTGGTATTGGATGGGCATAAAGACCGAGTGACGAGCATAACCTTTACTCCTGATGGTTCTCTCCTCGCCAGTACGAGTCGGGATGGAACCCTGCGTTTGTGGAATTTAGCCGGGAAGCAATTAGCCCTAGTCCAGGAAAAAGACTGGTTACTACGGGTGACAGCAAGTCCTGATTCGCAGCTCTTGGCAACGGCGGGGCGCGATCGCACGGTGAAACTCTGGGATCGACAGGGGCAGTTAGTCCGGGTCTTAACAGGGCATAGCGATCGAGTCAACGCTGTGATTTTCTCCCCCGATGGACAACTAATTGCCTCTGCTAGTGATGACCAAACCGTCAAACTTTGGACAAGGGAAGGACAGTTACTCACCACTCTCCGGGGACATCAGGGCTGGGTGCTAGACCTTGCTTTTAGTAGTGATGGGCTTTATTTAGCCACGGCAGGCTATGATAACCGGGTGAATATCTGGTCTCGGCGAGGGGAGCTGGTCAAGACTCTTAAGGGTTCCAGTGATAGTGTGGCACGGGTTAGTTTTTTGGGTGATAATCAAACCATAGCGACGACAAGCTGGAATAACCAAGTCCAACTCTGGCGGCTGGATGATACCTTAATCAAAACCCTTACTGGTCATAGCGATCGCATTACTAGTATGGACTGGCGAGGGGATGGACAGGCGATCGTCACGGCTAGTGTAGATGGTAGTATTATCATTTGGGATCTCAAGCTCGAAAATCTCCTGCAAAATAGCTGTAACTGGCTCCGAGATTACCTTAGCCACAACTCTCAAGTGCGAGAGGGCGATCGAGGAATTTGTCTCCCAGACCCCTAAACCAACCTTCTAAACTAACTTTCTAAACCAACCTTAAGGAGAACTGAGCCATGTCCTTTGAAGAACTATTTCCCCTATTCCAAGAACTAACCAAACAGCCCGGTGCTTTCCTTGGGGGCTTGTGTGCCGGAGCTTTACGCCTGAAATTAACCGACGACCCTGTCAAAAGCTGGCTTTCTCAGCAGACTGGAACTACCCTCATTCCCTACAGTGAAAATGGCTCTCACCCTCGATCTATCAGTATTGATTAGATTAACTTTTCCCTTAAAAACCTGTCCACAACTCTACTTTGTATCCTAAGTAACAGTTAACTTTTGGCTCGATCGTGAAGATAGTTAAGTCTTAACAACACCTCTGCACTTAGCACTTCAAACAACTTCAGACACAAGAGTAACTAACCAAGAAATTCCCCATGAAATCCCCCGTAAAATTCACCGTAAAATCCCTAAACCTAGCTAAATTTCTCCAACCTCTAACAGCCCTAGCCCTTCTAAGTTTAGCTGCCTGCGGTGGAGGAACCCCTACTGCAACTAGCTCCCCCGCCGCTACAACCTCCCCAGCTGCCACCAGCGCAGAAAAATTCACCGTAGGCGTGATCATGGTCGGTCCCAGAAATGATCAAGGCTGGAGCCAAGGACACTACGAAGCTGTTACCGAGTACGTTACTCAGAAAGTAAGCGATGTCCAAGTGGAATACGTGGATAAGGTCAACCCCGCCGATCGACCCAACGTGAAAGGTTCCCAAGTTGCCGATGATCTGATAGCCAAAGGCGCAAAATTAATTATTTTCAACTCCGACGACTTCAAAGATGATGCTCTCGCCACCGCCCAGAAACATCCAACAGTAACCGTAATCCACGCCTCTGGGGACTACGCATGGCAGGAAGGCAAGAACTTCAAAAATGTGTCTAACCTAGGGAATTTCATGCCGGAAATGGAGTATGGCAGGATGATCAGTGGCTGTGTGGCTGCTTTGAGTAGTGAATCTGGAAAAATTGGCTTTCTTGGCCCGCTAATTAATGATGAAACCCGGCGTTTAGTTTCGGCTACTTATCTAGGAGCAAAACATTGTTGGGAAAAGTATCGGCAGAAAGATCCTAGTACCCTAGATTTTCGAGTAACTTGGATTGGCTTTTGGTTTAATATTCCCGGTGTCACCCTCGACCCAACGAAGGTAGCCGATGAATTTTATAACGGTGGTTATGATGTGGTGATCTCTGGGATTGATACGCCAGAGGTAGGAGTGCAGGGTAAAAAAGCTGCCGAAGCCGGGAAAAAAGTCCAGTTCCTTTCCTATGGACTTAAAAGCGGTTGTGACACAGCCCCAGAAATTTGCTTGGGTGTCCCTGTGTACAATTGGGGCCCAGCCTATGTAGATGCAATCCAAAAAACCAAGGCGGGGGAATTCAAAGGCGAGTTTATTTTGGGAAAACCTGATTGGCAGAATCTCAATAGCCCGGATACTTCCTCGATCGGCTTCATTCGGGGGCAAGCTCTGACGGAAGCTAACGGTAAGTCTCTTGATGAATTCATTAAAGCCTTGGGAGACAAGAGTATCAATCTCTACCAAGGCCCCCTCAAATTCCAAGATGGTACAGAGTTTATCAAAGCTGGGGAGACGGCTACCCCCCAACAAATTTGGTACATGCCCCAACTCCTAGAAGGAATCCAAGGCGCTAGCAAATAAATTCCTTTGTTATAAATACGATAAAAGTTGCGTGCTATTACTTAGATAACAAATAGGAAATTGTCTGAGTAATAGCATTATTTTATAGATTTGTAGATTTGTAAATTTCAATTACGTCTCTAATTTTAGGTTCTAATTTATAGTTTCAATTATTGATTTTTATCTCTAGGCTAAACAATTAATTGCTTAAGGTCAAACTCAGTGATTAGCTTGTTAAAACCAAATTTGCTGTAGCGATCTTTGCCGGAGATATTGATCCCCATCAAGATGAGTTTTATGAGAGAAATATTAAGAATAAAATACTAAATCTTGACTAATTCTTAAATGTTAAATAAAAGCATGATCATCCTGATTTCTTTTGATGTTCGGCTAAGGTGATTGTATGGTTATGAAGTCAAGATAGACCGGGGCAAAATTAATTAAATATTAAGACCCTAGAGCAGGAGCTATCAAGAAATAACCACTAATATCGCTTTTTAGGAGAATTGAATCATGATTAATTTATTGGTCAATATTCTAGTATTTGTCATGGAGAAACTCTACGGAGAAAAACCTTATCCTCGATTCTATGTACTAGAAACTGTTGCCAGAGTTCCCTACTTTGCCTATACTTCCGTGCTGCATCTCTACGAAACTTTGGGCTTGTGGCGCAAGAGTGATTGGATGAAAGTCCACTTTGCAGAGTCTTGGAATGAGCTACATCATCTATTAATTATGGAGAGTTTGGGGGGAGATAGTAACTGGTTCGATCGCCTCCTTGCCCGGACTAGCGCCCTCATTTATTACTGGATTCTTGTAGTTATCTATCTATTCAATCCTCGAGCCGCCTATCATTTTATGCAACTAGTAGAGCAGCACGCCTACCACAGCTATAACAACTTTTTGATGGCGCATACTGAAGAACTCAAAGCCCAACCTGCTCCGGCGATCGCTGTCAACTATTACCGGGATGGGGATCTATATATGTTTGATGAGTTTCAAACTGCTCAACGTTTGGGAGTACGTCGTCCGCCCGTAGATAACCTATATGATGTTTTTGTGGCAATCCGAGACGATGAGAAAGAGCATGTGAAAACCATGGTAGCCTGCCAAAAACCCAAGGCTTACGAAACTTTCCACAGTCCCCACAGCCCAGAGATGAAGAAACTGCCAGATGCAGAGCTACAGGAAATCGAAGTTGCTACCCAGTTGGCGATCGATGGCATGAAAGAAGCCAAGGAAACTGTCCTCAAATAGATGCCGTTAGAGGCAGTTAGACTTTGCCCAAGTTCTATGGTTTTGGCAAAACTAAGATGCTTCCCCATAAACTCAAGTTATTTATCGCTTATTTACCACCGCTAATTTTGGCTTTGTAACCCAGAGTAGTCATAATTTGCAATAACTTCTGGGTCTGATCGCCCTGAATTTCAATGGTACTTTCCTTGATGGTGCCGCCGCTTCCGCACTGGTTCTTGAGTTGCTTCAGGAGGGTGTTGAGATTTTCTGGATTAAGCTGTAGTCCAGTCACGATCGTCACCGTTTTGCCCTTGCGTCCCGATCGACTCGCTTGGATTCTCACCTGTTGCTGTTGCGGAGGCAGATCAAGGGAAGACTCTGCTTCTGGAGCAGGCGGAGTGCCAAATTCTGAATAAACTACACGATGATTGGGGGAAGATTTTGCCATAAAAACTTTAAAGGGAAATTTCTTGTTTATACTCTAGCTTCTAACATCCTTGTTGCCCCTTGAAGATAGCTATCACTTCTCGTAGGGCTGCCCATCCGCCGCCGGGGGTGTTGCTTTGCCGCCAAATCCAGCAAGGACAATGACGGTGAGAATGTAGGGGATGGCTTGATATAGTTGGGGGGGAATGGCATTTAGCCAAGAATCTGCTCCTGCCGCAGAGGTGACGCTGGCTGTGCGAATCTGGATGGCTGTGCCGACCCCAAACAAAAGGGAAGCACCGAAGGCTCCGAAGGGAGTCCACCGCCCAAAGATCATGGCTGCAAGGGCAATGAAACCCCGTCCGGCACTCATTCTGAGGGTAAAGGTTCCCACCTGCTCTAGGGTCAGCCAGACTCCGGCAAGACCAGCGATCGCTCCCCCGACGATCGTACTAATATACCGCACCTGATAAACATTAATCCCCACCGTATCAGCAGCTCTGGGATGTTCCCCCACGGCTCTAGCCCGCAATCCCCAAGGGGTATAGAAAAGTAGGTAGTGAATAAATACCGTTAAAAATAACATGGCATAAACGATCGGCTGATGACTAAAAAATAACTGCCCTAAGAAGGGAATTTGGCTCAAGAGAGGAATGGGCAGGAGGGGAAAAGTCCCCGGAGAAGTGGGCGCCCCCGTGCTGGTTGTCATCCAACGCTGAAATACCCAGCCCGTAATCCCCCAAGCAAGAATATTTATGACCGTACCGCTAATAATTTGGTCGGCTTTGAAGTGAATGGAAACCACCCCATGAAACCAGCCAATGGTCGCCCCTGTCAACAAACCAGCGATTAAGCCCAGTAGCAAACTCACAATGGCCGCCGGGAAAGCTTCGGGAGAGCCGATCGCCGGATTTCCTGCCATAGCCAACAAGGGGACATTTACATACATCGCTACTAATTGCGCCATCATCGCACTGGTGAGCATCATCCCCTCAATGGCAATATTCACAACGCCTGCCCGTTCTGACATAATCCCCGCATAGGCTCCGAGGGCAATGGGGGTAGCGGTAATCAAAGCAAGGCGGGCAAGGCCGACGATCGTCTCTAAATCCATAGCGGTTATTGGGTGTGAGAAATCCTTGATAAATTTATAAATTTTAGACTAGATTTTTAGACTAGATTGTATAAGTAGCTCTAAAGTTGTTGTAATTTGAATCCATGTTGTTTGATTGGGATGAAGAAAAAGCCAGAAGCAATTTTACTAAACATGATGTTTCCTTCGACGAAGCGACTTCTGTGTTTGATGATCCATTATTTTTGACTTTTGCTGATCCAGAACACTCCCTGCAAGAGCAACGCTTTATTATTATGAGAGAGTCAGCCAAAGGACGATTGTTAGTTGTTGCTTATACTGACCGTAAAAATCTACTCGCCTAATTAGTGCGCGTCTAGCTACCCGCAAAGAACGTAAAAATTATGAATCAGACCTTTGAAGATGATGATTTACGACCCGAATATGATTTTACTCAACTCTCGGTTGTTGCCCGTGGTCAAGGACGTAAACGATCGAGCATCACTGTCCATATAGAACCTGATGTCGCTGAAGTTTTTCCAGATTCTGGCTCTGTTAATGAAGGCTTGCGTCTTCTCCTAAGACTAATTAAACAAAACCCATCTCAGTCAAGTTAGCAACTTTGATAATATGGGCGATATTTTTTCTTTAATCTCGAATTAACTCTTGAATTAACTATGGAACAAACGAGCTTAAATCTGGTGGCGATCGCCGTCTTTAGTATGGTAATTGGGGTGTTGGTTCTGCCTTTGTTAGATGTATCTCCGGCGGTTCCAGCGATCGTGACCATTGGAATTTTAGGGGCAGTAACCTTTGATAGTTTCCAACTCCAAGGCAAGGGGGGGACGATCGCCCTCGATTGGTTTGCGGGGTTTAGCGATCGCCATCGGCAGCGAGTTCTCCATCACGAGGCGGGGCATTTTTTAGTTGCCTATTTATTAGAGATTCCCATCACTGGCTATACTCTAACAGCGTGGGAAGCAATGCGGGCAAAGCAGCCGGGGTTCGGGGGTGTTACCTTTGAGACTGAGGCTCTGAACCGGGAATTAAGCCAAGATAGTAGACAAATTTCCTTAGTGGTCGATCGATTTTGTAGTGTCTGGATGGCGGGAGTTGCTGCCGAAAAATTGGTCTACGGAGATGTAGAAGGCGGAGCGGACGATCGAACTCAAATCTTCACTACTCTCAACGCCTTGGGTCTTTCGGTTACAGAAGTAAAACTCAAGGAAAACTTTGCCCTCCTCCAAGCTACCAACCTGATCAAAACTAACTGGGAGGCTTACAATCAGCTAGTCCTCGCTATGCGGGAACGAAAATCTGTAGCTGAATGTTATCAACTCCTCCAAAATCACTAGCCACAACCTGAGCAAATCTAAAACTTAGGTCGATCGCTGCTTAAGCTAGACGATGCTTTAAGCGTTGATACTGACTGGGCGACTAAAGTCGTTACTACAAAAAAATCTTAGACAAGAGTGACTTTACCTTGATCTAGGTCGTAGCGTCCACCGACAATTTTTAACTCTCCTGCTGCCACGGCTTCCTTGATCACTGACGAAAGTTCGAGGAGGCGTTCGATCTGGTATTGGATATTGGCAACCACAGCATTTTCTAATAGATCCCCGGCTTGTCCCCGGACTCTTTCTACTGCGGGGGCGATCGCTGCCACGAGGGTGGGAATTTCTCCTTCTAGCTCGCCGCCATCCACTGCTGCCGTCACTGCCCCGCACCGCTCATGTCCCAGCACCATTAACAAGGGCGTGTGTAAATGAGCCACCGCATACTCAATACTGCCGATCACCTCTGGAGTTGCAATATTTCCAGCAATGCGGATATCAAATAAATCACCCAAGCCTTCATCAAAAATAATCTCCCCCGAAACACGGGAATCTGCACAACTCAGAATCGTGGCGTAGGGATGTTGGGCTTGAGCAAGACTCTGGATCCGTTTGAGGGATTGATGGGGGTGAGCAGCTTTGTTAGAAATAAAGCGGAGATTGCCAGCAAGGAGTCGATCGAGGGCTGCCTCTGGGCAGGATATTTGTTGAGAAGTAGCACTGCCACAGTCTTGATTCCCCACCAGTAATCGATCGAGAGCCGTCTTAGGGGCAACTTTTTTATTCGCAGTAGAGGTATCAGCAAAAGCTGGGGCTGCGGAAGCAGTATTTGCCATCAAGCCTAAGCTCCCAATTCCCATTCCTTTAAGGAGGTCACGGCGACCTAAAAAGCCATTTATTATTGCCATAGTTTTATACTCAGTTTTATGTTCACAATCTATATAGCAATCCTAAATCATTTGTTGGACTAGATTGCTTTTGATAGATGATTCCCCCCGCCTCGGCGGGTAAAACCTATGGGACTCTACAATAAACCAGCCGATTCATAGAGACGACGTAAAATTGCTAGGAGTTTAGAACCATAATCTAGGTCTGCCGACCAGCGACCGCCGAGTTGGGCTACCCTGGGGGCAACACCCCGCGTGACAAAGCGAAATCTGGGGTCTACGGATTCTTGGACAAGGGGTTCCAGACTAGCATAGGCTTTCAGGTGTTGGACTTGCGCCCGGACTCCCAGACGTTGGCTATCAAAACTCGCCAGATCTGTCCCATTATTGCCCAGATGTCCAAAGTTATTGGAGTTGATCGATAACTCACCCCCAAATCGGAGGTAGTTGGTTTCTAGGCACATCTGCACAAAGGCTAGGTCATAATTTACGCCTTCGGTGTTGCTTTCTTCAATATAAAACTTGAGCAGATCGGGAAATTGACTCAGGGCTTCGGGGTTCTGGGTTTTCAGAAACATCATCATCTGCACTTCTGAGGTTTGTCCCCGGCTCATGATCTTTTCCATCTGCTCCGTACTCACGGCAAGGTTCGATCGCAGGGCTACGGTCTGATTATTGCTATCCCAGCTAACGGCAATGTGGAGATCCCGGAGTTCGATCGCCTTGACATACACCACACCCTGACGTTGGACTCGGCGCAGGGAGGAAGTTTGGGAGATATCCACTCCTAGTCGATCGACCAAATCCACTGGCAAATAAGCATTATTATTAATGGAAATCCCTTTTTCTCCATAAACCTGATTGTTGATACTAATGGATACAGGCGTGTCGGCTGCTATTTCTGCAAGGGTAGAGTTTTCGGGCATAGAAATCTTCCGGCTCCAAGAAGCCAAGCCATCGGCAATTCCTAGGGCAATATCCCGGCGGCGATTTTGCAACAACGCCCGGTCATCAGGATTGGAGAGAAAACAAACTTCAATGAGGAGGGAAGGAATCACGGTATCCCGGCAAAAGGCTAAACGACCTGTGCCAATGCTGGTATCGGGTTTGGGACCAAGGTTGGGCAGTTGGGGCAGGCGACGGAGGAGAGCCAAAAGCAGGAGATCGGCGTGGGCTTTGCGATCGAGGTTATTGGCAATATAGTAAGCAGTGGCTCCCCGGCTACTCAGGTTAGGGCTGGCATTGGCATGAAGTTCGAGGGCGATGTCCTCCGGTTGGGACTTGCCATTAATCCAGCGCAGGGTATCTTCTAGGCTCAACTCATCAGGGACTGACAAGACTTGAAACCCCCTCGATCGCAGTTCTTGGACTACCTGATCCCGCAGCAGCATCATTTCCTGTGCTTCGGTGGTTCCCGCTGTAATGATACCCGGATCACCCCCGGCAAATTCCAGACCACCATGACCTGCTGAAATGAAAATCCTTCCCATGTATTTCTCCTTGTTATGGATTCGTTGTGGGTTTCGCTGAAGTTTCGATTCGCCCAAGAAAATATGCCAGATCATACCACAAGGCAATCATCCTCAAGACTCCATCTTTATAATTAGAAGATTTAGAGATTTAGAAATTTGGATAACCCGCCCATAAATCGTCTAATAGTTGCTGCCAAATTATTAAGAAATTACTAAGAAATTCTAGAAAAATCAACTGGAAAACCTTAGAAAAGTAATTAACAAAGTACTCAGAAGTTAGCTAAAAACCCGTAATATGAAGCATTACATTGCCTATAAGATATTCTAATATCTAATTAGATTAATAAACTTAATATTTTTTAATGCCTCAGGAGTGACAACTTCTGCTTTTTAAGTGTTATCATAGTCATCGAGAACTAAGTAATCGGTTGTAGCTGTTGTTTATAGTATTGACGAGTTTTTCACGTTTTGTATTGGCAGGCTTCTCTCCGAAATCTCACTCTCTACACACTCAGAAATTTTGGAGTCCATTTTATGTCGATTTATGTTGGTAATCTCTCCTACGAGGTTAAAGAAGAAGACCTAAATTCTGTATTTGCAGAATATGGCAAAGTTAAGCGTGTTCAACTTCCTACCGATCGGGAAACCGGACGGATGCGTGGTTTTGGATTCGTGGAAATGGAAAATGACACCCAAGAAGCCGCAGCTATTGAAGCTCTTGACGGAGCCGAATGGATGGGACGGGACTTGAAAGTCAACAAGGCTAAGCCCAGAGAAGACCGGAGCGGTGGTGGCGGTGGCTACGGCGGTGGTCGTGGCGGCGGTGGTCGCGATCGCTACTAAGCTATCCAAGCTAGGTCAGAAACTTTTGATCCCAAGCTCTTCTAGTTAATATCTTCTGATTCAGAGGAAAAAAATTAGAAACTTGGAAAATCAATCTAAAGCAGGGGTTCAGGCAGAGATGCTTGAGCCTTTGTTTTTTGTATGAGTTTGTATAGATTGGAAACATTGGAAACATTGGAAAGACCGTTAATCTAGGAGAGTGCATGGATACGTTGGGGATTGCCCCAGATTACCTGCTCTTGCTTGTAGATCACCATTCCCGGCTTTGCCCCCTTAGGTTTATATACATGCTTGGGGGTGGTGTAAACGATCGGCACTTGTTCACTCTGTTGCGCCCGGCTATGATAGGCAGCCAGATCCGCCGTAAATTGCAGGTCAGCTCGATCGACATCTCCCCCCGCAGGCAATCGCAGCAACACATGACTACCGGGAATCTCTTGACTATGGAACCACAGGTCATAATCCCCGGCAACTCGAAAACTCAAGATATCATTCTGACGATTGTTCCGCCCAATCAACACCTCAAAACCATTGGGAGTATGGTAGCGATGGAAATCTGCTTGGGAACTCTCGGATTTGGGCGATCGAGGATCGGGTTTACCGGGCAGGGGCGGCAGGTAGCCTTGCTGAATTAATTCATCTCGAATTTCCATTAAAGTATCTAGGTCTGGGGCTGCTCGGTAATTTTTGAGTTGCAATAAAATAGTTTCCACCTGTTCTAGATAGTGAATATCTGGCTGGAGTTCTTCTAGTAAAGGCAGGACAGCTAACCTAGCTCGTTTGAGTTTTTGGTGCTGCTTGTAGAGAGCTTGGGCATTTTGGACAGCATTTTTCTCTGGATTGAGGGGAATTGTCACTGGTGCATTGGTTTCAAAGTCAGCGAGGGTGATGGATTTGATGCCCGATCGAACTTCGTGGAGATGAGCCATGAGAATATCTGCCTGTTGGCGATAGTGGTCAGCCCCGACGGATTCTTGTAGTTTATTTTCAAAAGTTGTAGCTTTTTGTTTGATCTTTCCCAAGGCGTTGCTAACTTTTTGGCTAAGTTGTTGATGGAGTTGTTGGAACTGTTGCTGATTCAGGTATTGACCGTAATATTCTCGCAGCAAAGTCTGGACAGTGAGGGCTTTTTCTGAGTTTTTACTATTAGAACTACTAGAACCACTAGAACTACCAGAATTATTTTCGGGATTGGGTGAATTTTCCGTAAGACCCCAACCAAGGACGGTATAACCCTGGGCAGTCCAACCGGGATGGAAACTTCTGGTTTCTAAAATCTTCATCCAGCGTTGCCAATAAAAAAATAATTTTTCCCAATGGTCAGAGCTGAGGCTTGGAGTAAGCTGATCGGGATCAAGCCCTGCGGTGGTGATTATAGAAGTGATCAGGGCGGGACTCAAGCCCCGGTAGGGTTTTAGGAGTTGTTTTTGTAGCGTACCGGGGATCAGGCTGACTCGATCGAACCAACTGGAGAAAGATTCTTGGGGATCGGGGGCTTGGGCAAGTAATTTCGGGGGCAGGGTGTAGGGCTGTCCGGTGAGAATGGGGCGGACA
>JAIMKT010000049.1:0-9503 GCA_020692245.1 Microcoleus sp. GA_180221_E-2-1-MAG-45_12
CAACCAAATTACTGAGATACCAGAGACGATCGGCAATTTATCTGCGTTGAGAGGGCTTTACCTAGATAACAATCAAATTACTGAGATACCAGAGACGATCGGCAATTTATCTGCGTTGACTTGGCTGTACCTTAATGAGAACCGAATTACTGAGATACCAGAGGCTATTAGTAATCTAACTTCTGTGATTGAGCCTTTGGCAATTTTGATTGAACTCAGGGGCAACCGAATTACCCAGATACCAGAGGCGATCGGCAATTTATCTTCTCTGACTGTGCTTTATTGTCTTGACCTCAGGGGCAACCAAATTACTGAGATACCAGAGGGAATTGCTAAATTAACTAGGCTAAGAGTGTTTTTGGATAAACCGATGCCATAGAATTTGCCGTGGGTTTCTATGGGGCGATCGGCGCCGGGAAAGACTATGAACGTGCCTTCAATCTAGGCTGCAACGCCATCCATCTAGCCGGAATCGATGAACACCACACCCCCAAGTTGCTAAGGAAAGTCTAGTATACTAATATCTGGAGGAGCCAAGCTGGGGTTCGATCGTCTTCCCAGAAATATAAAAAAATCGTCTTCCTATATAATTACCTGATCTTAAAACTATGCAACCAGTTGTCACCAACCAACCAGATACTACCCTCGATAGTCCCAAACAAGGCTTACCCGTCACCATCATTACCGGATTTCTTGGCAGTGGGAAAACTACTCTCCTCAACTATATTCTTAACAATCAGCAGGGCTTGAAAACCGCAGTTTTAGTGAATGAATTTGGGGAAATTGGTATTGATAACGAGTTGATTGTCTCCACAGATAAAGACATGGTGGAGTTGAACAATGGTTGTATTTGCTGCACCATTAATGATGACTTGATTAATGCAGTTTATAATATCCTCGAAAGTGATAAAAAGATTGATTACTTAGTAGTAGAAACTACCGGATTAGCCGATCCCTTGCCTGTTGCCCTGACCTTTTTGGGGACAGAATTACGAGATTTTACCCGACTGGATTCGATTATTACCTTAGTGGATTCTGAGAATTTTAGTTTAGATTTATTTAATAGTGAAGCCGCCTATAATCAGATTGCCTACGGGGATATTATTCTGCTAAATAAGACAGATTTGGTGAGTAGCGATCGAGTAGATCAGCTAGAAGCAAGAGTCCGGGAAATTAAAGCCGGAGCAAGGGTGATGCGGACTACTAAATCTCAAGTTCCTTTACCCCTAATTCTCAGCGTGGGTCTGTTTGAGTCGGATCAATATTTCCAGCCAGAAGCTCAGGAACATCACGATCATAAAGATCACGAGCATCATGATCACCATGCCCACCACGATCACGATCATCACGATCACGATCACGATCATCACCACCATGATCACGATCATTCCCATCACCTCGAAAACGATGGATTTACTTCTCTTTCTTTCCAGAGCGATCGACCCCTTGCCATCAAAAAATTCCAAAATTTCCTCGATAATCTTTTACCAGAAACCGTGTTCCGAGCTAAGGGAATTCTTTGGTTTGCAGAAAGTCCCAGTCGGCATATTTTCCATCTGAGTGGGAAACGATTTAGTATCGATGATGAAGAATGGCTAGACCGGAAAGAGCAGAATCAATTAGTTTTAATTGGGCAAGAATTAGATCATGAAACTCTGCGATCGCAACTTCAGGATTGTCTATGTTAATCTTTTTGAGTTTAATTTCTTGGATTGCCATTACCATCTATACCCGGAGATTATCAGCCTCAGTCACCGCCGGATTAGAGTTGATGCCAGAGGTTCCATCTTTAGGATCAAGTAATCAAGATTTAGCAATTTCTCCCGCAAATTTACCTACTGTCACTATTATTATTCCTGCTTATAATGAGGCAGAAAATATTGAAGATTGCATTCAAGCAGCCCTAGCTAGTAGTCAACCCAGCATTAGCAGTAATCGGGTGGCGGTGTGGGTGGTGGATGATCAATCTACTGACCGGACTTTGAGAATTGCTCGATCGCTCCAACAGGAATTGGCAGATCCTCGGTTGCAGATTTTGCCGGGTTCTCCTCGTCCAGCCGGGGAAATTTGGGTCGGGAAAAATTGGGCTTGTCACCAGATTGCCCAACAGTTAACTAGCGATTATTTGTTGTTTATCGATGCAGATGTGCAGTTGAAACCGGGGGCGATCGAGGCAGCAATCCAGAAGATGGAAACCGAGAAGATTGATCTCTTGACGGCGGTTCCCCAAGTTATCTGCGGATGTTGGGCAGAGTGGTTGGTGCAGCCTGTCTTGATGCAGACGATTATGATCGGGTTTGATTTTCGGCAGGTAAATGATCCAGAGCATCCCAATGCTTTTGGGGCGGGGATGTTTATGCTATTTCGCCGATCGACCTACGAGAAAATTGGCGGACACAAAACCGTCGGGGCGGAGATTGTGGAAGATGTAGAATTGGCAAGATTAGTCAAATCTTCAGGTTATAAATTGCGGTTAATGCCAGCGCCAGCTTGGGCAACGGTACGGATGTATCGATCGTGGGCGGGGCTATGGGAAGGTTGGACAAAAAATATGTACCAAAGTTGCGATCGCAATCTCGGCTCGATGCTCTACCTGACTTTGATCATGGTGGTCATTTATCCCCTGCCTTGGTTAATTTTGGGGTTATCGCTCTGGCAAGGTGTGACTAGTGGCTGGACGGTTTTGGGAAATCTAACGCTGGCGATCGCTGGGGTGATCATCACCATGCAGTTTTATCTGCGGCAGTTGGGGGGAGAAATTACCAAGATTCCGGTGAAGTATTGGTGGTTGGGTTGGCTGGGAGGCATCCTTGTGGGGGCGATCGCGATCGGCTCGGTGATCAAAACCGAAACGGGCTGGGGTTGGACATGGCGGGGACGACAGCTTGAGGGTTAAGGAGAAGGTGCGTTACTTTGCATTAATTTATCCTACAAGATGGGCGATCGAACCCACCTCACCCCAGAACTCCGATCCTTACCCGGAATCTAGCTAGTATTTAGTTATTTAGAACTTGAATCCTGATCCTTTAATAATCACTCTGGAGCCAGCGATCGAGGACATAGACCCCCATAAAGGCGATGACCATGATCATTAATGTCCAAAACCATCCTTCTGCCAAGGCTCCAGCTTCCACCGCAAAATAGACAGCCATGGGCATTGTCTGGGTCTGCCCCGGAATATTTCCTGCCACCATGAGTGTTGCCCCAAACTCCCCCAATGCCCTCGCAAAACCTAAAACAATCCCCGCCAGAATTCCTTGCCTTGCCAAGGGTAGAGCAATATACCAAAAAATCTCCACCTCACTGGCTCCCTCTACTCTAGCGGCTTCTAGCAACAGGCGATCGATTTGCCCAAAGGCTCCCAACGCAGCCCGATAGACCAAAGGAAACGAGACGATCGCCGCCGCAATCACCGCCCCGTACCACGTAAAGATCACCCGGAGATTTCCCTGCCCCAGCCATTGCCCCAGCCAGCTATTTCTGCCCAAGAGCATCAGCAACACAAAACCCACAACGGTAGGCGGCAGCAGCAGAGGAGTCAGCAAGAAGTTATTGATCAAGGAACGACCCCGACCATGATAGTGATAAATTCCGTAGGCTGCGATCGTCCCCAGAATAGCTGTAATCACCGTCGCCCCTAGGGATACCTTAAGAGAAATGACTAGCGGGGCGAGATTGGGCATGGACAGTTATCAGTTATCAGTTATCAGTTATCAGTTATCAGTTATCAGGGAAGGAGGTAAAGGAGGTAGAGTTATCAGTTATCAACTCTTAATGTTCACTGTTCACTGTTTACTGTTCACTGTCTAATCCCGAAGCCATATTTTTCAAAGACTTTTTGGGCTGGAAGGGTTTCGAGGAAATTGGCATAATCAATGGCAGCAGTGGGGTTTTTGCTGGTTTTGAGAATGGCGATCGGGTAGACAATGGGACTATGCAATTCTGGTGCAGCGATCGAGGCAATTCTTACTTGAGGAGAATTCTTGGCATCACTGAGATAGACAATTCCTGCCTCTACTTCTCCGGCAGCGACGGCGGCTAATACCGATTTCACATTGTTACCCAAGACAAACTTAGATTCCACCTGCTCAAAAATCCCTAATTTCTGCAACACTTCTGCTCCATACTTCCCTGCGGGTACTGTCCGGGGTTCGCCGATCGCAATCCGTACTACTTCTGGATTCACCAGTTGCGAAAAATCCGTCAGATTCACAGAACTCTGTTGGGGTGTAATTAATACCAACTGATTCGTTAATAAATTACGTTGGGTTCCTGCTAATAACAAGTCTTTTTGTTGCAGGTTTTCCATTTGCTTCGTAGCAGCAGAAATAAACACATCGATCGGCGCGCCCTGTTCAATTTGCTGTTGGATTGCTCCCGAAGCCGCAAAATTGTAATCCACCTGCTGACTAGCCATTTTTTGCTCTGCCCTAGTTTGGAGATAGAGAGGCGTAATATCCTTAAGGGCTTCTTGGAGGCTTGCCGCCGCTCCCACCAGTAGGGGTGTAGCTGGAGAGGTGCTTTGGGGACTATCTTGGGGAGAAGGACTATTTCCCCCATTAGAGCTAGTTGTGGCAGGAGGAGCCGATGGTGTGCAAGCAATCAAGAGCAGATTCATCACAAGGCTTAGAATAAAACCCCAAATTCCCATTTGCCAAGTTCGCCGAGAAACATGTAACATTTTTATCTGCCCTGAGAGATTTATGAAAGATGTTGAACATAGACCCATCATCATCTTTCTTGGAAAATACAAATAGTTCCCTACTTACTTACTCTGGCTTTGTTCAGCTAATTTTTTTGACACTTCAGGATTATATAACCGGAGATAATTCCAATGGTTTTCTAATACTGATTTGACATAGCCATAGGTTTCTGGGAAAGGAATATCTTCAATAAATAGATCCGGATCACTCAAGCCAAAGCGTTGGATCCAGTCTGCCACATTCCCCGCCCCGGCGTTGTAGCTGGCGATCGCCAACATACTATTATTGTCGTACTGCTTATGATTGTGGGATAAATACCACGTTCCCAGCTTGATATTATCTTGATAGTTTTTCAGATCATAACTGCCAAAATTCGCATTACCCGCAATCCACGCCGCCGTTTCTGGCATCACCTGCATCAACCCCAAGGCTCCGGCAGAAGATACAATATCGGTTTCAAAGCGGGATTCTTGACGAATCAAAGACATAACTAATAATGGGTTTAACTCCTGTTGTTTTGACCATTGCAAGACTTCCTGCCTAAAGGGGAAGGGAAATAAAGATTCCCAATAGACTCGCTGCTGGCGGAGTTCTTGCCACTGTTGCCGCTCTTCTCCTTCCCGTTGGCTCAACGACCAAATTTGATCAATGCCAATCAAATAATCCCCCACCCCTTGCCGGAGTAATCCATCAGTAAACTGCTCTGCCACCGTCATTTTATGTTTTACTGGCAACTCGACCCGCCACACCGCCCAAGCCGTTTGGTATTCCCCCAGACGATAGAGTTCTTGGACAAGCTCCGATCCAGCCGGGGGAACTGGGTTTTCGGGGTTCGTGACCACGATCGGGTCTTTTTGTCTGAGGGTAGTGAAATCTCCCACATCCCAACCCAGCAGCACGGCCGATCGCCAGCCATAATAAGATTCTGGATAACGGCTCAGGGTATGCTGCCATGCCATTTTTGCCTCTTCTTCCTTGCCCAATTGTTTTGCCCACTTTCCTACCCAAAAAGCCGCCTCTGCCGCTAGGGGACTATCGGGACTATCCACGGTGATGGGCTGAGCATTCTGCCACGCTCCTTGAAGATCGCCGAGTTTTGCTAATTTCCGGGCATTATCCCACCGGAGTTCTGCGGCTGCATCAGAGTTTTTATACTCGGTGAGGAGAGTTTGTCGCACCTGGGTAGCTCCTGCCGAATCTTTTTGAGCATCGAGAATGCGGGCTTTGGCATAAAGAGCTTGGGGGGCTTCTTTCGGAAACTTACTAATTACTTGATTTAGATAATCTAGGGCTAGTTGAGCAGAAGTAAGCCCAGCTAGACGGCGCAGACCCATCCCTGTTTCGGGTGCATCCGGGAATTCACTAATTAGGCGGAGATAACCGGAAATAGCTTCTGGGGGACGGTTATCTAGTTGTTTGCCCCGGGCGTAGCGATAGATGGTTTCCGCAGAAGCGGGGGATTTAGCGTAGGCGTTGGCAGCTTTTCCATATTTGCCTGCTTGCCAATAGCCGATGGCGATCGTTTCCCATTGCTCCGGTTCGAGACGGGTTGCATATTTTTGGACTAGCCGATCGCGAATCACGTCCACATCCTTGCCATCGGGGTGATGGGTAGCTAGAGCTAGGAGTAACTCTAGTTGGTCTGGATTACTTTGTAATCGGGCTTTGATCATTTCTTTGGTCAGGGGATGGGCAGGAAAATCCGCGATCGCCTGATCCCAATATTTCCCATCAACTTTCCCCAACTCAAACAAACCCTCTACCACTAGGGGATGTTGACGATGATTTTTGACCAATTCTTGCCAAGTCTCCTGCGCCTGTTGTTGATTCCCAAGGAGGGTATAGGTTTGAGCGCGCTGGCTGAGAATTTGTGGGGCTAGGAGATCATAATCATCTTCTAAATCTGTCAATAATTCTAGGGCTTGATTCCCCTGCTTGAGGGCAATATGATCAGCCGCCAATAGATATCTTGCTCGGAAACCGTCGATATTTTTTGTCTGAGCCAACTGTTCAAGAAGAGGCTTTCTTGCTTCCCTTGATTGAGAAACTAATTTCCAAACTTCAGAAACGCTTGCCTCTGGTTGGAGCTTGGCAGCAGAAACTGAGGGGATGTTCTTTACCCAAGTAGGCAGGGCATTAAAGTGCCGCATCACCAAAAAAACTGAAGTTACTGAACCCGACAATAAAAGTAGCCCTAGCAGTCCTCTCACTACTAAGGGAGTACTCGGTGATGATTTCCGAAACATACTTTTTCTTTGCTTAAACATAGTTGTCATCCCTTAGATACCTAAAATCAACATCTGAAATTAACAAAAAATCAAGTTGGATTTAAATCAAGTGCTAATTTGGGTTTTTAATTTTTCTTTAAATTCTCGATAAAAATAATTTCCTTAGCTAATTCTACCGCTTCCCTGGGGGTTGAGACCCTCCCTTCTGCTTGGGCAATGATAATTTCTTGGAGTAAGTAGCCAACGAGCTTGCCGGGGGGAATATCCAGCTTTGCCATTAGGGCTTTGCCGTCAATTAGGGGACGGGGATGGGCGATCGAGCTATGGGGATTGAGGTAGGTTTCAATGAGAGTTACCAGCCCGGATAGCTCCACTCCTTGACTGAGGATCAACAAAAGCCAAGCCGGAAAGTACTTACCCAAAAGTTGAAATAAGAAGTACTGCGATCGGATAGATAGTTGAGTTTGTTTCGATACCTGTAACTGCTCTTGCCATTGATCAGCAGCCCGCAAAATGGTGGTGACTCCCCGTAAAACTTCCCGACTATATTTGAGTTTTGTAAGCTGTTTTTGGGCTATTTCTGCCTTCGGAGATACTAAGGTAGCTAATTTTGCCAAACTTAGCCAAGTATAACCAGAACTTTGATCAATGGAATGGTTGTATACCTCTTCTAACTCTAACCATTTTTCTTGGAGCAGATGTAAAGATTTGGTAATTTCTGGTAAAAACTTCCCTCGATTAATCATGGTTTCGGGGAGCCAAGTTGCTACTAACCCTTGGGTAATCACCTGTTGGAGTTGCTCTGTGCCTTGGGGATGAAGGAGGAGATAGCCCAGTTCCATCTGGACTCTTTCGGCAGCAACGAGGGTAAGGTGGGGAGCAAGGCGGACGATCGCTTCTTGGGTAGCAGCATCAATCCGAAAACCCAACTGGGCAGATTGGCGGTAGGCTCTCAACAAGCGCAGGGGGTCATCTTGGAGATTGGGGGCAGATACCATGCGAATAAGTTGCTGTTCTAGGTCTTGGCAACCGTGGAGGGGGTCGATGATTTCTTGGGTGTGGGGATTGTAGGCGATCGCATTAATCCGAAAGTCCCGGCGGTGCAAATCCTGTTCAATGGTAGCCCCTTCCATTTGAGCAAAGTCTAGGGTTCCTTGGGGAAACACAACTCTGGCGATCGACCTTTTTTGATCTAAGATCACAAATCCGGCTTGGTAATGATTGGCAATGGTTTTCGCTGTTTCTACGGCTCGATCGGGCAGGACAAAATCTAAATCTAAATAATACCTTTTCCTCCTCAATAAAGCATCCCGGACTGCCCCGCCGACTAAGTAGGCTGGTTTTGGCAATAGGTTCACATCAAAAAAACATTGAGCAGGATCAAGTAGAGTAGCGAGGGGCATAGGAAATTAATTTTTAGCTATCCACTTAGAACATCTGCTGCTGCTCAAAAACTGGTTGGACTTTCACCCGCACCAACAACACAGTGATATTGTCATGACCATTATGTTCATTGGCAAACTCGATTAATCGATTCACGCCTTGACTAAGATTAGCCCGGGAACTCAGGAGGGGGGTGAGGTAGCTTTCCCAGTTTTTCTCTAGCAGATCATTGTCAGATAAACCATCGGAACACAGTACAAATAGAGTATCTTCGTTGATATCTAGCAGCCGGACATCAGGCTTGATAAAGTCCGTATCCCTCGGACCGAGAGCTTGAGTCAGTTGGTAAGCATCGGGGCGAGAATAGGCAATCTCTGGTTCTACCCCCCTTCTAATTTCCCGTTGTCCGACTTCATGATCGGTAGTAAGTTGCTCTAAACCACCTTTGCGGGTGACTCGGTAGACTCGACTGTCCCCGACGTGGGCGATCGCCACATTATTATCCTGCAACAGCAGCATCGATAAAGTCGTCCCCATACGTCCACTGCCGGAGGAGCTTTTTTGTTGGTTGATGTCGTACAGCACCTGATTGGCAAAAATAATTCCTTCCTTGATCACCTCAGAGCTGGGCATTTGCTCCTGCCATTTCTCGCTGAAGTAGCGTTTGAGGGTATCCACGGCTAAAGAGCTGGCAACTTCTCCGGCTGCGTGACCTCCCATGCCATCACAAAGGATATATAAACCCTTCGCTTTGAGGTTCTTCCCAAGGGGATGCTCCTGCTTTTCAATTTTGACTTGAATCCCAAAGTTATCTTCATTGTGATCCCGTTGCTGTCCAATGTCAGTATAACCAGCGTCATCAAGGCTGAGAAGTTGCATTGGCAAAACTACCGTGGGGGCATCATCACTGCGATCGCTATTGTAGTTAACACTAACCCTCGTTTTGTCAGCTTGAATAAAGGTATCACTTTCAGGAAAAAGCAAGTCATCTTCTACAGTAATTTCTTCAATTTCTGCTTCTTCCAACTCATCAAACTCGTCAAACTCATCAAACTCATCAAAATTTTCGGTCTCTACAGTCTCACTAAGAGAGTTGGGAAATGCTAAGTCTTGATGCAAGGTTGCCAAGCGATTTTGGAAAGCAACGATCGAGATAATTTCTCCCGCAGCTAATTCTTCGAGAAGTTGG
>JAIMKT010000049.1:9511-30971 GCA_020692245.1 Microcoleus sp. GA_180221_E-2-1-MAG-45_12
TGTGAGAGGAGAGGGGGGAGACAAACTCAGGAGAGCTTTCCCCAAATCCACCAGACTTGGTTGGGGGGCAGTCACCTCGGCTTCGGGCTGGGGATCTGGATACAGACATTGCAAACTCAGGGCTTGGTCTTCATCAAGGTGGAGATTTCCCACTTCTAACAAGCTTCGACACTGCTGCCACGGGATCAGGGCTTCCCACAGGAGGGCGATTTCCTCAAGCCAGTACAACACCTGAGATAGAGAAATTTCGGGACTACCCCAGATATCACTCAGGAGCTGCCATTGGGAACGGTCTTCAAGGAGGAGGTAGCTTTGTCCTTCCAGTTCCCAGCTATCGTGGACAAGAGGCAGAGTTTGAATGAAAGAAGAACGCAGGTGAAGATAGGGTTCAGCCAGAGATGGTAGCTGAGGATTTTGGTCATTGACCTTCTGGAGAGGATAGGCATCCAGTGCTCGACCCTGCCATAGGGCTTCTGCTCCACCCTGCCAAGGTTGGGACTCAATGATTTGATAGCGTTGTTGGCGATCGAGATAGATTGGAGTGGTAGTTTCTGAAGCAGTGGCAGAGTTAAGAATTGGAGAGGTTCCCTGAACGATCGCCCACCAAACTGTCCCCGTAAAAGTTCCACAATTATGGCAGGTAGCAGCCTTAAACAAAACTTCTGTGCCGCAATCATGACAGGCTTTGTGGGTGAGGGAAGAGCCGCAATTCTGGCAGAACTTATTTGCTTCTGGGTTTTCAAACTCACACTGGGGACAGATCAACATATTAGTACTGGTGGTTAGTTGAAAAATGGTTGAAAATTGGCTGGGTATACTTGGCGTATCTTGCCTAATCATAATCCGTAATATCACTGGAAGGCACTACTTTCCTAGGAATTATCTGCTAATTATTGACTGATTCCGCAAAAAGTTTGCAAAAATCCATCAGATGCTCCCCGGATCCCCAAAATAATTCCTAGAAAAACTTGAGATAACTCCGCTCAAACTTCCCTCAAGCCTCCAGATAACTTGTCACAACCTTTCTAAAAGCCTTCAGGAAATTTAGAAATATCAAAAAAATCTATCAACAAACACTCTAAAAAGGATCCTCTAAAAACTTTTGACCCGCCGTACCATGAGTAAAAAAGCTAGGACAGTTTTGTCAATTATCTTTTAAGAGATTTTCCCTAGGGATAAAAAATAGATTAATTTAAAAGTTGATCTATTAATTTATAGTTAATTTATAGTGATTAATTAAGGGTTATTCATAATCTTTGCCTGTTTACATGAACCATACTTAATTATATATTAGCAACGTTTTAATTAAACTTATAGACATAGATTTAACTGTATCTCTCTATGTCATTGTTTACTGGTTTCTGATTGCTGTGTCGTTCGGTTTCCTTATTGTTATCTCATCTCCTCGGCTATTGCTTGTCTGCTCAAAAATTCTCCTCTTTTGGAGGATAGTTTTGGTTACGCTCTACTTTTAACTAAGAAAGTAAATTAGAATATACAGCACTAGAGAGTCAATTTAGTGCATCCTCTGACAGGACAAACACTAGCTATGCCAAGCACTATTCTGATTGTTGATGACAACTTAGTAAATATTAATCTCTTAGTCCGCTTACTTAGTCATTCAGGATTTGACATAAGAATGGCTCAGAGTGGGGAAATGGCGATCGAGAAATTGCAACAGGAAGTGGTGGATCTAATTCTTTTAGATGCGATGATGCCCGGAATTGATGGTTTTCAAACCTGCTCAATTCTCAAAGCCAACCCCGTCACTGCCAATATTCCGATTATTTTTATGACCGCCCTTGATCAATCGGAGAATAAACTCCGGGGCTTAAACTTGGGGGCGGTGGACTATATTACTAAACCCTTTGACCAAGATGAAGTATTAGCTCGGATTCGGTTGCACTTACAACTCCATCAACTAAATCAAAAATTGCAAAAAGAAGTCCGCGATCGCATGACGGCAGAGCTACAGCTCCAAACCCTGAATACGGATCTAGAACGACGAGTCAGCAAACAAACGGCGGCTCTCAAACAAACCATGCTCCAACTCCAGCAAACCTACTCGCAACTGCTGGCTAGGGAAAAGCAACTAGAATACGATGTCTGCCATGATGCACTGACGGGGCTACCCAACCGAGTTTGGCTGATGAATCGCTTACAACAATTAATTCAAGCCACCAGTAAAGGCGGACAGCCCTACGTACTACTATTCATTGACCTCGATCGCTTCAAAATCATCAATGATAGTCTGGGGCATCTCATCGGCGATCAACTCCTGAAAAGTGTCGGCAAGGCGATCGAAGCCTGTCTCCAAGAAACTGACACGGTAGTCCGTTTGGGGGGAGATGAATTTGTAATTTTGATGGAAAATGTGCAAGAGATTTGTGTGGCAACTAACCTCGCTGAGAGAATCCAGCATAAGTTACAGGTGGGCTTTCAACTCAAACAATACCAAGTTCAAACCGGGGCAAGTATCGGCATTACCATGAGTAGCAAGGATTATCAGCAAGCAGAAGAAGTACTGCGGGATGCGGATATTGCCATGTATTATGCCAAAGCCAAAGGCAGGGGCTGCTACGAAGTTTTGACTAGTGCCATGCAAAAACAGGCTACGGCTCGGTGGCAACTAGAAATCGACCTCCGCCAAGGCTTAGAATATCAGGAATTTTATCTCCACTATCAACCAATAATTTCCCTGAAAAATGGTGAACTGATTGGTTTTGAGGCTCTGCTGCGGTGGAGTCATCCCACACGGGGGCTATTGAGTCCGACGGAATTTATCGCCATCAGTGAGGAAACGGGCTTAATTCATCAACTGGGTTGGTGGGCTTTGCAATCTTCGATTCAACAACTTAGTCTGTGGCGGCAGAGAATCCCCAAAGATAAACATTTAATTGTGAATATTAATGTCTCACCGACGCAACTCCAACAGACTAATTTACCTTCAAGAATTGAAACTTTAATTCATAAGAGTAATGTCCCTAAATCAGATATCAAACTAGAACTCACAGAAAGTGCGCTAATCGACTCGGACGATCGAGGCATTGTTGTGCTGAATGAGCTAAAAAAATTGGGAGTTAATATTTGTATTGATGACTTTGGCACTGGTTATTCTTCCCTGAGTCGTCTCCATGAAATGCCCGTAGATACTCTCAAAATTGATAAATCCTTTGTCCAAAGATTGGGGACTCCTAACTGTAGTCGATCGATCATCCAAACCATTGTGACGATCGCCAAGAGCTTAGGTATGTCTGTGGTTGCCGAAGGCATCGAAACTCCCCAGCAAAAACTAGAACTCCAAGCCCTTGGTTGTGATTTTGGTCAGGGTTATTTGTTCTCCCGTCCCCTCGATGTGCGATCGGCTACGGAGCGAGTAATTGCAGCCTTTAGCAAACAACAAAGTGCGTAACCAAAAGAATTTTGTTCTCAGTTTGCCTCCATAAATAAAAAGAGCGATCGCTCCCCATCCTCTTGAGAATTGCGATCGCCCATTATTTAACAGAAATTATGCTGTTGATTAACCCTAAGCACCCACAGCTTCCTTGGCAGCGTACATGACTTCTAGGGTGATTTTGTCGAGATTTCTTTCTCTAGCAAATTTCTCGGTGTTCCGCTTCACCTTGCCACGAACGAAACCGGGGACTTTATTTAGTTCGCCTTGGGCTTCCTTCGTCCAGTTCAGGTCAGAGTCGGCAGAAATTCCCTTGGTGATGACTTCCTTGGTATCGTGACCGCCGAAGATTTCTAAGAGATGATCTTCCATGCCGAGGGTGAAGGAATTGTAAATGAGATCGGTGATTTGGTTTGTCCCTTCGTAGCCCAGAAAAGGTTTGTAACCAATGGGGAAATTCTGGACATGGATCGGCGCCGCAATCACCCCACAGGGAATATCAAGGCGCTTACCTACATGGCGTTCCATTTGAGTGCCAAAAATTGCCGAGGGTTCAATGCGGGCAATCATATCGCCGATCGCCCCATTATCTTCACTGATCATTACCTCATCACAATATTCGCTTACCTGTTCTCTAAACCACTCCGCATCGTACTTGCAATAGGTTCCAGCACACACCACATGGATACCCATTTCCCTTGCGAGAATCTTGGTCATCGCCGCCGCATGGGTTAGATCCCCGAAGACTACAGCTTTTTTACCTGTCAGGTTTTGGCAGTCGATCGAGCGGGAAAACCAAGCTGCTTGGGAAACGTGGAGAGTTTGATTATCAATGTAGTCAGCATAATCTACCTCTGCCCCCTGAGCCTTGAGGATTTGCTCAATTTTCCGAATACATCTAGCAGTTTCCACCACACCCATGGGAGTAATATCCACGTAGGGCATCTGAAACTCCGCCGCTAGATATTCCGCCGCCATTATGCCGACTTCCCGATAAGGTACAAGGTTAAACCAAGCTCTAGAGAGATTCTTGAGTTCCAATACTGAAGCTCCTTCAGGGATCACTGCATTCACTTCAATGCCCAAATCTGCCATCAGTCGCTTGAGTTCTGTAGCATCGTGGTGATTATGAAACCCTAGAGTGGTGATACCAATAATATTTACCGAGGGTTTAGCAGTTTTCTCCGTGGGCAGTTCGCCCCGTTTGCGGGCTTTCTCGGTGTAGAACTGGATAATTTGCTGGAGAGTCCGATCGGCCGCCTGAATTTCATTGACCCGGTAATGGTTCACATCTGCCAACATCACATCGCCCTGTGCTTCTAGTTGCGCCCGTTCCACAAAGTTTTGTAGGTCTTCTTGGAGAATGCTGGAAGTACAGGTGGGAGTAAGAACAATCAGATCGGGATGCTCTTCCCCATCTTTGCGGGTAATATTATCCACCACTTTTTCTTGGGAACCACGGGCGAGGACATGGCGATCGACCACACTAATAGTCACTGGCGTAAAATCTCGTTTCCGCTCCAGCATGGATTCCATCACATTAAAATAATCGTCTCCCAGGGGAGCGTGCATAATCGCATGAACATTTTTGAAGGAACTGGCAATTCGTAGTGTGCCAATGTGGGCGGGCCCTGCATACATCCAGTAAGCTAATTTCATTGAAACTTCCCCTAAATAATCACTAAATAATCACTAAATAATTTATGAAATAACTGCCAATAAACTATTTATTAATCTTCTGTGACTAGGG
Source organism: Microcoleus sp. GA_180221_E-2-1-MAG-45_12 (assembly GCA_020692245.1). GTDB lineage: Bacteria > Cyanobacteriota > Cyanobacteriia > Cyanobacteriales > JAAUUE01 > JAAUUE01. Next base: position 14,656 of record JAIMKT010000049.1, read on the forward strand.
GCTGTAAGTCTAGAAATCTCAAGATTTCTCAATATTTGAATCTCGTAATATTTTGATGTTTTCTTGTAATATCTTGACACTTATCTTAATATAACAATCCTATTTAAAAACAGAACTTAATTTCTCTCAAAATCACTGGGGTAAGGAGCTTAAGCCCCTTGTTTATTTCTACTTCAATAAGGTTTGCTATGCTTTGAGGTGAAGATTTACTTAGGAGGGGGGCAGGTGCGGTTGACATAATCACACTGGTAGAGATGGGTAGCTTGCCAACTGAGGGGAATCTCTAGTAAATCCCTAGTTCCGGTCATGCTTTGACCAAAGAAAAGTAACAGGGCGAGGCAATTTAGAATAATGTGGGCGAGTCGCCAGCGATTTTGTCGATCTTGGTAGATATCTTGAATGATGGCGAGGGAAAAAATCATCAACAAAGCTGCGGCTATCCCGTAATAATAGTGGGAAACAAACCATTCGTTATCCCGGCGGAAGACCTCTGGCTGAAACCCAATTAAAATTAAGCCCATGCCCGTCAGGGTGGAAAATACTCCCAGCCAAATTTTAGTTCTCGCTTTGTAGAGAAAAACCAAAGAGGCGATCGAGGCAGCAAAAATCAAGATCACAAACCCAACTCGGCCGGGTTCCTTGCTGAAGGTATCCTGAGCCAACATCTTCGAGGCAATGGGATAAGCCATCCCTAATAACGCCACCCCAATCACGGAGCCGCTCAACCACTTACCGATCGCCACATGCTCTACCCCCACAACGGGAGAAATCTTAGTTTTTTCACCCCCAGTAGTTTGCAAGCGACGCTGACGAGTGAGCAAGGCTCGATTGAGGACAATCCCCAATAACGGAAAAACCACAATGATCGCGATCGCCGGATGCACCAAAGCAAGAATATCTGTTAATTCCATGGAATGAAGTTATGTAGGGCTGGAAGAAAAATACATTATTATCTTAATCTGGGATTCTAATTTTGGGGATAAATAATATCTAATGTTGATAGAGACTATGACTTTCAATGTACTGCCGGACTGAGGCGGGGAGGGATTTTTCTGGAGAGGGCAGGCGAGATTGCAAAGATTGGCGAATTGAGGTCGAGGAGATGTCGATCGAGGGCATGGGTAGGATCTGCCAAGTAATATCTATACCTTGGAGTTGGATATCTTTGATAACTTGCTGTATTTTTTGTAACTCTAGAGATTCTGATGGAGATTTTAATGGGGATTCTGAAAATTTTTTGGGATCTATTTGTGGCTCTAATTGGTTTCGAGTTGCCACTAGCCACCTACAAGCAGGAATTAATATCTCTCTGCCTTTCCATCGGGGTAGGGTCAAGAAACTATCAGCACCCAAAATCCAAAACCAATTGCTATGGGGATACAAAATGTTCAGGATTTGCCATTGATGGATTGCGTAATCTGTGGGCGGTAATGGTGATGAGGTTGATACTCCACTGAGGCAATTGCACCAAGATGCTAGGGATGTGGGCAGACGAAATTGGGGGTAGGGTTCGATCGCCAACTCCACCATTGCCCAACGGTGACGAACTGGGGTCATGGCAGACTTGTGGGTGGGGAAAATTTGCGGCAACCAAATAACTTCAGCTAGGGAGTGGGTAGTTAGGGCAGCTTGAGCGATCGCCAGATGTCCATAATGCACGGGATCAAAAGTCCCCCCCAAAATTCCTCGTTGGCATAGCCTCGACCTTGGAGAATCGATCATCTTAAATTCCTCTCATAAATTTCTTTATGGATGGTGTTTATACGTAAGCCCTAATCTATTTAGTTAGTTTTTCTGCTTGTAGATATCTCCTAAACTAAACAAAATCATAAAGTCTTGCAAACTATCCTGACCATCTAGAGAGAACCTTGGTAAGAGCTAAATATTAGACATTACCAGAACATTCCAGACCATTGAGGGAAATTTAGTTTAGTCTAATTGAGGGAAACTGATAACGAAAAGCATAGTAATACATGGTAAATACATGGGAATCTTTGATGATTAGACAGTTTCCTGTATTCTAAAAAATAATCTTTGGTATCATGACCAAATGTTACCGAGACACAGTAGAACTCTATCTAGTGTGGTGTTGTAAGGAGTTTAATGTATGGATCGCTTAGTAAATTTTGGTGGTCAGCCATTTCATTTTATTGGAATAGGTGGTATCGGCATGTCGGCTTTAGCTTATGTCTTAGCTGAACATCATCTTCCGGTTTCCGGTTCTGATCTACGGGTAACAAACATAACACAACGGCTACAGTCCGTAGGTGCACATATTTTTATTGATCAAGAGCCAAAAAATCTTAACTTCTTTCAGTTAGGTCAGCTAGAGCAGTGTGGACAGTCCATACATCAATCTATTAACAACCAATCTATTAATCAATCCAGATTAATTCCCCAAGTCATTTGTTCCACCGCCATTAACTCGAATAATTCAGAATACCAAGCCGCCCTAGCTTTGGGCTACCCCATTTTTCATCGATCGGATCTATTAGCAGCCTTGATGACCAAATATCAAAGTATTGCTGTAGCTGGTACTCACGGTAAAACAACTACCAGTAGCCTCATTGGTTATCTCCTTCTAGAAGCAGAGCTAGACCCGACGATCGTGGTGGGAGGAGAAGTGGATGCTTGGCAGGGAAATGCCCGGGTTGGACAGGGAGCCTACCTAGTGGCGGAGGCAGATGAGTCTGATGGTTCCTTGGTGAAGTTGGCAGCCTCGATCGGCGTAATTACCAACATTGAGCTAGATCACCCAGACCACTACCACAGCCTCGAAGAAGTAGTTAATACCTTTAAGGTTTTTGCTAGTCAGTGCCAGACCCTCATTGCTTGTCTAGATTGTCAGTGTATTACCAAGGAAATGCAGCCGACCATTACCTACAGTCTTGACCCAGCGAGGGGGGCAGACTACACCGTTGATCAGGTTGAATACAAATTTGATGGGACAACAGCACGGGTCTGGGAACGGGGGCAGGTTCTGGGGACTTTGCATATTCCGGTGTTGGGGAAACACAATCTCAGTAACACCTTGGCGGCGATCGCCGTCGCTCGAAAATTAAATTTAGACTGGGCAACTATTACTAAGGGGATTAGCAAATTTACGGGCGCAAAACGTAGGTTTGAACTCCGGGGAGAAGTCAATAAAATTCGGTTTGTAGACGACTATGCTCACCATCCCAGCGAAATCTCTGCTACCCTAGGTTCTGCTAGATTACGGGTACATCACGGCGAAAGAGTTGTGGCCATTTTTCAGCCCCACCGCTACAGCCGCACCCAAACCTTTTTGGAGGAGTTTTCCCGTTGTTTTACTGAGGCAGACCTAGTTTTAGTCACCGATATTTACAGCGCTGGGGAAGCTAATACCATCGGCATTACTGGTGAAAAAGTTACGGCGGCGATCGGTCAACATCATCCCCAAGTATTTTATCGATCGACCCTAGAAGGAGTTAATCAATTTCTCCAAGAACATCTCCAACCCGGAGATCTAGCCCTCTTTTTGGGCGCCGGAAATCTTAATTCTGTGATCCCCAAATTAATTGATTCCTATCAGCTAGCTCCCCGCTAGAATTTAAGTGAAATCTTTCCTCATTTTCTCGCAAATCCTCTAAAATCTTTACCAGATCTGCCAAAAATCTAACTACAATCTCACCCAAATTTCACCCCAAATATTTACCAAAATATTTACCGAAATTTCATCAATAGCTTACACAAAGATTACCAACATGCTAGAGAAACTGAGGGAAACTAATAATAGAACCCAGCTAAAGCCTAGATAAAACCTAGATAAAACCTAGATAACTATCTTGCCAAAACCCAATCTTGCCAAAACTAAATAACACTCCCTAAAGGTTGAAAACCTAAAGATTGAAAAGAAGATGCGGCTATGTCTTACTCCATCTTGATTCTACTCAATCCAGACCATCCCCTTATAAAACCCTAAGTGATGAACCCATTGTTATGACTCTTTCCTACGACATCCCCAAAGTCAATTTCTCCAGATTAGCAGACCCAGTTTCTGAGATCATTTACCTCCCAGACACGAGTAGCCGCCTCCAAAGTCAAGTATCTTTAGCAGATTTCACTTCCTTTCGAGTCGGGGGTTTAGCGGAATGGTACGGAGAACCCAATTCCTTAGAAGAGTTACGCAGTATTTTGGCATGGGCAGGGGTTTCTGGATTGCCGATTCATTTTCTGGGGGCTGGTTCTAATCTTTTGGTGAGCGATCGAGGGATTTCTGGCTTAGTTATTTCCACAAGACATCTCAAAACTACCAACTTTGATCCAGAGACAGGCAGAGTCCAAGCGGGGGCTGGAGTATCTCTCCCCAAACTAGCATGGCAGGCGGCAAAACGAGGCTGGCGGGGGCTAGAGTGGGCGGTGGGGATTCCCGGAACCGTCGGTGGGGCGGTAGTGATGAATGCCGGAGCGCACAAATCTTGCACGGCAGATATTCTGTTTGATACGCAAATAGTTACCCTAGGTGGAGATCTGGCTATATTGACCCCCGACCAACTGGGCTACAGCTATCGAACTTCTCTCCTCCAAAAGCAACCCAAACTCGTTACCCAAGCGACCTTTCAACTAGAGCCGGGTTATAGCAAAACCGAAGTTATGACCACCACTGCCGAACACCGAGCCCAGCGCCAAGCTACCCAGCCCTACCATCTCCCCAGTTGTGGCAGCGTATTTCGGAACCCCAGTGCTTATAGTGCAGCATGGTTAATTGAACAAACGGGATTAAAAGGCTACCGGATTGGGGATGCCGAAGTTGCCCAACGTCATGCCAATTTTATTCTTAACTGTGGGCGAGCCAAAGCCGGGGATATCTGGCGGCTAATTCACCACATCCAAGAACAGGTGGAAAGCAAATGGCGAGTAAAACTAGTTCCAGAGGTAAAAATTCTTGGGGATTTTTCGCAGCTTTAAAAAAGAGTTTGCTGGGAGTTTACTAAGAGTTTGCCAAGAGTTTGCCAAGAGTTGCTCAAGGAATTGCCAAGGAGTTACCAAAACGGTGATCCTAATTCCTGTATAGTTAAACTAGAGATGAATTAATCAACTTTTAAGTATAGAGAAATCAAAGGTTATGACACAAGGTAAAGGATTTAACTTCGGTCTAGGGAAAATGAAGGAGCTAACCGAAGCCTTCAAAAAAGCTCAACAGGTGCAAGAAGGAGCAAAGAAGCTCCAAGAAGAGCTAGAGCAGATGGAAATTGAAGGGCAGAGCAGCAATGGCTTGGTTAAGGTTATTCTGAGTGGCAACCAAGAACCCAAGGGTGTGCAAATCTCTCCTGATGCTCTGGCTCAAGGTGCGGAAGCTCTCTCGGCTACTGTGACAGAAGCGATGCAGGATGCCTACGCCAAATCTACTGACACCATGCGGGAGAAGATGGAAACTCTCACCAGTGGCTTAAATATTTCTGGGTTGGGCTAGAAAGCTTGACTTTATTGCGATCGCCCCGTATTTTTCTGGTTATTGGAAAACAGAATGCGGGGATTTTTTTATTGGAAGACTTCTTGATAAAGTTGTTGAGTAGGTGTGTTTAGTAAATTTATTGTTGTAATTTAAGGTCTAGAAATCATGCGTTTATTGTTTGTTTGCTTAGGAAATATTTGTCGATCGCCCGCCGCCGAAAATATTATGAACCACCTGATTCAGGAAGCAGGGCTAGAGGGAAAAATTACCTGTGATTCCGCAGGGACAGCCGGATATCATACCGGAGCGGCTCCCGATCGACGCATGACGATCGCTGCGAAAAAGTTGGGGATCATCCTCGAAGGCAGGGCGAGGCAATTTCAGCCGGAAGATTTAGCCAAGTTTGATCTAGTGCTGGCCATGGATGAAGATAACTACCGGGATATTTTGCGGAGTGTAGGGCTAACTACCAGCCATCCCAAGGTGAAGATGATGTGTAGTTATGCCAAAAATCACCCCGATCGAGAAGTTCCTGATCCCTACTACGGTGGCTCCCAAGGCTTTGATTATGTGATCGAACTCTTGGTGGATGCTTGCCAAGGTTTGCTCCAAGAAATTAAGACAGAGATGCCAGAGATTACCTAAAGTTTTTGCAGGCTTCCAGAATTCTATCCAGAATTTTATAAAGCCTGCGCTCTTAGGAAGGCAACCGGAAGAGTCAGCATTTTTTTGATTTTGGGAACGTAGGCTCGTTTGGTGAAAACATCGTAGCCATTGCGCTCGATCGCATCCAAAATCCCCTGATAGAGCATCAGAGCCGCCCACACGGGCAACCGGGAATCAGCACTGAGGCAACGAATCCCTTTTTCGGCTTGGGTATAAAACTTGCGCGATCGATTAATTTGAAACTTCATCAACTCCCGCCATCGATCGTCCACCACTCCGTTAAATAGGTCGGCTTCAGTGTAATCAAACAGAGCCAAATCTTCTAGGGGTAAATAAATTCTGCCCCGTTGAGCATCTTCCCCCACATCCCGGAGAATATTCGTGAGCTGGTTGGCAATACCGAGGGCGATCGCTGCTTCTTGGCTATCTATCCCCTGACTACAATCCCAAGGGGCAGAATTATGGCGATCGTCCACCCCCAAAATATCGCTCGACATTAAGCCTACTGTTCCCGCCACCCGATAACAATAGAGTTCTAGTTCTTCAAAAGTTTGGTAACGGCTCCGGTAGAGATCCATCTGCTGTCCGGCGATCATATCCCGGAAGGGCTGGATATCAAGGGGAAAACGCTCTAGGGTATCTACCAGAGCCACATCAGGGTCGTCGAGGGGATGTCCAGCAAAAATTGTTTCGAGGTGTTGCTCCCAAGCATCAAGGGTTTCTGGCGTAGTTGATTGGGCATCGGGTCCGTCTACCAACTCATCGGTACGGCGACACCAAACGTAAATTGCCCAAATTGCCTCCCGTTTAGCCTTGGGCATTAACAGGGAACCAAGATAAAAAGTCTTAGAATACTTCGCAGTGATTTGCCGACAGTATTCGTAGGCTTCTGCTTTAGAGGCAAGCTGTCGCAGTTCAGGCATTTTGGGCAGTTGCAGCATTAGTCATTAGTCGTGGATCATAAATTGTCGGCAGGGCAAGGGTTATCAAGAAGTAACTAGATATCAGTTAGAAGTTTAGATGTTAGTTGAGTTTTACGTAGATTTTCGCTAAACTTTTTTGCTAAATCTTTGTCAAACCTTCCCAAAACCCCAACTGAAATCTAACCAAACCCTCTACAAATCTAAACTCTAGTGAGAGCTAGCTGCTAAGGGTTGGGAGTTAACTACAATCCCCTGACCATCAACAATAGTTTGTGCTGTTAGTTTACCAGAAAGTACCGCACCTTCCATACTTGCTAGGTAGCGTTGCATGGTGTAATCTCCGGTGAGATAAAAGTTAGCGATCGGGCTTTTTTGGGTGGGGCGGTGTTGTTGTCTACCCGGTGTGGCTTTGTAAACCGATCGAGGGGTTTTGACAACGTGGGATTTTCTGAGTTGGGCGGGGTTCTCACCAGTGAAATGCTGGGGAAATAGTTGCTCTAGTTCCTTAATGGTGGCAGCAACAATATCGGCATCAGAGCGACCAATCCAGTCCTTGGCGGGGGCTAAAACTAATTCCAACATCGATCGATCCGGGTCGGCGTATTCCTTGCAGGTGATGCTCATATCAGCGTAGACACTCAACAGGGGCGATCGAGAAAATAACAAATGGTCAATATCCGTGAGCTTGCGATCGAACCACAGATGCACATTAATTACCGGGACACCTTCCAGTCCATCCAACTGCTGGAAATAAGGCTGCGATCGCCAAGGGGTAGGTAAAAGCAATTTCAAAATATCCACAGGCATGGCAGAAACGTAAGCATCAGCAGTCACCACTTCCCCATGAGTTAACTGGAAACCCCGCACAGTGCCATCGGCATTCAGGAGAAATTCCTTTAAGGGTGCTTCGAGGCGGACTGATCCACCCCGTTCTGTAATGTAATCTACAAGGGGCTGACAGAGGCGCTCGGTGGGGGAACCATCAAGGAACGCCATCTTCGAGCCATTTTTTTCTTGCAAGAAGCGATTCAGAGCCGTGAGGATCACCGTTGCCGAGATTTCATCGGGGTTAATAAAATTTAACGCCTTGGACATGGCAATAAAGACTTCTTTTTCGACCCGGGGCGGCACATTTTGCTTTTTCAGCCACTCCGAGAAGGAATACTTGTCCATCTCTTCTACGTAGTCCTGCCCTTTGAGAATCGCCGGAATTAATCCCAAACCAAAGGTGATTTTCTCCCCCCAAGTCAGCATGTCATTGTTGCGGAGGATTGCCACCATGCCATTAATCGGGGCGGGTAGGTCGGGGAAATCGAAGCGAGAATAGGTTCCCGGAGTTTCTGGTTGGTTGAAGATCATGGAATGCTCTTTCCATTGCAAACGATCTTCAATATCTAATTCTTTGAATAGCTGGAGCATGTTAGGATACGCCCCAAAGAAAATATGTAGTCCGGTTTCGTACCAATCACCATCGGCATCTTTCCAGGCTGCTACTTTGCCTCCAAGGACATCCCGTGCTTCCAACACTAAGGGGGTATGTCCCGCATCTGCTAAATACTTAGCGCAGGCAAGCCCTGCTAAACCCGCTCCGGCGATCGCAACTTTCATGCCAGTTACTCTTTGTCTTTTGTGAAGTGTTTACAATTGAAATTATAAATGAGTAAGTTACAACTTGTTACATTTTTTGTTAAGTTTATGGTGAATTAGCAAGATTTTCTCATTTTTTAGGTTTGTAACCGGAATCTGGGAGCAGATTTGTCCCATTGGCAGCTTTGACAGCAAGGCGATCGCAGTATTCATTTTCGGGATGTCCAGAATGTCCCCGTACCCAGTGAAAAGTTATTTTGTGTTGCTTCGCTAGCTCTAAAAGTTCCTGCCACAGGTCGGGATTTTCGGCTTTGTCTTTGGCGTTGCGTTGCCAATTATTCGCCTGCCAGCGTTTTGCCCAGCCCTTAGTCATGGTATTTACAAGGTATTGAGAATCGGTATAAAGATCAACTACTGAAGCAGTTTCTAGAGACCGGAGAGCGACGATCGCTCCCAAAATTTCCATCCGGTTATTAGTCGTCAAACGATAGCCCCCCGATAGCTCACGGCGGCGATCGCCATAATCTAGCAAAGCCCCATAACCACCCGCCCCCGGATTCCTCAAGCAAGACCCATCTGTATAAATCCGAATTTTGGGTAACGACTCCGCACTTCCTTGAGAGCTTACCTTGGGACTTACTTTGGGACTTACTTTGGGACTTACTTTGGGAGATGAGGGGAAACTTGAAATGTCAGCCATGATTTTGAATAATTTTGAATTAGATAAAAGTAAGTTCTTACTGCCTATTTGCCTATTGGTAGTAACCTTAGCAGACACAACTAGCTGAAGTATAGTAGGGTGACAGTATTGACATCCTCACCGACCTAAAGGCACGGTGATTCCTAAGACTCACAACTTAGGTTTCTGCTTCCTAGCACCAGCCTTAACAGATTTACTCTGCTCTGGTCTTATGGTCGCTCCACAGACTGACACGGCAAGCCCTGCCGCCAAAATGTTCCTTGCTGCATTTACATCTCTGTCGTGATGGATAGTGCATTTAGGACAATCCCACTCTCTAATATTCAAAGGCAACTTATCAACAATATGACCGCAATGTCCACACCTTTTAGAACTAGGAAACCATCGATCAATCTTAATAAAAGTCCGACCATACCAGTTGCACTTATATTCAAGTTGTCTGATTATTTCCCCCCAACTAGCATCGCTAATCGAGAGGGAGAGTTTTCTGTTCTTAACCATATTCTTCACAGCTAAATCCTCTACTGCGATCACTTGGTTTTCACGAACCAGTCGGGTTGTCAATTTGTGAAGAAAATCTTGACGAGCATCGCTAATTTCTGCATGAACCTTAGCAATTTTCAATCTTGCCTTATGGCGGTTGTTAGAGCCTTTTTTCTTACGACTAAGAGCTTTTTGAACTTTACACAATTTCTTGCGTTTTTTCTTAAAGCTCTTGGGATTAGCGACCTTTTCCCCATTACTCAGGGCAATCAGGCTAGTAATGCCTAAATCCAAACCAATTTGATTAGGAGATTCAGGCAATGTTTCAATCTCAATATCTACTAATATTGAAACAGTCCACCGTCCAGAGGGCGAGAGCTTCACCGTAATGGTTGATGGTTCTGCTCCATCAGGGAGTTGACGACTCCACCGGATATCCAAGGGCTGCGAACATTTTGCTAGATATACTTTGCCGTCTTTCCACTTGAAAGCAGACTTAGTAAATTCAGCATTGCCGCCGTGATGCTTTTTCTTGAAGTTTGGGTATTCTGCCCTACCTGCGAAGAAATTAGTAAAGGCGGTTTGTAGATGTCTTAATCCTTGTTGTAATGGCACACTGCTAACTTCATTAAGAAAATCCAAGTTTTCTTGTTTTTTCCATTGAGTTAACATGGCAGAAGTTTCTTCGTAACCGACTCGCTCTTGATGTTCATACCATGCTTCAGTCCTTAGAGCTAAGGCACGGTTGTAAACTAATCGAGTGCAACCCATCGTTCTTCTCAGCAAGGTTTCTTGCTCAGAAGTTGGATAGAATCGGTACTTGAAGGCTTTTTGTGTCATACTTACATTATATCATCTATTCTGTAAGTTAATTAAACTAATTAAAGCCTTGCTAAAAGCATAGGGTCTTAGACCCAATTTCTTGATAAAGTTTTAATGCGCTTCATGGACTACCCAGTAATTATGCCAGACTTAGACAAAATAGAGGTTAATCCCAATGATGACTTACCGAGAGAAATGCGAGTTCTCCAACTCCGTAACCTCATCGAGACCCTAGAAATTGCTGATAAAATTGCCGATCATAGCTATCTGATTACTAGCTCAGAGTTGGCAGACCTGATGGATATCAATGCTAGTGCGGTGACTAGCCGGGGTGATAATTGGCCTTGGCGCAACTGGATCGTCTCCCGTGTCCGCCGTGAGGGGAATCAAATTCTCTGGCAACTAGAACGCACAGAGCAGGTTAATCTGACCGATAGCTTGAACTAGTTATTGTTTCTAGTTTTGATGGTTATTTCTTGTAGTTATTTTTTGGCAGGCTCGTTGATCACTATTTCTTGGTGATTGGGTAAAACCAAATGGGTTTGTTCCTGCATGACCTCAGCGCTGGTAGTGGGGTCAAAATAGCGGGAGAGATTATCTTGAAGGAGGTCAACCCTAGCTTGCACCTTATTAACTTCGGTATTGATTTCTTGGAGCTTAATTTCCTGTTGTTTTTGTTGGGGAAGTTGGTGGAACAAGGTCACGATCGCCACCCCTGCCAGACAGAGGTTGACCGCAATTTTGGTTAAAGATTCAACAGCAAGAGTTTTGTGGAGATTAGTCTTGGGCTTGCTTTGGAGACGCTGCCGCCGCCGGGGCTGAGGAGGTATGTAATGAGGTATTTGAGGAGGGGGTAACGGTTCATCGTATCTAATTACTCTTGCTGCCTTCATAATTTTTATTTAATCCTTGCCATCGTTGCTCGCCACTTTGACCATACTTATTCTTTATTTGTACCAGCTATCTTTGTTGATTTCGACAATCTTAATCAACGGATAATTAATAGATTAGTTAGTACAAATGTTCTGAATATAAAACCCTAATTGAACAGAACCTAATTGTAGCTAAATAGTTGGTAAATAAACCTAATTGATAGACCCCCCATACTGAAAACCGCTAAATTTGGGGGAAATCATCAGTTTCCTAGAAATTTTTGCAGACGGGAAATATCTACATAAATATCTCGATAACAAGGATGCATAAGGTCATCTAGGCGGGGCGAGTCTCGATCGATCCCAGAGTCAACTAAATAATAATAATCTAAATCCCGTTGACTAGCGATCGCCCAAAAGCAACCATAGACATAATCGGGCGTAAATAACTCTACAACTTGAGTCCGGGGCTGACAAAAAGCCAAGTTAGCCAATCCGGCTCCGTGGGGCGCAATAATTACTTCTGCTTGGGCAAATAGAGCCACCTGTTCCAAAAAAGAAAGGGATTCTGGTCTGATGGTCATAAAACCTCGATCGCTCAGAAACTCCTGCAACTCCTCTTCATTAATTACCCGGCGATAACTCACTGCTGCCCGACTCAGATAGATTTTCTTGGGTAGACAGGAACTATTTAGGTTTACCATCGGCAGAAATTTATCCCGGAGAAACTCGATCGCCATTTTGGGAAACCACCCATCTACATCACCGTAGTAAGGAATAATCAACTCCTCAGCTTGCAGGTAGGGATAATCATCAGTGGTTAAAATTTGCCTAGGATCAATTCCCAAAGTTTCTAACATGGCTTTTTGATAATCAGGGAAAGGGCTATTCACCAGAAAATAGTCGATGGTTCCCAAATCTAGACCTGCTAAATTTAATAGATGAATTGCCGAAAAAGTTTCTCCTAGCCAATGAAAATATTTCAATCCTGCCCACCGAGCGAGAGCCACCACTCGACCGGGAACTTTTTCTAGGGGAGCCTGTTCCTTGAGCAGAAATAACCAATGGGATAAGCCCGTCGAAATTTCGGGTAAAAACCTATTGTCAGCCGTGGTGATCACACTAGCCCAATCTCTGGCAATAATCTTTCCCTCTTTTACTCTAGTCACGGTAGCCGCCGGGTAGTCAATTTTTTGCCGAATAAAGTAGGGATGATGATAATCTAAGGGCTTAGGAGGGGTCAGGTTTAATCGATCGCGATCATAGATTTGTTCATGATGAATTTGTTGAGAGTAAATTTGTTGATCAGGCTGCTCAGAAAGTTGAGAGTTTGATTGATGATCTAGGTGATTTAATTGATGATTGGGAACATAATTTAAGGGAGTATCTAAGGGATTTAATTGATGAATTTGTTGATCGATTTCTGGGGAGAGAGGATAGAAATCGGCGATTAAACGATTGGAAATAATATTCGCAGCAGCTTCTTCCGCTTGGGTGATTTTACCGATATTAAACAAAGCCCGACTTAAACTCTGACAAACTTCGGGATTGATTTCTAAAAACAATGATTCCAAGTAACAAATTATCCCTTCTTGATAGCGTTCAAAATTACAATAAAGCAGCCCTAATTCATGCCATGTATGTGCTTGCTCTGGGTTTAGTTGCAAAGACTTTTCATAGCTGACGATCGCACTATATAAAGACTGGTGCTGTTGGTAAATTTTGCCGTTATTTAAGTAATTATTGGCAACATCTAGACTTTGGGGAGAAATTGACATAGAAAAGGAAAAACCAAGCAGGGAGAACTAACTTAGAGCAAAATAAACCTTGATGATACAATGTGTGGAAATTCTTTGGAAATTCTGTAGAAATTATCTGGAGAGATTTTACCACACTCCCAGATATTCTGAGATTTTCTAGCATCTTCCCATCCAACAAACCTTTAACAGGCAAAGTTTCTCGCCAAAGGAGTAGTATGCGATCGCCAGACCAAGAACCAGAAACCCCAGAAACTCCAGAAATTCCAGAAATTCCAGAAATTCCTAATCAACCCAGAACCCGAAGACGTTGGTGGCGAATTTTGACTGTCACCTCTATTGCTACAGTAGGGGGAGCAGCCTTGGGGGGCTGGATATTTGTCTATTACTATCTCTCTGGGATCATTCAAGACTCATTAGTTCAGGCGATCGCTCGTCCCGTAGCATTGGGTAGAGTTAAAGGTTTTTCTATTTCTAGTATCCGGTTTGGAGAAACTTTTATTCCACCCACTGACCAAGACCGAGATCAAGTAAGAATCGAGGAGATCCAAGCTGATTTCAACCTTTTGGAACTACTTATTGATCGTCGTCTCAGCCTTGATCTGCGCGTTCTCCAACCCAAAATTTATTTAGAGCAAGATACAGAATTAAATTGGATTAACTTAGATATTAAATCTAGTGAAGAAGACCCGACTATTCAAGTTGAAGTAGATCGCCTAAATATTATTAATGCAGATGTGACATTAGTGGCAAGGGATTTAGAAAAAAATCTAGCTCCGGCGGTTCCTTTGCAATTAAATACAGCTGCCATAGAATTTCTAGAAAATAATCAAAGAATTGTTTTTGATCTAGAAGGTCAGCTAAGGGACGATCGAAAGTTTCAAGTTAGTGGGGAAAGTCTCCCTAATCAGGGAAATACCAACTTAGTAGTTAGCGGTAATCAGATTCGGGCTAGAGAATTAGGATATCTACTGCCCTTACCATTTCAAATTCTGAGGGGACGAGTTAATGGCAACTTAGAAATTAAATTAAGAGCCAATGCATCAACAGAAATTAATGGCAATGCCAGCCTTGAAAATGTTGCTATTAAAGAGGCTAATTTTCCTCAAGATATAGAAGCAATTAACGGTAATCTGAGTTTTTTGGGGCAGGCTATTCGTTTAGAAAATGTCCGATCGAAACTAGGAGAAATTTCTACTCAAACTAAGGGATTAATTGATCTTAATTCGGGTTTTGATTTGCAAATAGCCACTGCCCCCTTTGAGATTAATCAGGCTCTAGATGTTTTCAAGCTAGAAGATGCTCCTGTAGACATCCAAGGCAGAGTGCAGACTAATATTACCGTTACAGGAAAATTAAACCAACCTCTCGTGAACGGGCAGTTAGTAAATGTGGGAAATGTGCAGGTCGATCGCCTCAATCTCGCTAACTTCACAACTAATTTTCGCCTATTTGACCAAACACTTTCTTTTAGCAACTTAAACGCTGTCCCTAGCTTTGATGGCATAGTCGGCGGTCTTATCAGTGGCAATGGAAATTTACGGTTAGATGATGTCCAAAATTTCAACCTAGATTTAGCTGTCACCAATTTACCCCTCCGTCTGGCAGCAAGGCTCTATGACCTAGATTTACCCTTAAATAATCCCCTCGTTTCTGCCAAAGCCAATTTGACTGGCTCCCTCAAAGATATTACTAATCTTCAGAGTTTAGCTACTGCTCAAACTATTATTAATAGCTCTAGTTTTAACAATGCTAATACCAATATTGGTGTCACCACAAATCTCCAAGTTAATCAAGGAGTATGGCGAGCTTTAGTTCAAGCTAATAATTTAGAATTGGCTTTAGAAGATAGTGAGTTACTCAGAGAAATACAACCAAGTATTAATGGCGAATTAGTCTTAGTTGGTAGAACAGATAACTTCCAAATAGATAGTATCCGGGGGGATGGACTTCTAAATATTGCTGCGGCTGGAGGCACAATTACCGCTAGTAATATTCAACTTGCTCAAGGAAATCTGCAAACTCAAATTACAGCTAGAAATCTGCAATTAAATAATTTATCTTCTCTGCCTGTAGAACTCAGAAATAGCACCTTGACAGGGGATTTATTGGCTTCGGTAAATCTAGATAATCTGGAAAACTTACAACTTGGAAGTATCACCGCTACGGGAAATGGAGAATTAACTATTGCGGGTGGGGTAGTTACAGCAGAAGGAATTGAAGTCCGCAATGGAAACTGGCAAACTAGGGCGATCGCTAGATCAATTCAGGTCGATCGCCTAGCTACTTTACCTGCTCAATTTGCTGGCAGTAACTTAAACGGAGAATTTACCCTCGGTGGCAGTTTAGATAATTTTGATTTAGCAAGAATTACCGCCCAAGGCTTTGCTAATTTAGGTTTAGCTGGGGGGAATGTCAATATCACAAATGCCGAATTAGTTGGTGGAAATTTTCGGGCGAGAGTTGTCCCGGTGGGCTTAGAAATTCGTAATTTTGTGAATACTCTCTCTGGGCAATTGGATGGGAGTTTGCAAGTATTTGGAAATATTAATAATCTCAATCCGAGGGGAATTCAAGCTGTAGGCGAAATTAATTTACCCCAAGGGATTGCTGGAGTCGATCGACCTATTATGGCAGGGATTAATTGGAATGGACAAAGATTAGTCCTCGAACGAGTCACTGCTGAAGATTTGGATGTCCGAGGCTTTGCGGATCTCAGTTTTGACACCGCCGATATTGTGACTCGCTGGGATTTAGATATTGATGCTGCCAATATTAACCTCCAAAACCTGCCCATAGCCTTACCAGCCCCGGTTACTTTGATGGGTAGGGGAGATTTTCAAGGCAGAGTCACGGGTAATCTTACCAATCCCCAGATTGCTGGAGCCTTACAAGTCCGGGATTTGGTCAGCACGGGGCTTGCCTTTGAACCCCTGCTCCGGGGAACCGTGAATGCCAACCAAACCGGGTTAAATCTGCAACTTGCCGGAACCCAAGACCGCATCGAAGCAACTCTTTCGCCCCAATTCTTGCCAGAGTCTTTCCTCGTTGTCCGGGGGGAAACCATGGCTACAGGGAGGGTGGAGGCAA
>JAIMKT010000050.1:0-3221 GCA_020692245.1 Microcoleus sp. GA_180221_E-2-1-MAG-45_12
CAGAGAAATCAAATTACTAATTCCCTCTGAGAGAGGCTTCGCCAACACCTTTGGTATCTCAGTAATTCGGTTGTTATTGAGGAAAAGATTTCTTAGAGAAGTTAGATTACCGATCGTCTCTGGTATCTCAGTAATTTGGTTGTGATTGAGTCCAAGCAAAGTCAGAGAAGTCAAATTACCGATCGCCTCTGGTATCTCAGTAATTTGGTTCTCACTCAGAATAAGATATGCCAGAGAAGTTAAATTGCCGATCTCTGGAGGAATAGTTTTGATACCTTTTCCTGACAAATTAAGAGATATAGCCCCCTCCCTTGCCGCCTTGGCAATTATCTCCAACAACTCCGCTTCCGTCATCTTGCCACCTTCTTAAATAAATTCCCCACCCTCAAAACCTAAAAACTCAACCTAATACACTTCATCATGGGAACCGACATTGAGCAGAACAATTTCTTCCTCATTCGTTTCTAGATTTCTCTCAATAGAAAAAATAATTCGGCAATCGTATCCACAAGAACAAGCCCTTAATCCCTCATATTCACCCTTAAGTCGATGCGACATCAACGTAGGAGCAAACACATCTTCCATCATTTGGAGCAAAGTCCTTTCAACTTGCTTCTGTAAACCAACATTGTGCCGAACAAACTTCTTGAATGATCTCCTAAACTTAGGCGTTTGGATCAGCCTTCTCATAGTTCAGGACTTTCTAAATAATTACGCAAATCAGCAATCACCTCCTCTGCCGTCTGGGGCTTGAGAGTTCCCGATCGATATTCGGCCAAACCCTCACGACACTCTTCTAGAATCTGCCTTCTTCTCACCTCAGCATTCCGCCTTTTGATGATATCTATCAACTCCTCCTGCTGTTCCACAGGCAACTGACTCACAACATCCAGCACATCTTCAAAAGTAATCATAAATTCACCAATTTCTTCCTAGGGAATCCCGGTATTTGCATATCTATGCTGTAGGTTTGCGATCGAAGTCTATCTGATATTTTTATCATAAAATCCTGAGAAGCCTATTAGCAAGGAAGACTATACTATGATCATACTGACCAATTTAACTAAGTTTTTATGACCACCGCAGAAATTCGCCATCAAATCAAAGAATATATCGACTGCCTATCTTCTGAACGACTTAAAGTAGCCGTAGATTTTTTGGCATATCTTGTAGAACGTGAGAGCCAAGAAGCAACTGAAGAACTATTACAGATTCCCGGATTGATCAATTCTTTAGAAAAAGCAGAAGCAGAAATTCCGACAGGTAGCTATCAAAACTGGAGAAACATTGATAGAAATGTATGAAGTCTAACTGTCTACTGGAGCGCAAAATTTTTATAATAAGACCTCTCTAGCAAACGTAAAAAAGATTAACAAATGCCTAATAGTTCTAGAGCAAACTCCCTACAACCATCCAAATATAACTGCCTTGAAAGGAAATCTAGCAGGACGTTATCGCTATAGAGTGGGTGACTATCGAGTAGTGTACCGAGTTGACGAGGAATTAAAATTAGTATTTATTCTACTCATTGCTCACCGCAGCAAAGTATCTAATGATTAATTAGATGATAGTTCCGTCCTCCTCAGATTGATCGAATAAACTTCTGCAATTGTTTACTTTCTAATTCCAAAACTCGGCGGGCAAAATCTCGATCGGCCTCCAACAGATCATCAAAGGCATCCACAGGAATTGCTAAAATCCGGGTATCTGCGCTCAGGGCAGCGATCGTACTTTGGGATTCACTGTGGGTTAGCACTTCCAGCTCATCTAGAGTCTGTCCGGGGCGGAGAGCTTCCCTCTGAATTTCCCCATTAGCCAAGGGGCGTTGAATTTCAGCTTCTCCAGCGATTAATAACAGTAATTCCCGGCAGGTATCCCCAACTTCCGTAATCAAAGCTCCAGAGGCATAAGTCCGGATCTCTGCCCGTGCTGCCAGAGCCATGAGTGTGTGACTGTGGAGACGATGGAAGAAATCACTATTGTAGATATAAATAATTTTTTCCAAAGCTGGGAATTCACTCAAAGGAGCTTGGGGATGATCGAGAATCAGCTTGCCAGTTTCTTGGACGAGGGGATGGTGTTCGTACTGTAAACCAAGGGAAATTTCCTGCCCGATCTGGGGATGAATCTGGGCGACTAAATACACCGCCACCGCTTGAACCACGGGGTTGCGATCGTCCACTAATAACTCTAGGTATGCCAAAATATCGGCGGTTGATAAATCCAAAGCACAGGATTGCGCCTCTACACTGGTCAACTGTTCTAGCACTGAGGGATGGAGACGATCGTGCCAAACTCCAGATTCTAATAATTCTCCTAAAACTACAGGATATAACCCCCCAAAACTTTTGGCTAGGGGGAGAGCGGCGGGATCAGCTTGGAGTTTACTGAGAATTTCGAGAATACTTTTGGCAATTAATTCCTTTTTGTGGTGAATACTTTCTTGTAAGAGAGTCAGAGCCGCTTGATGTTCTTGGAGCATGGGTTGGTGCAAAGCCCGGAAACCAGACACCAAATCAGTTAATTTTGCTAATAAAAACTCACCACGGCGGACATCGGAAACTCCCGCATCCAAACCCGTCAAAATCCATTCTTCCTCTTGGGGAGTGATGGCATACTGACGCTGCAAAGCCCGGATTTCTGGAGAGTTCACAGGGATATCTGGCTGGAGTTTTTGCAAGGTCATTAATCTTTCTAGGGATTGCCGATAGCCGTTGAGCCGGATCTGATTTTCGAGATTGCGCTGGCGATCGGGGTTGAGCAGGTCTGGATCTTCTACCCCTAATTCTTCTAAAACATCCTGATGTTCATCGTCTGTAATCCCCAACTCCTGCCGCATTTGTTGCAGCACACCGAGACTGCTGGAATAATTGACATAGCCTTCTTCTAGGGCTTCTTGCACCACTCCTTTATAGGCTTGATGGCGTTTTTCCTTGGTAAATTCCGGCAGTACCTTGGCTAAAACATAGACTTCATTGGTGTGGAGGTCATCGATCGATCGCCCCTCTAAAAACTGAGAAATATTGATTTGGAGCTTAAATAATTGTTTACGGAACCGACTTGCAAGACTTTCACGGCTGTAGAGATTAGCACTGCGTCGCCAAGTTTTGTACAACCACAGGGTACTCAGGGAGACTAAGCCCAATTCGTAGACGTATTGAATTTTCACTGGCAACAACTGGATCAGGGGACGACCACCGAAGATAAAAAAGAAATTAAAC
>JAIMKT010000050.1:3240-3868 GCA_020692245.1 Microcoleus sp. GA_180221_E-2-1-MAG-45_12
TAAAAATCCGATGGCGAATCTGTTCTGGACTCAGGGAAGGATCGGCCCGGCGGCTATAACTTTTAATCCATCTTTCTGCCCCCCGCCCCAAGCCGTAGCCCAACAGGGTAAATAAGCCCAAGGTCAGGGGTACTGCAACTATTTTAGGGATATTAATCGCCTGTCCCCCCAGATAAAACCCCGGTTCTAGAAGGGATGCTAGTTGATTAGTTTGTCTTGCCCAATAGCCTGAGAAATAATAATCCCAACTGCCAGCGTAGAGATAGTAATAGACAAAATAGCCCACCACTAAACCTACATAGCCATAGCGGAGCCAAGTAGTTTCTGGTTTGGGTAAGCTATCCCAGTAGGCCCGTTCTGAGTCGATATCAATGCAGGGATTTTGGCAGGCAACGCAGGCACTTTGTTCTTTGTCTTCTGGTTGAGTAGGCAGAGTCCGGCACATGGACTGGGTAATTTTTTCTTCTCCCATGTGAGCTTTGCTACTTAATAATCCTCCCGGTTCGCTGTAGACCTGCTGCACCGGAGCCATAGGACAAAAATAGTTACACCAAGTTTTGCCGCCGTAGAGATAGCCCACGGTGATGGCGCAAGCGATCGTCCCCAGCAGCCAGAGAGTTAAAACTAG
>JAIMKT010000050.1:3882-30863 GCA_020692245.1 Microcoleus sp. GA_180221_E-2-1-MAG-45_12
AAAACAAAATCCTGCCCGCCAAACCCACAAATAACCAAGCAAACTGCACTGAGGCATAGTTCCTGCCCAGCCAAGAGTCGGCTTTCACCTTCGCTAGTTCATAGCGGACTTTTCCAGTTTTGGCGTTTTCTCGTTTATACTGCCGTTGCCAACCCAAGGCTCTGGGGATTTGGGACAGGAAGGAAAGGGGACAGATGCGCCGCCACAGTTCATGACCGAAAATGAGGAGAATAAAAATTGCCGCCGGGACGATCGCCCCCCAGAAAATCGTTGTTCCGAGGGGATAGGGTTGCTCGGTTAAACAGTTTCCCTGCACTAGCACACAGGCGTTGGGGTCAATGCGGAAAGGACTCCAAGGATGATCGGCAGCCGTGAACTGAGCAGTCCAAGGATCGTAGATCAAAGAGGCAATAATTACCAGCCAAGCGATCGTTAATACCCAGCGTACCCGGTGCATTATCTGTTCAGGAAACTGTGTCAGCATAAATTCAAAAGTACAAAATTCTCGACTATAAACTTCAACCTTTAAATTTATAGAGTACCTGTTTTTAGGCAAATAGTCTAATGCCGGATCAATAACTACTTAAGCCCATAGCGGAGTTTGTTGAGCATCTGTTGAGATTTCAAATCTAGGGAATTTACCAAAAATCTTCCCCTGGGGGTTTTGTCTCGATGGTGATTATGGCGCGATCGCCTCTGGGCATCTGTCACCACATCCCGGAGTTGAGTAGAAGACATCCATTCTGCCCCGTAACCTTTCACAGTTAACTGTTGAGCATAGTCGGAAGTTGCCACAATTAAACGCCGATGACGGCGATCGCCCACAAACCGAAAGTTCGCACAAAATTTTTCAATAAAAGTATCCGCTGTCTGCCCAAAGTCTGTATAGTGGACTGCTACATGCTTTGTATATTCCTGACAGTAACCCGGCGTATCTCGATACTGGGCATCAAAAACTAATTTTGTCTGATAGCCTTCTAAAGCACTGTAATTAATCATTACCTCCACTAATTCGTCTCTGGCGGTTTCCAGGTCGTGCTGTCTGAGGGTTTTTTGCAGACAATTCCACGCACCAATGACGTTGTAGCCATCAATTAAGAGTACGGCTTCGGCAGGGGAGGATGACATAATAGTAAAAAAATAATATTAATGAATAGTTAGGAATAAGTACATATTCTTTTAATATTAACAAGACTGATAGTAACTTAGTAGCAATTCAGCAACAATTTCCCTAGCAAGTCCCTTAGCAAGCTCCTTAACAAGTCTATTAACAAGTCCATTAACAATTTGATGAATCAGTATCCAGCTTCAGGTAGCCCTAGAACCATGCGTAAATTAGAAAAGCCCCAGAGAATTGGTATTTTTGACAGTGGTGTGGGGGGAATTACCGTCCTCCGGGAAGTGTATCGCCATCTGCCTAATGAATCTGTTGTCTACTTTGGGGACACGGCCAGATTACCCTACGGCAATCGATCGGCCGCCGAGATTACAGAGTTTATGCGGGAGATTATTACTTGGTTTGAAGCTCAGGAAGTAAAAATGGTGATTACCGCTTGTAATACTAGTGATGCCCTGGCTCTGGAAACTATCCGTCAAGAATTTTCTGTGCCAATTTTGGGGCTGATTTTACCCGGAGCTAGAGCCGCCGTGAAGCAGGGAAAACGGATCGGGGTAATTGCAACTCCCGCCACCGCCCAAAGCAATGCCTATCGACGAGCCATCCAAGAAGTAGACCAGACTTGTCAGGTGTGGCAGGTGGGTTGTCCAGAATTTGTGCCGTTAATCGAGCAGAACCGGGCTAATGATCCTTACACCAGAGAGGTAGCGGAACAATATCTACGCCCCTTGTTGCAACAGCAGATTGATACCCTTGTTTATGGCTGTACTCACTATCCTCATCTCGATCGAGTCCTGCGATCGCTCCTACCCAGTCATATCAAGCTGGTAGATCCCGCCCTCCATGTCGCCACTGCTGCCGCCCAAGAACTAGAATTATTAGGACGCACAAGCACCAATCCCCCGACGGCTACTCGTTTTTGTGTCAGTGGTTCCCCGGAACAATTTGCCCAAGTTGCTAAACAATGGCTGGGCTGTACCCCCAGAGTAGAAAAAGTTTATCTCCGGGGAGCGAATTCTTTGCTGCCTCTAGACTCACGGGAGTGAATTATCGCTAATATGTAGCTAACACGTAAGTTTAGGGTAAGTTTAGGGTAAGTTTAGGAATTAGGGCAGGGGAAATTTTTTATGGTGAAATCAGATGATCGACCTACTACCAAGAGTAACGGCTCCATGATGGCTCAACTCAAAACTCTCAAGCAGGAAGATGAAACCCTGTACAACATTTTGGCGGTGGATGTCTGGGCGCTTGCCAAGACCATGGATGAGTTTCAGCCCGGCTTCTGGACGGAGTTTATGAAAAACCGAGAAAAAGCGATGAAGCGATTTATTGCCGAAGTAATTAAAAATAAACCCGCCGCCGATAATAATAAACGCCCTCCCTTTCTCCGCTAATTTTGTATCTAACTACCCAAGCCAGTATTCCCTGCCATATCCTAAAAATTTCCTCAAAAAATTAAGACGATCGAGATTTCTGCTAATTTACAGCCTCGATCGTCCTTGCTATGACAATAAATAATTCTAAAGTAATGCCAAAATATTTGGGTTTACCAATTAGCGATCGCCTCTTTAATCGCATGATGGGCATCAGTTAAGGATTTCTCCCGGACAGTATCGCCCATATTTAGACCGTCTGCCGTAATGAAAGTCACATCTGTCACACCCATAAACCCAAAAATAGTTCTCAGGTAAGGCTCATGGAAATTGTAGGCAGCAGCAGGGGTTCCGGGCTTGAAAATGCCTCCTTGGGAAGTAATAATTAGTAATTTTCTCCCCGTTACTAAGCCCTCGTAACCATTCGCACCAACAGCAAAGGTTTTGCCAACTCGCACGATCTGGTCAAGGTAAGCCTTGAAAACGGCAGGAATAGTTAGGTTATACATCGGGATCCCAAAGACGTAGCGATCGGCAGCCAGAAACTCTTCCACTAAAGCATCAGAAACACTAATCGCTGCTTGCAGTTCGGGGGAATGATCGGCGGGAGAACTAAAGGCAGCGGCAATCCAATTTTCATCCACAAAAGGTACAGGATTATGCCCTAGGTCTCGATAGGTAACAGTGTCATCAGGGTGAGTAGTTTGCCAGCCAGTAATAAATTCTTGAGTAAGGCTACGAGAAATGGATCGATCGCCACGGGGACTGGCATCAATGTGCAGAATATGAGACATGGATTTGCGCCTGTTAAAAATTTCGTAATTTTGTGATTGCTCACCATCTCCTAGGCTGATTTGGGCTTTATTCCAGAAAAAGATTTGAAGATGGTACACGCCATCCTAAGATTAACCAGTTTTCAAAGTAAAGTAGTTACCAAAAAGTAAGTAAGCCCCTCATCTAAACTGTAACAGGAACTTTTTGATAGACAGCCTGAGCAACCTCGGCAAATTTCTGCATCCCTAGGGCAATCTCTTCATTGCTAGCTGTGAGGCTGACTCGGAAACACTGCTGCTTGTGCGCCCACTCTTCACGGAGACCGGGGAAGAAAGAGGCACCGGGAACTACAATCACGCCCACATCCTTTAGCTTTTGGTAAAATTCCCAATCAGTCATGGGTAAATCTTGCAGCCAAATCCAAGCAAAAATTGCCCCCTCGCCCTTGTGGAGTAACCACGGCAAATCCTTGGGCATGGAAGCATCAAGGGTATTTTCCACGATCGCAAATTTCTCTTGATAGTAGGGACGAATTACCTCCTCCGCAATTTTGGCTAAGGCTCCAGAACTGATAGCTCTAGCAGCGATCGCCTGTCCGTAGCGGGAAGCGTGGATACACATATTGGTTTGGAATGCTTCGAGGGTTTCGATAATCTGCGGATCCCCGATCGCTATACCCACTCGTTCTCCGGGCAATCCCGCCTTTGACAAACTCATACAATGGACAATATTTTTCCCAAAAACTGGAGCCATTTCCGTGAAATTCAAACCCGGAAAGGGAGGGGCGTAGGCAGAGTCAATAAATACAGGCACATCATAGGGCGCAGCCATGGCGACAATCTTATTGACTTCAACCTCGGTTAACACATTGCCCGTAGGATTGCAGGGACGGGAGAAAATTACACAGCCTGTAGTTTCATTAATTTCCAATTGACTAAAATCTGCTCGGTACTTGAAACGATGACCAGCAGCATCAATATCCATGGAAGGTTTGTAGGCAATCAAGGCTTCGGGAGTGAGAGTTACCCCGCCATAGCCAGTGTATTCTGGGCTGAGGGGCAGGACTACCCGCTTGAGATCGCCCTCGGTCGTGTAGCCACCAAAGGCATTGGCTCCATAAAAATAAAGAGATTGACTACCGGGGGTGATTAAAATATTTTGTTCTGTGAGATGCAAATCGTAGCGTTGATTAAAATCCTTGATGATCGCTTCCACAAAGGGGGCATAACCCTGACTAGAACCATAGCGACAAACGACTTCTCCATACTCCTGACTTGCCAACAGCTCTGCTGTATAATCCCGCCACAACTGCTCTACCTCTGGAAGAATCACTGGATTTCCGGCACTAAGGTTAATAAACTTTTTGTCTTTATTCGTGCGGAGGGTGGTAATGATATCTTTCATAATGGCTCGCACTCCCGTAAGCTGAGACATGTGTTTGCCGAATTTTGTCAGAGCAGTATCCATAAGCGTAATTTTAATATTTATTTTTAGTTAGTCTATTTAGTTTAGTCTAAGAACGATTTCAGCAGTTAGGTATGGTTGGGAATTCTTCCTGCTGGTACAGTTCACTATTCTTGACGTTGTACCCTTTGCCAAGAAGAAAATTAAATATCCGGCAGCAAAGTCATCAAATAGCTTGCTTTTGGTAGGAGTGTTATATTTGATTTTGGAGTTGACTGAATTGGTCATAGGTTTAGCCACCTATCAAAGTTAAACAGGCTGAGTAGATCCTCTTTGATTCTTAAATAAGGGGTTTTGACTAATTTTTGTGATTAACTTTTTAACTTTATTAACTTTTTAACTTGCTATAACTTCCATAAATTCCCTTGATTATTTGCCGCAGACCGAGCCATGTCTAATCACTACCACACTCTTCAAATCAGTTCCCAAGCAAGTGCCGCCGAGATCAAGAAAGCCTATCGCCACTTGGTAAAAAAATTTCATCCCGATAGCCATAGCACCACGGCAGACCATGACCAGATTGTGAAAATCAATGCTGCCTACGAAGTTTTAGGAGATCATCAACGCCGCCAACGCTACGATCGAGAACTCGCCACCCCAGCCTTTGATCCCGGATTTGACCCAGAGTTTAACCGACCCTATGGGAGAACCAGCAGCGATCGCCAATCTCGCACTGCCCAAGCCCAACAAGCCCAACGCCATCGAGCCACAGGCAGAGACCTAGACCTCCAGCTTGATCAATGGCAACAACAGGTTTACGCCCCCGTTCATCGGCTGATTGTGGAGATACTCTATTCCCTCCAACCAGAAATTGACGACCTAGCGGCTGATCCCTTTGACCAAGCCCTAATGGATGATTTCGTAGATTACCTAGAAGATTGTCGGCAATGTCATCAAAAAGCCCAGCAAATTTTCCAACAGATCCCCAACCCCATCAAAGCTGCGGCGATCGCTGCCGATCTCTATCATTGTCTCTGTCGCCTTTCTGAAGGTATCGAAGAACTGCACTGGTTCACCACTAGCTACGATGACCATTATCTCCACACTGGACAAGAGCTATTTCGGATTGCCAATGATCTCCGCCTCGAAGCCCAGCGATCGCTAGGGGTAGTGAGCGGCAAATTCTAGCAAAGTTTAATTAACTAATTTATCCCAACTACGGGTAAACCTTGGGCTTCTCGATCAGCGACTTCGGTGTTGAGGTCGAGGAGGAATTTGAGGGGATCATCGTTTGGTTTAATACCGTAGGCTTGGGCGACGAGTTTGTCTAGTTTGGTGTGGAGTTTGGCGAGTTGGCTGGCGGGTTCGTGGAAGAATTGGTTATACAGTTGGGTGATGCCGCATTGTTTGCGTTCCATATATTCAGTACGAAAATCATGGAGTTCTTGCATTGCTGCCCGAATAGCAATTTTAGTTTTGGCTGGGCAATTTTGGGGGAAAGGGAAGTTTTCAAAACAGTTAGCTGGAGTGTAGCGGGTTCGGTCTTCAAGAGTAGCATTTTGGGCTTTGATCCATTGTCGATGCAGGGCAGAAGTTAAGATACCCAAAACATAAAAATCATCAGAAGCAACTACGCTAGTACCATTACCCGGTAGCCATTTAGGGGGAGAAGGAAGAAAAATAGTCCATTTTGATACTTCAGGCACAACAAAAAAATATGGCAGATTGGCTATGGCTTGCCGGAGATTTTGCCGAGTGCGATGGAAGCGCCACCAGTATTCCTTGAGGGTGAGATTCCGATTCTTATCTCGCTCCGGCTTGACATAAGTTCTGAGATGATCAAAAGGCATTGCGTAACTTTCGGCTATTTCTAAATCAAAATTATCAAAATCAATAATCCATCTATCAGGCTTTCCGTGAGGATTTCGAGCTAGATTCTCTCCCATAGAAAATAGTTTAATTATATTCTCATTCCTTGGATCATTGCGGATAAAGTTCTGGGCTTCTCTTGCAGTTAGTAAAAATTTTCTACCATTAGGCACTATGCCCATAAAACATTGGTTGAGGTTTATTTGTAGGCGCTTGGCTT
Organism: Microcoleus sp. GA_180221_E-2-1-MAG-45_12; assembly: GCA_020692245.1. Taxonomy (GTDB): domain Bacteria; phylum Cyanobacteriota; class Cyanobacteriia; order Cyanobacteriales; family JAAUUE01; genus JAAUUE01. The sequence continues at coordinate 10,640 of JAIMKT010000050.1, forward strand.
GACTGACATTAGCCTCTGCTTTTAAAGAAGAATTAATATGAGAAACTACTTGACCATCTATTTTAGAAACTAAATCAGGTAGCTCTGTGTGGGCAGGTTTCTTGTACCAATTAACAATACTAATATGCACATTGGCTTCTCCAGACCAAGGCTGGGTAGAAATCACATCATAGATGTAGCCATTGTTATCTGTGATGTAATTGAGAGTAGCTTTGCGGCTATGCCCTTGAGAGATAGTATTTGTTCCAACTAATCCAGCCCGACAATTTTCCTGCAAATGATTATGAGCAAGACGAAACCAGTAGGTGCATAGATCTACTTTGCCTTTGACTTCTGGAAACTTGGCAGAAAGACGATCGACATATTCATCTCCCAAGATTGACCGCATTCGATAACTGCCGAGAAATGGGGGATTACCAATAATCGAATGAACCTGTTCCCACTCACAAAATAAGGCATCTTCACAGCGAATATTATGATCTAAGTCATCTAAGGGCAAGGCTTCTTCTATTTCCAAAGGAATGTTTATTTGTGCTACATCAATTAGTTGGCTTTCTTCGTCTAGGGATAATTTTTTAGCAAGCATTAAAGTTACTTTTGCCAACTCTACAGCAAATGGCTTAATATCTATGCCATAAAATTGAGTGGTTTTCACTAAAGACATCGTGCCAATTCCTGCTATACCACGGGTAAAGTTTCCGTGAATTTTAGTTAGTAACTCTGCTTCTAAATGCTTCATTTCTCGGTAGGCAATATAAAGAAAATTTCCACTACCACACGCCGGATCAAGCACCTTAAATTCTGTCATTTCTTGGCGCAGACTTAATAAATCTCTTAGGGTTTTTGCCGCCTCAATCCGTTCTCGCCACGGACGAATAATTGTCGGCAGAATTACCTTTTGAATATCCGCCTCACTGGTATAATGCGCCCCCAGAGCGTGCCGTTCTGCCTTCCCCATACTTGATTCAAACAACGTCCCAAAAATCGCTGGTTCCACCTTCGACCAATTTTCTGCCGCCGCTTCTAATAACAAATCAATTTCTGCAAAAGTTAACTCGATCGCCCGCACTACCGAAAAAATCCCCCCATTAAAATACTGCACCCCATAATACCGACTCCTCTCCGGGGCTACGCACTTGCTCCCCATCTGCCAAAATAATCCCCCGATTAAATCGTAGGAACTCGCCCCCTTCTTTTTGCAATCCTTCAACAACCCTGTAAATAAATCCTTCGGCAACAGAGCAATATCCTCAGCAAACAACGCCACCACACACTGCAAAATAAACCTCTGAGCAATTTCCGGCTTTTCCTTGCGCTCCACCAATCGGTTAAAAACCTGCGCCACCTTATCCGCTGCCTTCCGAGTCACCGCCACCAAGTTATTATTAAAAACTGGCTCTGGATTGTCAGGGAAAAGGAAATTTAGGGCTGTGTAGCGATCGGGCAAATCTTTCAACAAGAGGCGATCGATCGGTTCCCGCATCTGCACATCAAAATCATAGATCCAAAATTCATCAAAATTGCACAACACCACATACTTCGGGCGGTTAGGAACCAACTCTAGCCAATACTCAAACACCTGTTGATAGTGCCTTTCTAGCTTCTCGCCCCGCTTCTTCATCTCCAGCAATAACCGAGACTCCCAAAACAAATCTGCAAACTTGGTGCTTTTCCCCTTCACCTTGATCCGAGATTCCAGAGTCGCCCCCGCCTCACTGTAGCCTCCATGCCCAAAAGCCCGGAAGAGTCGATCGCAAAACACCTGAGCCTCCCCCTTCTCATCTCCCTTTAGAGTAGAAGCATAGGTAACAAACTCTTGAATCTCTTGTGATGTATTAGTCATAACCAACTTACCTATTTCTGTCCTTCTCTAGAATAGTTTCTCTCCGACAATGTAACTACTATAATTTGATGATGAAGGTAGAAAAAGTACTCTAATGATTTAACTCATGAACTCAACTTAGCTTTAATCCATGCTCCTGTTTGAATACGATGAAAATAAAAGCCAAAGCAACTTCCACAAACATGGAATTAATTTTATTGAAGCTCAAAAACTATGGCAGGATCCGAACCGCCTAGAAATTCCTGCCAAGACCCTAGAAGAATCCAGATTTGTTATTCTAGGTACAATAAATAATAAAAACTGGTCAGCCGTCATTACCTATCGCAGTCAAGTAATTCGCATTATTTCTGTACGGCGATCGCGTCCAGAAGAGGTAGAACTCTATGAAAACCCAAGAATTTGACCAAAAATTTGATGATGGGGAAGATGAAATTATTTCCTTGCTTGATCTTGCCCAAGCCCAGCGCTGTCTTACTAAGCAACAGATTGTACAAACTATCAATATTGATCTGCCTCTCTGGATGATTGAATATATTAACCAAGAAGCTCACCGTCTTGGTGTCACTCCTCAAGCCCTTATCCAAACCTCTCTTTCCGAACACTTAATGGTTAATCATGACTAATCAAATTAGTCTAGCCAACTGATAGCACCTTTCTAGCTTTTTACCCCGCTTTTTCATCTCCAGCAATAACCGAGACTCCCAAAACAAATCTGCAAACTTGGTGCTTTTCCCCTTCACCTTGATCCGAGATTCCAGAGTCGCCCCCGCCTCACTGTAGCCTCCATGCCCAAAAGCCCGGAAGAGTCGATCGCAAAATACCTGAGCCTCCCTCTTCTCATCTCCCTTTAGAGTAGAAGCATAGGTAACAAACTCTTGAATCTCTTGTGATGTATTAGTCATAACCAACTTACCTATTTCTGTCCTTCTCTAGAATAGTTTCTCTCCGACAATGTAACTACTATAATTTGATGATGAAGGTAGAAAAAGTACTTTAATTGTTTATCTCATGAACTCAACAGCCCGCTTGCTCACCCGTATTACCCAAACACCCGGACAGTGTGGTGATCGTCCTTGCATTCGGGGGATGCGAATTCGAGTTACTGATATTTTAGAGATGCTGGCAGAAAACGTTAGTACTACTGAAATTTTGGAAGATTTCCCCGACTTGGAACTAGCAGATATTCAAGCCTGCTTACTTTTTGCAGCCCGTCGTACTGATTTCCCTAGACTGACGGCATGAAGATGAAGATAAAATTATTTCCTTGCTTGATCTTACCCAAGCCCAGCACTGTCTTACTGAGCAAAAGATTACATAAACTATCAATATTGATCTGCCTCTGTCGATGATTGAATATATCAACCAAGAAGCTTACCGTCTTAGTATCACTCCTCAAGAATGGCAAAAAGTAACGGAAACCTCAGAAAAATCCCATCAATCAATCTATGTGAAATAAGAAAATATGTTAGCCCTAAATTATCCTCATATTGAAAAACTTGAGCATCAGCCTTCTAGATTGCAACGTCTACCTCGAATTAGAGTAGCGCAAATTATCATGGATTACCTTGCCTACGGTTGGTCAGTAGAAGAAATTTGTCGGCAACACCCTTATCTAACTCCTGCCGAGGCTCATATGGCTATGGGCTATTACTTCGATCATCAAACAGAAATTGACCAAGAAATTAGTCAAGAATGGCAACAGGTACAAGAAGATAGGAATCAAGCCGCTCGATCGCCCTTCTACCACCGCATGAAAGCAAGGGGATTGCTGTAAATGGCTATCTCTCTCTACATGGATGTCCATATCCCTCAATCAATTACATCACAACTCCGCAATCGGGGTGTAGACGTGTTGACAGCCTTTGACGATCAGGCTCACGAGTTGCCCGATGATCAGCTTTTAGAAAGATCAACTCAACTCAAAAGAATTTTATTTACTCAAGATATTCGCTTTCGTGTCTTGGCTGAAACTTGGCAACTGCAAGGAAAGCAATTTGCTGGATTAATTTTTGGTCATCAGCTAGGTGGCACCATCGGTCAATTTGTCAAAGATTTAGAATTAATTGCTCAAGCCTCAGAGCCTGATGAGTGGGTGAATGTAGTGGAGTATATTCCTTTCAAGTAAAGTTGTTTTAGTACTTGAAGGATTTATGGAAATTCAAGCTGTCCATAATGAATACACAGCAAAGGATTACATTACCTTCGATGAATACCACCTACAACGGGCAAATAATTAGCCTCAGATTTTGTTAAACTTTAGGTCTAGTTAAAACTTTGTAACGCTATCTTAAATCAAGACTCCTCTATGGAATGTATTATCAATCGTCGGGCAGAATTCTCCGCTAGCCATCGCTATTGGTTGCCAGAATTGGGGGAGGCAGAAAATCAACTCCGCTTTGGGGTGGGGGCAAACTTTCCCGGACATGGACATAACTACGTGCTGTACGTTTCCTTAATTGGTGACATTGACCAGTACGGCATGGTGCAAAATCTCTCGGAAGTCAAGCAGGTAATCAAACGAGAAGTCACGAGCCAGCTTAGTTTTTGTTATCTCAATGATGTGTGGTCAGAATTTCAAGAAACCCTGCCGACCACCGAAAATATTGCCAAGGTCATCTGGCAGCGCTTGGCTCCGCACTTACCTTTAGTCAAAATCGAACTATTTGAACACCCAGAACTCTGGGCAGAATATCAAGGAAATTCTATGGAAGCATTTTTAACTGTTAGCACCCATTTTAGTGCCGCTCACCGCCTCGCTCGTCCAGACCTCAGCTACGAAGAAAACTGTGAAATTTATGGCAAATGCGCCCGCCCCAATGGACATGGACATAACTATCATCTAGAAGTGACCGTAAAAGGAGAAATTGATCCCCGCACGGGCATGATTATTGATCTGGGAGATTTCCAAAAGGCGATCGACGATTTAGTCCTAGAACCCTTTGATCACACCTTCCTTAACAAAGATATTGCCTACTTTGCCGAAGTCGTCCCCACCGCCGAAAATATTGCCGTCCACATCCGGGATCTCTTACAGGGAGCGATCGCCGATCTTGGTGCAACCCTACACAAAGTTAAACTCATTGAAAGCCCCAACAACTCCTGTGAAGTTTATGGCAACGTGATCCCCTCCAATTCAACCTTTGTAAAAAGTGTAGAAAATGTGGAAAAAGTAGCCGCAGGAATTGCCTAATTTTTTTAAATTTAAGCGGCTAAAATCTAACTTTGCTATCTCATCCCAATGGCTCTCGTCCTAGCTTTCATCACCCTTCCCATAACTAGAATTCAGAAAATTTGCTATACATTTGCTATACATTAGAACTTCCTTTGTTATGATAGGCAAAAGTCAAAGCGAAGTAGTGCTAAACTAGCAGCCATTGGCTTGTAGATATCCTAGTTAACAATAAAAATAAAGGAACCTATGGAATCAAAACCCTACGAAACATCCCCGTCTACTGCCTCTGAGGTGGGAACTGCTCCAAAATCCGTAACTATAAATACGGATCAAGCGGGAACTATGATTAAAATTCCGGCCCAAAACCCTACTAGCGAACAGGTACAGGAATGGCTAGAGCCTGTCGCTACATTCCTATCTTCTTTGCCCGATCAAGTAGGTAGCTTTGTTTCTGATTATCAAAAGCCCTTGATTACCATCTTGCTCCTTTTGTCTGGAGTAGTCACTGTCAAGGTAGTATTAGCAGTCCTAGATGCCATCAACGATATTCCCCTACTGTCCCCAGTATTTGAGCTAGTTGGAATCATTTATTCCGGCTGGTTTGTCTATCGTTACCTCTTGAAAGCTTCTACCCGCCAAGAATTATCCCAAGATTTTGCTGGAATCAAAGGGCAAGTTTTAGGAAAAAAAGATATCTAAAAATAGCCTAGAAATAGCTACTAAAAATAGCTACAGTGAAGCTAAATTACTGCATCCAAACCCAGTTTTCTCAGGAAGGCTGGGTAGTTTTTTATCAGGTTATAATGTTATGGAAATGTTTAAATAAGGTAAGACTTGCAACATTTCAGAATTACTAATCCTCCCCTGCCCTCTTAAACAAGGTGGATAGTAATCCTGAGAACCCACCTACCACAACCAATACTTCTTTACCTCCCTGTAACTTCTTTACCTCCCTGTAACTTCTTTACCTCCCTGTACCTTCTTTACCTCCCCTTACCTCCTCCCCTTCCCCTATGCCCCCCCTATCCCTAGCCTACCTAGGTCCCGTTGGTACTAATAGTGAAACTGCGGCAGTTAATTACTTAAATTGGCTTAAACAAAATACCGGGCAGCTAGGGGAAATGGCTGCCTATGGGAGTATTGCCCAAGCCTTGCGAGCCGTAGCAACGGGAGAACGGGATTTGGCGATCGTCCCCATCGAAAACTCGATCGAGGGAACTGTGGCTGTCACCCTAGATAGTCTCTGGCAGTGGGAAAACCTCAAGATTAAACAAGCCCTTGTTTTACCCATTGTTCATGCTTTGATCTCCCGTGCTAAACAACTAACAGATTTACAAATTGTCTATTCTCATCCCCAAGCCCTAGGGCAATGCCAAGGCTGGCTCGAACAATTCCTGCCCCAAGTCCAGCGCATCCCTACTAATTCCACCGCCGAATCTCTCCAATACCTAGGGGAAGATATTACCAAGGGGGCGATCGCCTCTCCCCGGGCGGCTCAACTGTATGATTTACCAGTCCTAGCAGAACGAATTAATGACTATGCGGATAATTTCACCCGCTTTTGGATTGTGGGTCTAAATGCCACCACGATCGGGAGTCATACATCCCTTGCCTTCAGTGTGCCAGCTAATGTCCCCGGAGCCTTGATGCGCCCTCTGCAAATCTTTGCCAGCCGGGGGATCAATATGAGCCGGATTGAATCTCGTCCCACCCGCCGCTCCTTTGGGGATTATCTATTTTTTGTGGATGTAGAGGCTGATTTAGAGTCTGAAGCCCTGAAGTCTGCTTTAGAAGAATTGGGAGGGCATACGGAAATGTTGAAGATTTTCGGGAGTTATAACATTATGTCTTAGGGGAAAAGGAGATATAAAGTGCTATGCAGTATTTGGAGCAGCAGGAATGGCTATTAACTAATGGTACGGGTGGGTTTGCTAGTGGAACTGTCAGCGATGCGCGGACTCGGACTTATCATGGTTGGTTGATAGCCGCCCTAGAACCACCGGGGGAACGGCGACTGTTGCTGTCTCATTTGGAAGCTACTCTGCAAGTCCGGGAGACTATTACAAAACTGGGGACTAATTTTTGGACTGATGGGGAAGTTGCGCCCCACGGTTATCAGTCTCTGCAATCTTTTTCGATCGAGCCAGTGCCGACTTGGGTTTGGCAAAAGCACGACTGGTTATTGAAACGGCAAATTTTCTTGCCCCACGTCAATCTAGAAATTTCTGACCTCCCCCAGAGGGTATTGATTCATTACACCTACCAAGGCAGTTCCCCGGCGAAATTGATGCTGCGTCCGTTGATTGCCGATCGAAATTTTCACCATCAACAATTGGCTGCCCATGGTTACAAATTTAATCAATACCCCCATCGATATCCCTATCAAGATTACTGGCTCCCCCATAAATATCTCCCTGATGATCCGCAGGACAGTGATAAATACCATAACCATCAACAGGTACATTTTCAGCTAATAGCGCCGATGGTGGGTACACCTTGGTTATTGCGCTGGAGCCAGGGAGAATACCAAGCGAATAATTACTGGTACAGGAACTACTTTTATCCAGAAGAACAGAGGCGGGGGCTGGCCGATCGAGAAGATTTGTACAATCCGGGCTTACTAATTATTGATCTCGCTCCGGGGGGGGCTGTCACCCTTGAAGCTCGTTTAGGAGCTATGGAGCTATTGTTGCCAGTTTTGCAGGAAGCTGATTTTCACCAAGCCCTCAAACAAGAGCAGGAGCGTCAACAGCAGCTCATTAGCCAAACCAAGCTCCCCCCCAAAGTTGGACTCCCGCAGTTAATTGTGGCGAGCGATCAATTTTTAGTGGCTCGGCTGTCTACCCATAGCTCCACGGTGATTGCTGGCTACCATTGGTTTGATGATTGGGGACGGGATACGCTGATTGCGCTGCCGGGGCTGACCCTGACCACTCGCCGCTTTGATCTGGCTAGGGGCTTGCTGCAAACCATGAGCCACTACTGCCTAGATGGGCTAATTCCCAATACATTTCCCCAAGGCAAAACTGAGCCGATCTACAATTCCCTTGATGCTTCCCTATGGTGGATTGAATCCCTTGGTTTGTATCTAGAGGCTAGTGGGGATTGGGAATTTTTGCGGGAACAGTATCCGGTAGTGCGGAAAATCTATAAAGCCTTGGCGAGGGGAACTAAGTTTAATATTCGGGTGGATGCGATCGATGGTCTGTTGACTTGGAATGAAGCCGGGGTCGCTATTACGTGGATGGATGCCCTAGTGGATGGAATCCCCGTGACTCCCCGGTGTGGGAAATGTGTGGAAATTAATGCCCTGTGGTATTCAGCCCTTTGTTGGGCGGAGCAATGGGCGAAACTCCTTGATCTGCCAACTCAAGTGAATGTGTATACTCAAGTTTCTCAGCAGGTCAAACAATCCCTCCAGAAGTTCTGGAATCATCATCAAGGCTATTTCTATGATGTGATCAGCCCAGAGGATCTTCTTGATAATAAAATTCGCCCCAATGGGATTATTGCCCTCGCTCTCCACCACTGCGCCTTTAGTCCAGAACAGGGTAGAGCCGCCTTACAAATTGCGAGCGATCGCCTCCTCACCCCCTACGGATTGAGAACTTTAGACCCAGCGGATCCTAGCTATTGTGGTTCCTATCAGGGTAATCCTGTCGATCGAGATACTGTTTATCATCAAGGCACGGTGTGGGTCTGGCTTTTAGGAAGTTTTCTGCGGGCTTGGCAAAGATTTTATCCAGAAACCAAGTCGAATTTTGATTTCCATCCTTTGTTAAATCATTTACGGCACGAAGCAGGTTTGGGATCAATTTCCGAAATTTTTAATGGTGATTATCCCCATCATCCCCAGGGGGCGATCGCTCAGGCTTGGTCGATCGCTGAAATTCTCCGGGAGTATAGCCAATTTGAAAATTAGTCTGTAAACCAATCTACAAGCCAGTCCTAGGGAGTAACCCCCAACTGTCGCTGCCATTCTTGGATTTGGGCTTGGGCGAGGGGATAGGCGGCACTATCTGTAGGGATACTTTGAGCGGTGGCGATCGCTGCCAGAATATCAGTTTGGGACTGTCCTTGAGCCGTAGCTAGGAGTAATTCCCCCATATCCTGCCCCTCACTATCTGGAGTCGGGCTAGGAATCCCCACCACCTCTGGAATCACGTAATTACGAGGTTGACTATTCTCTACAGGTGCAACAGTGCTGCCCAGATTACTCTGCCAAGTACGGATATTGGTTTGCGCTTGGTTATACAAAGTCCGACCATTGGCAATTTGGGAAGCGACACTAATCGCCTCAGCGTAGTTGCCTCCACGGGCTAGGGCTTGAGCCTGATCAAGGAAAGGCTGGTCTTGATCACTTTCTAGTCTGGTACTCCATTGGCTAATTTTATCCTGAGCTTCTCGGTAGAGCGCCCGGTTCGGGGCAATCAGGCTGGCTTGTTGAATAGCAGCTTGATAGGCTTGGGAATTTCCACCCACGGCAAGCTGTTCGGCACGAGTCAGGATGGGACGGTCTTCATTGCTTTCTACCTGCTCTGTCCAACGGCGAATTTGGCTTACGGCTTCGTTGTAGCGGGGGCTGGAACGGGGAACTAATTGGGCTTGGGCGATCGCCGCCACCAGATCCATAGCTCGCCCAGAACTTGCCAACTGTCTAGCCCGCTCTAAACTCTGGAGTCCATCAATTTCCTGTCGCCATCGAGCAGAAAGTCGTTGGATGCGATCGGCAAAGGGACTAGTTTGATCAATGCGTTGGATCCTCGCTAGGGCTGCTTCTAACCCCCCGGAAGTCCCCTCTTGGGATTTTGCTACTGCTTGGGCGAGTTCGTCTAGGCGCCGGGCTTCTGGAGTATCCACCACCCGTGCAAGGCGATTGGAAATCTGAATAATCCCTTGCCAATCTTCATTATCTAGACTGGTTCTAGCAATATTGATTAATTTATCGCTGGCTTCTTGAATAATTTTTTGAGCAGGATTGTAGGCATAACTATTGGGGTTGACGGCTTTGGCAATCTCGATCGCCTCAATCAGATTAGAAATACTGCCCATGCTGACCAATTGATAAGCCCGATTTAGTTGCTTGGCATCTTCCCGTGCTTGCTTACCTTTTTCTAGCAACTCTGTATATTTATTCTCAGCCCAGTAGCGATTGGGCAGGCTCAATAGTTGATTAGAGTAACGAGTGGCAGCCGGCCAGTCCCCATCCCGGAGAGCTTGCTCGGCCTGTTGATAAAGTCCATCAGCTTTCTGCCAGAGATCTCGCCATGCTTTGACCTGTTGCTCTACGAGGGCATGGGCGGGAGTATTGGCAGGAATCTTCCGGGCGGTAGTAATAGCAGTTTCTAGCTGTCCTTTTTGAAAACTCGCATCAGCCAAGTTCAGCACATCTTTCGACCATTGAGCAAGGTATTCTTCCACCAAAGGCGCATTGGGGTGATCAGGAGGAATGTCTTTCAGGAGAGCGATCGCTTCTAGGAGGTCATTCACGGTTTGCTTATTCGCAGCCAACTCTGCACAATAGACTCGCATGGAAGTAGATGCAGTAGGCAAAAATAGACTGGGGCAGTTGGGGAGAGCTGGCAGTTTAAAAAGTACCATCACTGCTCCCACACCAGTTCCCATGGTGAGAATTAAAATTACCAAAGCCCAAAAAGACCAGCCAACCCGAAAATTAATCTTTCTTCTCGGCGGTTCTGGAGGCGGCGGCGTTGGGTTAACCAGTTCCCTCGGTTCTGGAACTAAAGGCAGAGTGTCTACCACCAGCCAATCAGCATTACGCATTTTCCTAATGCCCCCAGACTGGGGTAAGGGTAAACTTTTAGAGTCTTGGGTATATCTGGAATCTTTGGAATATCTGGTCATAACTCACACCGTAAAAACCTTTACTCTAAACTAGTCCGATTAACTGCATTTAATTTATATCCAATTTATCTTAACTCAGATCAAAAATACACCACATATTCATTCATGCTCACGGCAAGAAGCCTAGTGGGTCTCAACGGGACTTCCGCCTCAAGAGGTGTCTGCTGCTTAGAGGTAGTCCTTGTTTGTAAAAAATAGCAATTCTTAGTTATGGCAAAACTGCTCGATCGATAAAAAACAAGTTTGGCAAGCTATGGAAGCAAACGAAGGTAAGCTGAGAAAAAATTCCAGAACTGCCGAGGTTTGGGATAAATTTAGACGTTGCCGAGTGAGGATATAACCAAACTCCCCTAGAACCTCATCGGCTTCGTAAGGCATCTCAAAATAAGATCTGAAGGTATAGGATTGATCTGCTTGGAGAAAGTTGGATTTAGGCATAGAGCTAAATTAAAGCTAATCGAACATTTCTGCTAGTTCTTCTGTGGAAGTCCCTAAAATTCTGGCAAGGCTGTTCATTTCGTTGTCAGAGAAGCCATCCCGGACTTCCGTGAGTTCCTTCGCACTCTTGCCGAGGATGCGGGCGATCGATTGGATTTGCAGATCCGTCACATCTTTGCCATTGAAAATACCGATGAGTTCCTTGGGGGAGAGGCGGTAGGAGTTGCAGAAACGGGCAAACTCTTGGTTACTGATATCTAATTCTCGTTGTCTTTCTCGGAGGAGGAAAGCGATCGCCCGACTACCGTGTTCTGGACGCTTGGCATTTTCTAGATATTTCCGCATCAACTTGCTGACTTGGTTGGCATTTCCCCCAGAACGTTTCACAAGATCAGTACACACCATTTGGAGCGCCTTATTCAGTGTCTCATTCTGCTCTCGGAGAGATTCAGCTTCGTTAAGGGCTTCGACAATCTTGGCGGCAAATTCTTGGGTGCAAAAGCCTACATCCATCTCTTCATAAGAAATAGCAATGTAGGAGCGATAAGAATCGAATTGCAACCGTGACGATCGATTATTTTGCTTCATAAAACTAACTATATTAGTCCAACACCTTGATATACAAGCTTTTTCGGTCTAGTATGCCAAAAATCTATCTAGAAGTACCGCTCCCTCCATAACCATAGACTTTAAACCCTACAATACGCTCCTTAACTATTGATAATACTAACAACATTAATGTTTTCACAGGTATTATCAGGATTTGCTTACTTGCCTTTTCATCCTATCAGAAAACCAAGTAATTGGTTAACTATGTTCCGACGTTATTGCTATTAGTAGTGGGTTAGTCTGTCCTATATCTTTTAGAAAAAACTAGCAAATTTCACATTGATTTTTAGTAGAGTTCAAAAAAGTCTCAAGATAGATCCTCATTTATAGGTCATCATTTACGGGTTGCTATTTATGGTTGGGCACAAGTAAGTTGCAGACCAACTACTGGCAAAATCTTAAAACCTTGCCTAGGTCACTGGTGGGGATAGTTAACTGGGGGGACGATCGATCGCTATTCGGGGAATCTCTAAGGGCGATCGCTCCCAAATTCAGCAGCTAAAGCTCCAGTGAGGGGGTAGCAAAACTGGAGTTGCTGATCATATCTATGAAAATTCGCAGGAGCCTAGGGCTTGACGTTCTCTTGGTAGGTCTTGCTAATCGACAAATTCATATTTTCATTCAGCAATGCCCGAAAACTGAATTATCGTCCCTTGAGAGCCTTGGTGAAATTCTGGCGATAGGACTTGTTCACCACCAATAGCACCGGCCAAAGGGAAGACAATAATAATTTGTTGGGCAGACTAGCATTAAAACTAGTACGTTCAAATCCCCGCCAAAACGTCCACACTCCATAGCCATAAATACCGAGCAGGGCAAATAATAAAACTATTTTCATAACAATACCTCCCAACAAACAAAAATCCAGAGCTATCAATAATATCCCCAAAAACCTTAGCTAGGAGCCTACAGATTGATGAGATATTGAGAATAGCAATTCACAAATAACAAATTACTGTTATACCTATAATATATGTAGTTTAGCCACATTTGGGATTCTCTACCAAGATTAGGATTAAGAACAGCATCCAAGAAAGTTGGGTAATCTGGAGTAGTGGTTAAGTTAACTTCGATAACTTCAGATTATCAACTTTATACTCAAGGAGGAGGTATGCGAGCAGTATTAATGGCGGGTGGTTCGGGTACACGGTTAAGACCCCTGACCTGTGATCTGCCCAAACCGATGGTGTCAATTCTCAATCGCCCGATCGCCGAACACATCATCAATCTCCTCAAGCGCCACCACATCACCGAAATTATTGCCACCCTCCACTACCTCCCCGATCTGCTGCGGGATTATTTTCAGGACGGTAGCGACTTTGGGGTGCAGATGACCTACGCCGTAGAAGAGGATCAGCCCCTAGGAACAGCGGGTTGTGTGAAAAATATTGAAGAATTGCTCAATAGCACTTTTTTGGTGATCAGTGGTGATAGTATCACAGATTTTGATCTAGAGGCGGCGATCGCCTTTCACCATGCCAAGCGTTCCCAAGCCACTATTATTCTCACCAAAGTGTCGAACCCCCTAGAATTTGGGGTGGTAATTACCGATGAAAATCAGCATATTACCCGCTTTCTAGAAAAGCCTTCACCGGGAGAAATCTTTTCAGATACGGTGAATACAGGGATTTATATTCTGGAGCCAGAAGTACTAGAATACTTGACGGTGGATAAGGAAGCAGATTTTTCCAAGGATCTATTTCCTCTGTTGCTAGAAAAAGGTAAACCCATGTATGGCTACGTGGCCGAGGGTTACTGGTGCGACGTGGGAAATTTGGATACTTACCGGGAGAGTCAGTACGATGCCCTAGCGAAAAAGGTAAATCTCGATTTTGCCTATACAGAATGGCAGGATCAGGTCTGGATTGGGCAGAATACCCAGATTGATTCTAGTGTGATCATTGAGCCGCCCTGCCTGATTGGGAACAATTGCCGGATTATGGCTAGGGTGAAAATTGAGGGGGGAACGGTAATTGGTGACAATGTGACCGTAGGGGTAGATTCTGACTTGAAGCGACCGATCGTTTGTAATGGCGCCATGATCGGGGATGAGGTGAATCTTAGTGGTTGTGTGTTGGGACGGGGGGCGAGGGTCGATCGCCGGGCGCATGTGATGGAAGGAGCCGTGGTGGGTTCCCTGTCTACCGTGGGGGAAGAATCCCAAGTTAGTCCCAATGTCCGGGTTTGGCCAAGCAAAAACATCGAAGCCGGAGCCACTCTCCACACCAACCTGATCTGGGGACACACCGCCCACCGGAATCTCTTTGGGCAACGGGGAGTCCAGGGCTTGGCAAATATTGATATTACCCCGACCTTTGCGGTGAAATTGGGGGAAGCCTACGGTTCTACCCTCAAACCAGCCTCGACAGTGATTGTCTCCCGTGACCAGCGCAGTATTGCCCGGATGGTATCTCGATCGCTCATCGCTGGCTTAATGTCTGTGGGAATTAATATCCAAAACCTTGAAGCCACGGCTATTCCCCTCTCTCGAACCGTAGTTCCTAAGTTTGGGGTCGCTGGGGGCATCCATGTCCGCGTCCATCCCGATCGACCAGACCATATTTTGATTGAAATTTTCGATTCCCAAGGCATAAACATCTCCAAATCCCAAGAAAAGAAAATCGAAGGAGCCTATTTCAAAGAAGAGCTACGGCGAGCGCAAATCTCCGAAATTGGGGAAGTCACCTATCCCGGCTCGGTGATTGATATCTACAGCAAAAGTTTCCAAAAACATCTGAATATCGAAGCCATTCGCCATAGTGGTTCCAAGGTGGTCATCGACTACGGCTATGGGGTCTCTGGGGCAATTCTGCCTTTGTTACTGGGGAAATTTGGCTGTGATGCAGTGGTGTTGAATGCCAGTCTCAATCAGGTGGGGCTATCTTTTGAAGAGCGGGAAGAACTGCTGGTGCAACTAGGGGAAGTGGTGAAGGCACTCAAGGCTAACTTTGGTGTTCAAGTTTCCGCCAATGGAGAGCAGTTAATCTTAGTAGATGAGCAGGGCTATGCGGTGCGAGGAGAAATGCTGACGGGGTTAATGGTGAATATCATGCTCACAGCCAGTCCCCGGAGTTCTGTAGTTGTCCCAGTGCAAACTTCTTCGGCGATCGAGAAAATTGCTGAACGCTATCAAGGTAAAGTGATTCGGACTAAGGCAAATCCCACGGCTTTGATGGAGGCTTCCCAAACTAACCCCAATGTGGTGCTGGGAGGTAGCGGCTCCATGGGGTTTATCTTTCCCCAACTCCACCCCGGCTTTGATGCCATGTTTTGCATTGCTAAATTAATTGAAATGTTGATGGTACAGGAGCGATCGCTCTTCAATATTCGAGCCGAACTGCCTCCTATTAAGCACTTGTCCCAAACTGTCCGCTGCCCTTGGACTGTGAAAGGTTCCCTCATGCGTCACCTGATCGAAACCCATTCTTCTCGGCACTTGGAACTTATTGACGGCGTAAAAATCTATTTCCCAACTCCGGGAACCGAACCAACGCCCCACGAAGCTTCTATCCTCGCCCACTATCCCCACTCTGCCTACGATCACAAGGATCACTGGGTATTGATCTTACCGGATGCCGGAGAACCAATGGTACATATCTTTGCCAATGGAGCTGACTCCCAGTGGGTAGAGTCCATCTTGAATGATTATACTAATTATGTTAAAGATTTTGTTAACCATGAGACCCAGTGAACAGTTATCAGTGAACAGTTATCAGTTATCAAGGTTGGAGGATGTACAGGGAGGTAGAGGAGGTAGTGGCGTGACTTAGTGAAAGTGGTGCAGTAGATCCAGATGCACTAAATTTCTGATAAAAGTAGAGATATTCCTAAGAGTGTCAGGCTTTGCATCCTAGGAAAGGTTAAAAATTATAGGTATTACTCTTTTTGGGAAATAGTCCTAGAGAATTTATAGTACAATTGTTTTAATAGGCTAGGAGGAGATTTGATGAATAGTTTTATTTTGATGGCGCAAATTATTAAGGAACCGGAGCTAAGATATACACAGGATAATCAGTTGCCTTTGTCCCAGATGTTGGTACAGTTTCCGGCGCTGAAAGCAGAAGATACCCCAGCTACTCTGAGAGTCGTTGGTTTTGGGCAATTAGCTACCGAGATTCAGGAAAATTTCCATGAAGGCGATCAAGTGATTCTTCAAGGAGAATTAAATATCAATTCCATCGATCGACCAGAGGGTTTTAAGGAAAAGCGCCCAGAATTGAAAGTCTCAAAAATTTATAAGGTCGGGGAGACTACGGGGTTCTCTGCCCCCCCTCGATCGATCCCCATAGCCGCGACTCCTGTATCTAGTCCGACCACAAATACGAATAGCTACACGCCTACTTCTCCAAGAGTATCAACTCCTGAACCAGACCTTGATGATATTCCTTTTTAAGGTTTAGGTTAAGGTCTAAATCTAGGGTTTAGTTTTAATACTGACATCCCCAGATAGGACGAGAGTTTGGCAAGCTAGGCGATAACTCTCTGGTTTCTTTTTCAGTTTTCTCAATTCAACTTCCGTACGGGGAGACAGATTGCTCATCCCCTCTACAACTTCTACAAGACAAGTTCCACACTGACCGTAGCCACCACAATTCATCATCTTTCCGGTGAAGGTGTAGAGATCCACTTGGTTCTGCACTGCTTTTTCCCGCAAATTGGCTCCATCCGCCGCAATTACTTCTTTATTTTCTTTGACAAACCGAATGTTAGCCATAGGGAGACTGCTTATATGATTTACTTAAATTTATTACCTAGGAGATTGTAACAAACTTTAACAAGAACGAACATTCAGGTGATACAATTAATTTAATAAAAAGTGCCTAGACCGTAATCAGGGTAAAGGATTAAGGTGATTTTAGGAACTGCTAATTAACGATCCCATGAAAATTGCATTTATTCTTGACCCCATTCCCAATCTTGATCCCACCCATGATAGTACCGTCGCCATGATGGAGGCTGCCCAAGTCTTGGGGCATGAAGTCTGGGTGACTCAGGCGGCTCAGTTGAGTGTGGTCGGCGGCAAAGCCCACGCTTACCTGCAACCCTTGGAACTAGTCCCCGTTACCTTGGGGGAAAATCGCTGGGTTACTATCCCGGAGTGGTATCAACTCCGTGAGGGAGCGTTTCTCTGTTTGGAGGAAATGGATGCGGTATTTATGCGGACAGATCCGCCTGTCACTGTGCCGTACCTCTATGCCACTTACATTCTGGATTATGTTGATCCTGTGAAAACTCTGGTAGTTAATTCTCCCCAAGGGATTCGGACAGCCAACGAGAAAATGTATACCTTAAATTTTTCCACAGTGATGCCAGAGACGATCGTCACCCAAGATAAACGGGTAATCAGAGAATTTGTGGAGAAACAGGAAGCGGCGGTGATGAAACCCTTGGGCGGGAAAGCTGGAGAGGGGATATTATTTCTGCAACCGGGCGATCGCAACCTCAACTCCCTCGTGGAAATTAGCACCCATCAAGGCAAGGAACCCGTGATGATCCAGAGCTATCTACCCGCAGCGAAGGACGGGGATAAAAGGATTATTTTGTTAAACGGCAAACCCATCGGGGCAGTGAATCGGATTCCCACAGGAAAAGAGTTCCGGGGAAATATGGCGGTGGGGGGCAGAGTTGCAGGGACGGAGATTACCGATCGAGAATTATTTATCTGTAACCAAGTTGCCCCGAAATTAGTCCAAGATGGTTTGTATTTTGTGGGTATTGATGTGATCGGCGGCTATTTGACCGAAGTAAACGTAACTAGTCCTACAGGGATCCGGGAGATTGATCGGCTCAACGGAGTCAAGCTAGGGGAACAGATTATCCACTGGGTCACTGGCAATAATTAGTTTTATTGAACTCAGTTTATGTCACATTATCGCTTAAATAGTTTTACAAATAGTTTTAAAACTAATCTCAATATCTTGTAATAGCGATCGTATGTATTTATTCTTGCAGTAATTTGAAAAAAGTCTCCTTCTCAATCCCTATATCTTGAATCATTCCCATCAAAGTACCTAATTTGATATCTTTTCCCGAATGGATTGGCACAATAACTCTTTTGCCATCAATACTTTTGTAGATAGCATGACTTCCTTTTTGACGATCGAAATAAAATCCTAGTTTTTGGATAACCTTAATAAAATCTTTTGCCTTAACACTTGGTAAACTGCTCATACAAGAACGCTTAAAGGTTTGACAATTAAGTTTTCTTTAGGAACAGGTTGATTAGCAGCTAATAAACTTTCAATATATAATTCAATAGCTTCGGTTATATTATTAATCGTTTCTTCAAAAGTATCTCCTTGAGAATGACAGCCCTTTAAAATAGGACAAAAAGCATGATAACCCCCATCTTCTTCCTTTTCTAGAAGCACAGTATAGTTATAAACTTGCTTGGGATTTTCCATAATATTTACTTGGATTTTTTTATACTTACATTCAGAGAGTATTTAAATAATATTTAGATATTTCAAACTAAGGTTTTGGCTCCTTAGGCAAGTTCGTAACGTAATCTTGGAACTTGGTTAGACTTTCATTAAGGGTATCTTCTACTGCTTTGCCTAGGAACAAATTATCCATTAGCTGCCCTAAGACTCCCGGAATATCGTAGGCGATACTGAGCTTCACGATGCTGCCTTCCTTGCGATCGTAAAACCGCACAGCCCCCCGATTCGCTAACCCTGTGGTAGATTCCCATTGAATAATTTGATTAGGGATAGTTTTGACGATCTTTGCCGACCACTTAAATTCCCAGCCGCCAGCATTCAAAGTCCAGTGAGACATAGAGGGATCATTCGGCTCCACCGTGACTGATTCGATCCATTTCATCCATCGAGGCATTTGCTCAAGGTCAGCCCAAAGGCTCCAGACCAGATCGATCGGGGCATTTACTTCTACCTGTACACTATGTTCTAACCAGTCTGCCATGAGCTTGTATCAAATTACGTTGAATAAGGGGCTTTCAAGGTGGGCGTTGCCCACCCTACAGTTTTTCAAGGAGCTAAATGTAGTCTAGGGAGCATTTTAAGACTTTGCCGCCAAAATTACCTTTGCTGCCCTTCTGCCAGAAATAGTTGCCCCTTCCATACTATCAATGTAGTCCTGTTGGGTGTAGCTGCCACAGAGGAAGAAATTCTCGATGGGGGTTTTTTGGTCGGGACGGTAGATATCCATGCCCGGAGCTTCTCGGTAGAGGGATTGAGCAAGTTTGACTACGCTGTACCAAGTCATGTTTAAGTCCTTGGCAGAGGGGAATAATTCTTGAACTTGTTTGAGAACATGGTGGGCGATCGCTTCATTGCTTTGTTTGATAAAAGGATCTCCCGGAGTTAGCACCAACTGCATCAAGGAGCCTTCCCCTTCCCGGTAGTAATCTTCTGGACTAGTCAAAGCCATGTCCGCAAAGCAAGAGAAATCTGCATCGGCGGTGTAGAGCAAGTTATCTAAACCAGCTTTTTCTTTAAGTTCCTTCATGGCAGCCGGGTTTTGAAGTTCTGTCACCCAGCCATCAAACCGGAGTTGCACTGTGGCTACAGGAACAGTATCTAGCTTGTAAATATTGTCAAACTCGCTCCATTGCCGCCATGCTGGAGGTAATAACCGTTGAGTACCGGGGACATCTGCTGCACAAACGTAGGCATCGGCAGTAATAGTTTCTACTTGGTCTCCTTGGGCGATCGAGATTCCAGTTATTTGAGTTTCCTTGGGAGTTGCCTCTGGATTTATTTCTGGTAACTCTGTGTAGAAAATTTCTCGGACTTGACGGCGCAGATGAATTTTTACGCCCCTAGCTGTGAGGTAATCGACGATCGGCTTATGGAGATATTCTGCTGGAGAACCTGCCAACATGCGTAGCACCGAGGCTTCAGATCGCACTGCAAAAAACTGAAAAATTGTCAGCATACACCGAGCCGAAATATTTTCCGTATCAATAAAACCAAGGGCATAGGCGATCGGGTTCCACATTTTCTTGAGGCTGCCATCATTTCCTCCATGACGGCGAAACCAATCAGCAAAGCTAATCCCGTCTAAATCTCGGATATTCCGCATTGCCCCCTCAAAATCTACCAAACCCCGGACGATCGGGCTAGTGCCTAGAGCTAGGGAGTTTTGAATTTTATCCTGCAAAGATAGCTGGGAAGTTGTGAAAAATGCCTTCAGCCCATTGAAAGGTGCGCCCGTGAAAAAGCGAAAATCTAGTTCGCCGACCCGTCCTCCAGTGTTGATAAAGGTATGGGTGTGTTGCTTGAGGAGTAAATGCTCAAAGGCTCCAACTTTTTTCATCAAGTCAAATAATTGGT
>JAIMKT010000051.1:0-20362 GCA_020692245.1 Microcoleus sp. GA_180221_E-2-1-MAG-45_12
TCCTTAGTGAGCTTCGATGGGATGCGCTATCGGGTGGGGCCAGATTCGGCGGGGGCGCAACCGGGGCCAGCTTGCTATGGTCAGGGTGGGGGGCTAACGGTGACGGACTGTAATTTGATGGTAGGGAAACTCCAGCCGGAATTTTTCCCCAAGGTTTTCGGAGTGACGGGGGATTTGCCCCTAGATGGCGAAGTCGTCCGGGAGCAGTTTCACGAGTTGATCCAAACCATTAATGATGGCAGAACCCCTGAACAGGTGGCGGCGGGTTTTCTGTCAATTGCGGTGGAGAAAATGGCGAATGCGATTAAGAAAATTTCCCTGCAACGGGGTTATGATGTGGCAGACTATGCTCTCTGTTGCTTTGGGGGAGCCGGGGGACAACATGCCTGTGCGATCGCCGATGTTTTGGGGATCAAGACTATTTTCATCCATCCCTACGCCGGGGTTTTGTCTGCCTACGGTATGGGTTTGGCAGATGTGCGGGTGATCAAAGAACAGGCGATCGAGGCAGTATTAACTCCCGCAATTATTACAGAATTAACTCAGAATTTCCAACACCTTGCTCAACAGGGAATCGCTGAAATTCAAGCCCAAGCCATGGAGAATTTAGAGGAAAATACAACTCTAGAAATTATTAAGCGAATCCATCTACGCTACGAGGGAACCGATGCAGTTTTATTAATTTCCTTTGACAATCAAATAACTAATGAGTTGACCCTGCGAGCAGAGTTCGATCGACTATATTTCTCCCGTTATGGATTCACGATGCCAGAGAAAGATTTAATTATTGAAGCAATTTCCATCGAAGCGATCGCCAAACATTTCCTACCTCCAGAACCTGTTATTTCTAGAAAACATAATCAAGCTCCTCAACCCGTGGCGATCGTCCCCATGTATACCCAAAATAATTGGTACGATACTCCTGTTTTTAAGCGGGAAGATTTGCAACCAGAGGATCAAATTCCTAGCCCTGCAATTATTGTTGAAGCTACAGGCACAAATACGATCGAGCCGGGTTGGTTAGCAACTATTAATCATCACAATCATTTAATTTTATCTAGAGTAAATTCTGATCTAAACTCTCTTAATCAAGAAACTCAAGAAACTCAAGAAACTAATGATCCTAAACAATCCCCAAGCAAAATTCAGCAGGAACTTAACTATCCCGACCCAGTTTTATTAGAAATATTTAATAACTTATTTCGCTCTGTTGCCGAACAAATGGGCATTACTCTCCAGAATACTAGTACCTCGGTAAACATTAAAGAAAGGCTAGATTTTTCCTGTGCCATCTTTGATCAACAAGGGCAATTAGTAGCCAATGCGCCCCATATTCCTGTCCATCTTGGTTCCATGAGTGAAAGTGTCCAAAGTTTAATTAATAGCTGTGGTTCTAGGATTAAAAATGGCGATGTTTATATTTCTAATAATCCCTACAATGGCGGGACGCATTTACCAGATATTACAGTGATTACCCCAGTTTTTGGTGAAGAAAATGAAGGAAATAATCAAGATAATTCAGAGATTTTATTTTACGTTGCTTCCCGTGGACACCATGCAGATATTGGGGGAATTACTCCCGGTTCCATGCCCCCCCATAGTCAGAATATTACCGAAGAAGGAATTTTAATTGATAATTTTCAATTGATAGAAGGTTTTTCTAAAACATCTCCTGCTATCTCTCCCGACATTGAAGATCAGATATCTAAGAATCAGGCAATTTTTCATGAAGAGAGATTATTAGAGATACTCACAAATCATCCCTATCCAGCCCGAAATCCTCGCCAAAATATTGCCGATCTCCAAGCCCAAATTGCTGCAAATCAACAGGGCGTGAAAGAGTTACACAAGTTGATCAAATCCTATGAGTTAGCGATCGTCCAAGCCTACATGAAATTTGTCCAAAACAATGCTGCCATGGCTGTCCGCCGAGTGATTTCTCAACTCGAAAATGGTAGTTTTACTTGTAAATTAGATGATGGACACCAGATTCAGGTTGAAGTCTCGATCGATCCCCAAAATAGCACCGCTAAAATCGATTTTACAGGCACATCTCCCCAACTAGCTAATAATTTTAATGCGCCCCAAGCAGTGGTCAAATCTGCTGTTCTTTACGTTTTTCGTACCCTCGTCCGAGATGACATTCCCCTCAATGCAGGTTGTTTGGAACCTCTGGAAATCATTATTCCCCCAAACTCCTGTCTCTCTCCCCAATTTCCGGCGGCGGTGGTGGCGGGCAATGTGGAAACCTCCCAACTCATTACCGATGCCCTCTACGCTGCTCTGGGAGTGATGGCGGCATCTCAAGGAACGATGAACAATTTCACCTTTGGCAATCAGCAATACCAATACTATGAAACTATTTGCGGCGGAGCCGGGGCGGGCAGAATATCTCAGGAGCAGGGCTTTGCAGGAGCCGATGCGGTGCATACCCACATGACTAATTCTCGGCTGACGGATCCAGAGGTGTTGGAGTGGCGGTTTCCGGTGCTTGTCCGGGAGTTTGCGATTCGGGCTGGTAGTGGCGGGGTTGGAGAATACTCTGGAGGGAATGGAATTATTCGATCGATCCAGTTTCTAACTCCCATGACGGCGGGGATTCTTTCTGGTCGGCGGGTGATTGCGCCCCACGGTCTTCAGGGCGGTAGTCCGGGCTTGGTGGGCAAAAATTGGGTAACTCGCCATGATGGGACTATTCTCGAACTAGGAGGAATTGCCATAGTGGAGATGGAGCCGGGGGATACCTTGTCGATCGCCACTCCCGGCGGTGGGGGTTATCTGGGGAAATCTAGGGGATAATAAAGTTGGACCATTTCAAAAAATTAATCTCAACCTAAAAAATTATGACTACCGCAACTTGGAACGGAACAGTTTTGGCAGAAAGCAATAGCACGATCGTCGTGGAAGGAAATCACTATTTTCCAGCAGACAGCATTAAATCTGAATACTTCAAAGACAGCACTCACCACACTACCTGCGGTTGGAAAGGTGTCGCCAGCTATTACACGATCGAGGTCAACGGACAATCAAACCCCAACGCTGCTTGGTACTACCCCACCCCCAAGGATGCTGCCAAAAACATCACCGGATACATCGCCTTCTGGAAAGGAGTTCAAGTTAGCTAATCGCAACCATAAAAACTTTCGCCTCTAATTTTAAAAACAATTCCATAATCAAGTTGTTCTTAGATAAATATGAAGCGGGCAGAAGTACCAGAACTGGTTCGACCGTATCAAATGCAAAGAAAGGCTAGGAGAATTGCTGGAACTATATTTGATGGCGATGGATTTTGATTTTTCCCCACTAGCTTAATGACTTTAGGTAATGCTGGGGCGGCGGTGAAACGAGAATTTGAAACTAAGTAACTATCAAATTCAAGATTATATTTTGGCGGCGTTGGATAATAGAGGTATGAATGGAGGAGATATAAAATGAAATGTCCAGAATGTAAATCAACCCATATCCGTAAAAATGGTCATAAGAAAGGCAAACAGAATCATATTTGTGTAAACTGTGGTCGTCAATTTATAGATAACTATAATACTCATAGAGGCTACAGTGATGAAACCAAACGAGAGTGCCTAACAATGTATGTTAATGGTTCGGGTTTTAGGCATATTGAACGAGTAAAAGGTGTTCATCATACAACTGTCATTAGTTGGGTAAAAGCAGTAGGAAAACTCCTGCCCGAAGCCTATAGTCCAGAAACAATTCCCGAAGTGGGAGAACTGGATGAGCTGGAAACTTTTGTTGGTCAAAAAAAACAAAATCTGGCTGTGGACTGCTGTAGACCACTTTAAGCCAGGAATATTAGGCTGGGTATTAGGAGACCATAGTGCAGAAACATTTCGTCCTTTATGGGAGTTAGTTAAAACATGGAGATGTTACTTTTACATAACGGATGGATGGTCAGTATACCCCTGTTTTATTGAGGATGAAGACCAAATCATTAGTAAAACATATATGACAAGAGTCGAGGGTGAAAATACTAGATTGAGGCACTACCTAGCTCGACTTCATCGTAAAACTCTCTGCTATTCTAAGTCTAGGTCAATGTTAGGATATTCAATCCGTTTATTAATCCATTATCTGAAGTTTTGGGAAGTGCCTATACCCGTCTAATTCATACCTTGATTCAGCAACGCCGTTTATTTCTCCTATCATCAGTCAACCGATCAGTCAAAGTTTTGGGTTTGGTAATACATATCTAGGCGTGGGAGCAGTGATGATACTGTTCGCGTTGGTGATGATGGGGGTAGGACAATTATTTCGCCGTTCTACTCTATCCTAGTCTGGAATTAGCTACTGCAAGTATCTTGAATTTTATCTATTGAATATTTTTTGTTGAGCTATTGCCTCCATCTAGCTTATGGGGTAATATACGTTAACCCTATAGATAAACTGGGGATTAAGCGTAGTTACATAGTCAAGGTTATAGTCAAAATTAAGGTATCATAGCTTTCTGAAAATCGGATATTAGAAATCATAACTAGGGATACTTGGCGATTATTAACTAAGTTTGTAGTAGTAAATAGGCGAGTTTAGGGAGGTTTGAACTGTGGCAATTATTGTAGAAAAGGTCTCAAAGTGGTTTGGTGGTTTTCATGCCCTAGATGACATTAACCTAGAGATTGAAAGTGGTTCTCTGGTAGCATTGTTGGGACCTTCGGGTTCTGGAAAATCTACCCTACTACGTTTAATTGCTGGCTTAGAACCTGCGGATGTGGGTAAAGTTTGGCTGGTGGGAGAGGATGCAACTCATCGGAGTGTCCAAGAGCGGAATATTGGGTTTGTATTCCAGCACTACGCCCTCTTTAAGCATATGACTGTGCGGAAAAATATTGCCTTTGGTTTAGATATTCGCTCCGTGGCTAAGGCAAGAACCGCCGAGCGTGTGGAAGAACTTTTAGATTTGGTGCAACTTCAGGGGCTGGGCGATCGCTATCCTTCCCAACTTTCTGGGGGACAACGCCAACGGGTAGCCTTGGCAAGAGCTTTAGCGGTGGAACCCAAGGTATTGTTACTTGACGAACCCTTTGGAGCCTTGGATGCCAAGGTACGCAAAGACCTCCGGGCTTGGTTGCGCCGTCTCCACGATGAAGTCCATGTGACTACGGTTTTTGTGACCCACGACCAAGAAGAAGCCATGGAAGTCGCCGATCAAATTGTGGTGATGAATAAGGGCAGAATTGAGCAGGTCGGCAGCGCTGCGGAGATTTACGATCATCCAGCTACACCCTTTGTGATGAGCTTCATTGGCCCAGTGAATGTATTATCGAACGGCTCTAGTATTTTTCAAGGTGCGGGGTTTGATTCCGCTCAACCAGAGATTTTCCTGCGTCCCCACGATATTTTAATTGAAACTAGTGCCAATGGTTCTACGGTACCAGCAAGGATTAATCGATTAATTCATCTAGGTTGGGAAATTCAAGTAGAGTTGGTTTTTGATGATGGACAAGTGATCATGGCGCATTTACCGAAGGAAAAATATAAAGAGTTAGAACTTATTCCTCAGCAACGGGTCTACGTTAAACCTAAAGAAGCAAAGTCTTTCCCTTTACATTATTCAATTTAGGATTATGCAATTTTAAAATGGGTTGTGGTTACGACTTAAGTTGCTGGCAAGTTAGGGCAAGTTAGGGCAACCAAGGGTACTGCTGGAAATCGGGCGATCGCTTCTCTAGAAACGCTTGTTTTCCTTCGGCTCCTTCTTCCGTCATGTAGTAGAGCATGGTGGCATTGCCTGCCAGTTCCTGTAGCCCCGCCTGCCCGTCACAATCGGCATTGAAAGCAGCTTTGAGACAACGGATGGCGATCGGGCTTTTTTCGAGAATTTCCTGGGCCCATTTCACCCCCTCGGCTTCGAGGTCAGCGATGGGAACTACACAGTTAACTAAACCCATGTCCAGAGCTGCTTGGGCATTGTATTGACGGCAGAGAAACCAGATTTCCCTCGCCTTTTTTTGGCCGACAATTCTTGCTAGATAACTTGCCCCAAACCCGCCATCAAAGCTGCCCACCTTCGGCCCCGTCTGCCCAAAAATTGCATTATCGGCGGCGATCGTCAGATCACATAACAAATGCAGCACATGACCGCCCCCAATGGCATAACCTGCAACTAGGGCAATAATTACCTTGGGCATCGATCGAATCAGCCTCTGCAAATCCAACACATTCAAACGGGGCATCCCCGCCTCATCCACGTAGCCCCCATGTCCCCGCACACTCTGATCACCCCCTGCACAAAAAGCATACTTGCCATCGCTGTGGGGACCCGCCCCGGTGAATAACACCACCCCAATACTGGTATCTTCCCTCGCATCTGCAAAAGCACTATAGAGTTCTACCACCGTCTGGGGGCGAAAGGCGTTACGCTTGTGGGGACGGTTGATGGTAATCTTGGCAATGCCTTTAGTTTTTTGATAGAGAATATCTTCGTAGGCATGGTGGGCAGGGTTAATGGTCTGCCAGTCGATCGCTGGGGGAGGAGGAGAATTTAAGGGGTAATCCATAAAATTTTCTTATAAGTTTCTTCTTGACTATATTATGGGAATTCTTAGTTTATCGGAGTTGGGAATTGAGTAGTTGATTAAGATATTTATAAAAATGGTTAAAGTCAGATTTAGATCAGACCTAACTCAGAGTTAAATCAGGCTAAGAACCATGCTGCCAAATGAGATTTTCGGTAATATAAAAGCTCAATATCCTGAAAATAGATCTAATAGCTCGTTCTATATTGTGGACTATATTGTAGATGGATTTTTTCCCTCTGGAAATCTGTAGTGTTTAATTTAATTGTTTAATATAATTGTTCACCTGTGAGTTTACCTATGAAAGTTTCTAGTTCCCCCGCCCGAAAACAGTTACTTCTAGTTGATGATGACCCCAACTTGATCTTATTAGTCAAGGACTATCTAGAGTTCCGTGGGTATGATGTGTTGACGGCAGAGAATGGTAATTTAGCTTGGCAAATCCTTGAGCAGACCATTCCTGATTTGATAGTTTGCGATATTATGATGCCGGAAATGGATGGCTATACTTTTGTGGAAAAACTCCGCAAGAATTCCCGTTTAAGCTGGCTGCCTGTAATTTTTCTCTCGGCAAAGGGACAGACCCGCGATCGCATCAAGGGCTTAAACACCGGAGCTGATATTTATATTGTCAAGCCCTTTGAGCCAGAGGAGTTGATTGCCCAGGTGGAATCTTCCCTGAAGCAAACCAAGAGATTGTTAGAATCTGGGGTGAGAAGCCCGGAACCTGAGAAAAAACTAGAGGTATCTGAGGCAGTGGAATTAACCCCGACGGAACAAAAGGTGATCAATCTGGTGGCTCAGGGGATGGGGAATCGAGATATTGCGCTCCAACTCGAAGTTAGTCAGAGAACCGTGGAAAGCCATGTATCGAATATGTTGGCAAAAACTGGGCTGCACAACCGGACGGAGTTGGCAAGATGGGCAATGGAAACCCACCGAGCTAATTAATTTTTCTTGATTTTTCTCCCTTCAAGCATCTACCAAAATCTCCAGCATCTTTAAGTATCTCCAGTATCTCCAGCATCTTTGAAACTCCTAAAATCTCTAGATTACTGAGCTGCCAAAGTATTAAATTACCTGACCTTAAGGCTATAGAACTCCAGTAAATAAACGCTCCCATGTGCTTTCTGGGGCTTCGGCTTTGGTAATCACTTCTACGGTCTTATTTTTAGCATTGGGTTGGAAAAGAGCTTCTACGCAAACTTTGGCAACTTTTTGGCGGGGAATACTGCCATCAAAGAGAGTATCAGCAGAAGCCATGAGAATTGAATTGGTATTGTCTTCATTTTTTAAGCCGCCGGGACGGACGATCGTGTAATTCACCCCACTCTGGCGGAGATAGTCTTCAGCTTGTTTTTTCCAGACTAAAATTAGCCAAAATAAATTGAGGGGATGCAAAACTTGAGAAACACAGAGGGAAGACACAAAGACAAAGTGATTAATGTTTTTGGATTTGGCGAGATTCACGAGATTTTTGGTGCCTTCGTAGTCCACCCGGTAGGGGGCAGTGGGGTCAAAGCCGGGAGCTGCTCCGGTCGCACAGATTATTACGTCACAATCAGCGATCGCCGCCTCTAGGGTTTCTGGTTGCAATACATCGCCCACTACAATTTCTACCCCGGCGGGGAGGGTTTGCTGTCCTTTTTCTCGGTTCCGCACCAGAGCCACTACAGGAATATTTTTGTCTACCAATTCCCGGACGATCCATTTTCCTGTGCCTCCGGTAGCGCCGACTACAAATGCTTTCATCCAAAACTCCTTAATCTCTTAATATTGTTTACTATCATTCACTATCATCCAACACTGTTTAACCTTGTCTAATTAATTCTGTCTAAGTAATATTGTCTAACACTCTCTAACAAAATAACTTGCTAAGTAATTTGCTCACTAATTTGCGACCTCATGGACAAAACCATCGATCGCCTCAGAAACGAACCAGTTAGGGAACTAATTTTGGTGATCAATTATCAAAACTTTGGTGATCCTTGGCTTAGCTTTTCGGAGAATCCTCAGCTATGGTAATAATCAGAGTTGATGGTTTCTAAGATCAGTGCATACAATGTCAGTGTGTAAAATACACGCACAAAACTTTCCTGGGTATTACAGTTAAATATATGTTCATCCTAACCTACAAGTATAAATCAGGCTCTATACCAGAACAATCTCAATCCTTTGTCCCTAGGAACTCTAGACAAGGGAGTAAGTGGCTAGTCAGACTAGGAAGTAATATATTGGTGGGACGTGCCATGAGTTTTGAGCTTAATTTTGGGGAGGGTTGGGTGTATGGTTAGTCCGAATGAACCGATTATTAATGATCCTTTGGGGCGGAGTGTCAAAGCCTATTTCCAGAACGATCGCCTAGATACTCAAGTAGAGATGACTGAAGAGAGCCTAGGGGAAGAGACAACTTGTTTTCATGTGGATTTTGCCGATCAGATGGTTTTGTATGCCGATGCTGTCACCGTGGGGAATTATTTGGATACCCATCAGGCGTGGTTCCAGCGTTGTGCTCAACCGATGCACACAGAGCCGATCGGGGAAAATGGTTATGCATTGACCATTGGCAAGTTTGGGGCTTTGGGCTATGATGTGGAGCCGAAGATTGGCTTAGAGTTGTTGCCTCAAGAAGAGGGAATTTATCATATCCATACGATCGACATCCCAGACTATTCGCCTCCGGGCTATGAAGTAGATTTTAAGGCGTGGCAGAAGTTGATTGAGATGCCGACGATGGATTATTTGGGGCAGAAAAAATTTGCGAAGGCTGCCAAGAATAATGAAGATATGCCCCTAGTAGTTACAAAGGTGGAGTGGCATTTGGATTTATCGGTGTCCATGAAGTTTCCTCGGTTTATTCATAAATTGCCCAAGAATCTCATCCAAAATACGGGCGATCGACTCCTGTTACAAATCATTCAACTTGTAAATCACCGCCTGACCCAAACAGTCCAGCAAGATTTCCATACTAGTCTAGGGATTTCTGCAAAAATTTAGCAGTAGTTATGGCAGCACAAGATTCCCAGAGCTTTGACAATCAACATCTTGACGATCGCCTACTTCGCAATTGCAGCCTAGAGCAGATCTCGATCGAAGACTGGGCGGCAACGCCTGAGAGTGTGAAGCAATTGGTTTCTGCTCTGTTGGTGCAGCAGTTGGATCAGGGTGCCGTCTCTGAACATAAGTCTAGGCATCAGAGTCCTCAACAACATCGGCGAGAGATTGATAGAGAAGACCCCGCCCCCAATAATAATCAAGAGAATATCTCCAATAATACTCAAGATCGCTCTCGAAATTCTGGTGGTAGTTCTGGTGGTAGTTATAGCCTCACTCAGTTCCTTGATGCTACCTCCGTGGGCATGGCTGTTCATGATACGGCGGGAAATCTGGTGTACATCAATCAAGCAGGGAAAGATTTATTAACAAATACTAGTGGCTCCGTAGAGAAAGCTGAGGAACTGCCCCAAGCCTTTCATGTTTATCGTTCTACAACGGGACAGCCCTATCCCCTAGAGGAGTTGCCTAGTAGTTTGGCTTTGACAGGAAAAAAAGCCCAGGCGGACGATCTAGAGGTACATCATCCCGATCGCATTGTGCCTCTAGAGGTAGTTGCTAACCCGGTTTTTGATAGCAATGGACAGGTAATCCATGTGATTGCTACATTTCAGGATATTACCCAGCGCCGTCAGGCAGAGCAGGCTTTACTGGAGGCGAGGATCTCTTACCAAAAAGTTGTGGAATCCCAGACAGATTTTTTGCTGCGATCGTCCCCTGATACCTCAATTTCCTTTGCAAATCCAGCAATTTGTCGTGCTTTAGGTCGTAACCTAGAAGAGATGATTGGCTATAAATGGATAGACTTTGCTAATCCTGAAGACTTGCAAGATATCTTGAGAAAGATTGGGGAACTAACACCAACTAATTCTAGTTTCCTTGCTGAAAATCGTGACCGCCGGGGAGATGACTCGATCGGCTGGACGCAGTGGCTCAATCAAGGAATTTTTAATTCCCAAGGAGAATTGGTAGAGATTCAATCGGTGGGGCGGGATATCACCGCACTAAAACAAACCATGATGGCTCTCCGGGAATCAGAAGCGAGATTTCGGAATATTACAGAAAATATCCCAGGGGCAGTGTTTCGTTATCTGCTCCGGGCGGATGGTTCTGATGCGGTGATCTATATGAGTTCTGGTTGCTACGATCTTTGGGAAGTGGAGGCTCAGACAGTAGAAACTGATGCCAAGGTTCTTTGGGAGATGATTCATCCTGAAGATGTGGGGAAGATGTTCGAGTCGGTGCTGAAGTCAGCCCAAAATCTTGAGCCTTGGTTTTTTGAATGGCGCATTACTAGTCCATCAGGAAAACAGAAATGGCTCCAAGCCGTAGGCCGACCAGAACGAACTCCCGAAGGAAATACCCTCTGGGATACTCTAGTGTTGGAGGTTAGCGATCGCAAGCGAACAGAATTGGAACTTCAAGCTCAACAGGAATTATTGCAACTAGTCTTTGACTATATGCCTGTGATGGCAAGTATTTTCTCGCCAACGGGGGAAATTTTGATGATTAATCGGCATTTAGAACAAGTTATCGGCTGGACTCAGGCTGATTATCAGAATAGGGATGTGTTGAAGGAATGTTACCCCGATTCTCAAGATTACGAGACAACCAAGGAACACGTAAGTAAAGCAGATTCTACTTGGAAGGAAGTTAAGACTAGAGTCCGGGATGGGCGGTTTCTTGATATTCGTTGGATCCAAGTCCGCCTTGCTGACGGCAGAAGTATAGCCATTGGTCAGGATATTACTGAACAGAAACGTCTGATTACTTCCCTAGCAGAGATTAATCAAGAATTGGAACTGCGAGTTGCTCAACGGACTGAAGCCCTCGAAAGACAGGATGCCCTGCTGCGGGAGTCTCAGAGGGTGGCTCGTTTGGGAAGTTGGGAAGTTATCCCTGAAACTGACGTGGTGTATTGGTCGCCAGAAATGTTTCAAATCTTTGGCTATGATCCTAGCCTCCCGGCTCCTAGTGTCAGTCAACAAAGGCGCAATTTTGCTCCAGAGGATTGGCAACGTCTGACGGTATTCATCGATCGAGCCACAAAATTTGGGGAATCCTACGAACTAGATTTACAAATTATTCGAGAAGATGGCTCTAGGGGCTGTGTGTTTGCCAAGGGACAGCCAATTCTTGATGAGGCGGGGCAGATCCAACGATTGGTAGGGGTGGCGATGGACATTAGCGATCGCAAAGCCGCAGAGCAGGAAATTATCCACAGCCGAGACTTACGGGAAGCCATTTTTAATGAATCTGCCGATGCTCTTTTTTTAGTGGAATCACCAACAGGACTAACTTTAGACTGTAATCGGCGGGCTGTGGAACTTTTTGAGGTGGCGGATAAAGCTGAATTAATTGGCATTTTGGGGCATACTCTCCAACTACATCAATTTAACCCAGAGGAAGTCGCGGCGATTACCAGCCAAGTAGCAGCTAAGGGGTTTTGGAGTCAAGAAATAGAGTATGTTAGCCGTCAAGGACGTATATTCTGGGGAAATATTGCGGTTACGCCGATTATGGTAGCTGGCGAGATGATGAGGCTAGTCCGGTTAACGGATATTAGCGATCGCAAGGCAGCAGAGCAGGAAGTGATTCGGAATCGGGATCTACGAGAGGCGATCTTTAATGAATTGGCGGATGCGCTTTTTCTAGTAGATTCAGAAACCTTGCTAACTTTAGATTGCAATCAAAAAGCCATAGAACTCTTTGGGGTATCTCAGAAAGCAGATTTAATTGGGATTGAGGGGCATATTCTCCAGCGCTATCAATTTACTGCTGAGGAACTGGAGGCTATTGAGCAGGAGATGGCAGTTCAAGGAACGTGGAGCCGGGAACTTGAGTTTGTTACTCGGCAGGGGAATTTTTTCTGGGGAAATATTGCAGCGAAACCGATCGTGGTGGCGGGAAAAACCATGAATCTAGTCCGGGTGACGGATATTAGCGATCGGAAAGCTGCGGAAACTGCCTTGGCGGATAGTGAGGCTCAAAATCGAGCAATTCTTCAAGCTATTCCCGATATGATGTTTCGGGTTAATCGGGCGGGAATGTACTTAAGCTACTCTGGGTCAAAGGAATTATTGCTTTCCTTTGGTAACGACCAGATTATTAATCAGCTGATGCGGGATTATTTACCCTCAGACCAATATCATATCCAGGCTCACTACATAGCCGTTGCCCTAGAAACTAGACAAACTCAGGTTTATGAACAGGAAGTGACGATCGCCGGAATTTTGCAACAGGAGGAGGTGCGGGTTGTCCCCATTGAGGGTAGGGAAGAAGTTCTATTTATGATCCGTGATATTAGTAGTCGGAAACAAGCTGAAATTAAAATCCAGAAAACATCCCAAAAGCTAGAGGCGGCTAACCGAGAACTAGAAGCCTTTGCCTATTCTGTATCTCATGATTTACGTTCTCCCCTGCGGGCGATCGATGGGTTTAGTAAAGCCCTCATGGAAGATTACGGCGATCAGTTTGATGAAGAGGCTCAAGATTACTTCGATCGCATCCATCGAGCTGTGGAAAGGATGGGGAGTTTGATTGATGACTTGCTACGTCTCTCACGGGTTTCTAGAGCCGAGATCCAACACAGCCAAATAAACTTAACAGAAATTGCCCAAGAAATTGCCACAGATTTGCAAGCATCCCAGCCCGATCGACAAGTCGAGTTTTTGATCACACCGGGAATGATGGTCTATGCTGATAGTAATCTCCTACGAGTTGCCTTAGAAAATCTCTTGCAAAATGCTTGGAAATTTACTAGCCATCACCCCACAGCTCGCATTGAAATTGGGACGATCGCAGCTTCTCAGATAGACTCTAGTAAACAGATTGACCTAAAAATTAACCAAAAACAGGGAGAAGACCCAGTCTATTTTGTCCGAGATGACGGCGCAGGATTTGATATGGCTTATGCCTCTATGCTCTTTGGAGTATTCCAGCGACTGCATAATACCAACGAGTTTCCGGGGACTGGCATTGGTTTAGCCACGGTACAGCGAGTTATCCATCGTCACGGCGGTAGGGTTTGGGCTGAGGGAGTGGTAGAAGCTGGAGCTACTATTTATTTTACTATTCCCCATAATGATTAGCAGCCTCACTAAAAGCCGAAATTAAATAATTAATTTATAATTTATTGATTCATGAGTGATAACCGTTCCATTTTGCTAGTTGAAGACAATCCCGATGATGAAAAGTTGGTGATTCGATCGCTGCGCCGTAGCAAGATTGCCAACGAAATCAACATAGCTCGGAATGGAGAAGAGGCGTTAAATATTTTATTTGGTGATGCTCCCCTCCCGGCAGTGGTGCTGCTAGATATTAAGTTACCCAAGATCGATGGACTGGAGGTGTTGCGTCGTCTCCGGGCAAGCGATCGCACCCGATTATTGCCCATAGTTGTGTTGACCTCCTCTAGTGAAGAGCGAGATATTATCGATAGTTATCACTTAGGCGCGAATAGCTATGTCCGCAAGCCTGTAGAATTTGATAAGTTTGCTGAGGCAGTGCAACAACTGGGACTGTACTGGATGGTCGTCAATGAACCTATATCTAAAAGATTATAAGATAAGAATTATAAGATAAGAATTATATTCAAAGATTATGGCTATGACAGACCCCCTAAACCTGTTACTAATTGAGGATGTTGAAGATGACGCTTTATTGGTGTTGCGGGAACTCCGGCGGGGGGGATTTCATCCGGTGTGGCAGCGAGTAGAAACCCTAGAAGAATTACAGGTAGCTCTGGGGCAGAAACAATGGGATCTAGTGATTTCTGACTATCGATTGCCGAGATTTAATGCACCCAACGCCCTAAAAGCAGTGAGGGAATATCATCAGAGTCTCCCCTTTATTTTGGTGTCGGGGACGATCGGGGAAGTCTTGGCGGTGGAAATGATGAAAGCCGGAGCCAATGATTATGTGATGAAGGATAATCTGAAGCGGCTGCCAGAAGCTGTGCGGCGAGAACTCCGGGATGCCCAATTTCGCCTTGAACATCAACAGGCAGAACTCCTCCTCAAAGAAAGTGAGCAAAGATTTCGGACATTGTTTGAATCTACACCCATGATTGCAGTCCAGGGTTACGATCGCCACCGTCAGGTGATTTACTGGAACAATGCTAGTGAGCGACTCTACGGCTATAGCAAGGCGGAGGTGTTGGGCAAGAAATTAGAAAATCTGATCATTCCCCCAGAAATGCGTACTGCGGTGATTGATGACGTGAATCAATGGTTAGATACAGGAGAGCCAATCCCTGCTGGAGAATTAAATCTATTGCGAAAAGATGGTTCGATCGTGCCAGTCTACTCCAGTCATATTATGCTGACTAATGCCGAGGGAGAGCAAGAAATGTATTGTGTCGACCTTGATCTCAGGGATCAACAATCAGCCCTCCGGGAGCGTCAGCAAGCCGAACTAGAACTGAGGGAAAGTGAGGAACGCTATCGACTCCTTGCCGAAAATACTAACGATCTTGTTTGTCTCCATGAACCTGATGGTCGCTACATCTACGTTAGCCCCTCCTGCGAAATGTTGTTGGGTTATCATTACAAAGAATTAGTTGGTCAGTATCCCCATGATCTTTTCCATCCAGACGACTGTAACCTGATTCGGGAATCTCATGATCAAGCTTTAAATCAACAGCCCATTCCTGTCACCTATCGGATTCGCCACAAGTCTGGGGATTATATTTGGTTTGAAACTCTCTCGAAGCCGATCATTGATGCCAATGGTCAAGTAATCAAATTGCAAACTACT
The DNA here is from genome assembly GCA_020692245.1 of Microcoleus sp. GA_180221_E-2-1-MAG-45_12. GTDB lineage: Bacteria > Cyanobacteriota > Cyanobacteriia > Cyanobacteriales > JAAUUE01 > JAAUUE01. The sequence goes on from JAIMKT010000051.1 coordinate 15,342, forward strand.
TCTAGGGATATTACAGAGCGCATCGAAGCCCAGCAGCGCCTCCGTTATGATGCTCTCCACGATGGCTTAACAGGACTACCCAATCGCAGTTTGTTGACCGAGCGCCTAGAGCTTGCCATCAATCGCTCCCGACGGTTTGAGAATTATCAGTATGCAGTTTTATTTCTCGACCTCGATCGATTCAAAGTAATCAACGATAGTCTGGGTCACTTAGTCGGCGATCGCCTTTTGACTCTGGTTGCCCAGAAGCTGAAGGAGCATATCCGGGATATTGATCTGGTGGCTCGGCTGGGGGGTGATGAATTTGTGATTCTCCTCGAAGATGTGACGGGGATTGCAAAAGCGATTCAGGTTACAGAGCGAATTTTAGAAGATCTACAAGCTCCTTTGTATATCAATGAAACGGAGGTAGTAATTAGTACCAGCGTAGGAATTGTCTTAGGAACTCAAAGCTATCAACATGCCTCGACCCTGATCCGAGATGCAGATATTGCCATGTACCGAGCCAAAGCTGAGGGTAGGGGCTTCTACAAGGTTTTTGATGTGGAAATGCACACCCAAGCTGTGAACCGTCTCACCCTAGAAACAGACCTCCGTAAAGCCTTGGAACGGGGAGAGTTTTTTATTTGCTATCAACCAATTTTTGATATTGTTAATTTTGATAATCGGCAAAGCTGTCTAGAGTTGGGGATTAATCCGACACCAGAGACTTGTCTAGTGGGTTTCGAGGCATTGGTAAGGTGGCAGCATCCGACTAGGGGGATTGTCAATCCAGAGAAATTTATTCCCATTGCTGAGGAAACGGGCTTGATTGTGCCGATCGATCAATGGATGTTTCAGACAGTATGTCAACAATTAGCAAGGTGGCAGCAGCAGTTCCCTGATTGTGTCCTGAAGATGAGTATTAATCTTTCAGCTCAGGATCTATCTCAAAGTAATTTATTAACGGAGATCGATCGAGTCCTTGCAGCGACCAAGATTTCTGGCTCTGCCATTACTTTAGAAATCACGGAAAGTATGCTGATTGAAAATATCAATAAAACCATTAGATTATTGCAGCAATTGAAGGAAAGACAAATTCAAATTAGTATTGATGATTTTGGAACTGGTTATTCTTCTCTCAATTATCTACATCGACTCCCCGCAGACAACTTAAAGATCGATCGATCCTTTGTCGGACAAATGCAACAGGGAAACCGAAATTATCAAGTAGTGAGTACAATTATTGCCCTGAGTAATCAACTCGGTCTAGCGGTGGTGGCGGAGGGAATTGAAACTAAACAGCAGTTGCAATGGCTCCGGGAGTTGGGCTGTGAGTTTGGGCAGGGATATCTTTTTGCTGAACCGATGAACTATACAATGGTAGAAACAATTTTAGGTAATAAGTTATCCCCGATTAGTCATTAATTTGTTATTAAAGGATGTCTGAAAAGTTTCTAGATTAAATTTTATATTTTTATTCTAAGACGGCTATTAATATTATTTCTCTATATTTATTTATGAATTTACTAAAGTTTTTTTACACTATTAAATCTTGGCAGTTATTTAAGGTTGGTTTGGGGTCGATCGCCCTTCTATTTTTGATGCTGATCACTAGTTGTAGCCTCCCTCAAGTTTCTGCCGCAGACCGGGGCTTTTTAGATATAAATTTGGAATTTTTGCGGGAATATCAGTTACCTAAAATGGATTTTCAAGGAACAACAGTGGGGGGAATTTCGGGGATTACCTACGATCGAGCTAAGAATATTTTTTATGCCATTTCGGACGATCGCAGCAATTACGCCCCTGCCCGTTTTTATACCCTCAAACTTGCGCTGGAAACTCCAGAAGTTACTCCAGTAGATAATTCCACAAGTAACTCTGTAAATAACTCGATAACTCCAGTAACTATCGAAAAAGTCACCTTCCTCAAAGAAAACGGCGTAACCTATGCCCCGAATACCATTGATGCTGAAGGTATTGCCCTCACTCCAGCAGGAAGTGTCTTGATCAGCAGTGAAGGTACTAGTCAAGCAGAGCCATCAATTCAGGAGTATGACCTAGAAACTGGGAATCAAAAGCAATCTATTCCCATTCCCGATCGCTATCTGCCCGGAGATAATCCTAGTCGAGGAATTCAGGCAAATTTGGGGTTTGAGTCGCTGGCGATCGCTGCCGATGGCAACACCCAAAGCGATCCCTACCGAATATTTACCGCCACTGAATCACCCCTACAACAGGATCTAAACCCCGAAGACCCCGACCAACTGCCTCCCCTGCGCTTCCTTCATTACCTGATCACTGACACCACTCCACCCCTACTCATTTCAGAAAACCTCTACCAACTAGACCCTACTCCCCCAGAAGCGATCTCCCACGGACTAACGGACATAATTGCCCTACCAGAGCGAGGGTTTTTCCTGAGTTTAGAAAAAAGTTATGGCTCAAAAATACCAGAAGCACCCCAAGAAACCAGGGCAAAAATCTATCAAATCATCACTGGCACTGCTACAGACACCTCCTCTATACCTAGTCTGCGCTTCCTTTCTCCCAGTTTCCAGCCCATCCGCAAGAAACTAGTCTTAGATTTGACCAACCTCGGAATTAAGCTAGATAATCTAGAAGCGATGGCTCTTGGTTCTCGGTTAGCTGATGGTAGCCAGAGCCTGATCTTGGTTAGTGATGACAATTTCAATCCAGAGCAAGTTACGCAGTTTTTGTTATTTAGGATCAAGATTAACTAAATTCCCTGCCTTGCAATGTTGAAAGCACAATAGTTTTAGCATATTTTTAGCTAGACTTCTGGTTCGATGCCTGCTGCCCGTAATTGAGCCGCTAATCTTTCAGCCCGTTGGCGTTCAGCTTCTGCCCGTTGACGTTCAGCCTCAGCCCGTTGGTGTTCTTGGGCAACTTGTTCCCGCCCCCACAATAATAAATTTCCCTGTTCATCCCACCAGCGCAACCAGTAGCTATCCCGGTTTTCCCGCTCTCCTTGCCATACTCCTAGGAAAAGCTGCATTTCTGGAATCCAAAATCGACCTTGGTTATTAGCTGTTTCTAGCTTGTACTTTTTCTGATCATTCAATCGATACAACTCTAAAGCCCCGGTGTCTGGGTGGAAAATGCCGTAATTGGGGATTTGTAAAATTTGTTCATAGTAGAAAAACTTACCTACGGGAAAGGTTTCTTTGACGGAATATTCTCCCCCTTCAGCATCGGAAAGAAACTCTAGAACTAGGGTCGGAATTTCGCCCTGTAGTCGGGGAGTGTAGCTGCGGATTATCTCCGATCGATCGACCCCAATCTGAGGAATATACGCCCAATCGGGAGCTTTGACAGCAAATTTGCCATTAATGGTAGCGCAAATGCCATAGTTGGTAGGGGTGAGGGCGGTTTCTGGGAGTTTGCCAGCTAATTGCAGACTTTCGGTGAGAGCCGCAGCTAGGGCGGGTTGATTGATATTATCCACAGGGTCGTCGGGCAGCACAAAATCATCGGGCAGTTTTTCCCAAGTAACTTGATAGGGGCGGCTATAAGTGGGAGTGGCAGCTAACATGATTATTGGTGCAAAAGTAGTTAGTTATTTGTTCTATTGTAAGAGAAAAATTGTAAGAGAGAAAATTAAGTTTATGGAAGAGAATAATTTGAAATGTTCGCCTAATTTTGCGGCGGATGATGCTGTTGAGCAGATGCTGGAAGATCATTTTGCAAAGTTTGCTGTGCCGCAGCAGGAAATATGTCGTAATTTTCAAATTTATACGAGGCGGGCTTTCTTAAAAAGATTTTTGGCGCATTATGAGTTTTTTCAAAAGGTGGTGAATTTACCGGGAGATATTGTGGAACTAGGGGTACATCGGGGTGGTTCGTTGATGTCTTGGGCAAATTTTTTGGAGATTCGGAATATGGGCGATCGACAAAGAAAAGTCATTGGCTTTGACCATTTTCGGAGTTATCAAGAGTTAGAGTTTGAAGATTCTCAGCTTACTTCTGTTAAGTCTATTAATTCTGAAAATAATAATCCAAAGGCAGAAATTAGTGAGTATGAAGCACAATTACGAGATGCTATTGGTATCTTTGATAGCGATCGATTCATTCCCTACAAACCCCGGATAATTTTAGTTAAGGGGGATATCCAAGAAACTGTCCCAAAATATTTGCAAGAAAACCCTAGTTTACGGATTTCACTATTGCATATTGATGTGGATCTCTACGCCCCAGCCTCGATCGGGTTACAGCATTTATGGCAGCGAGTAGTCCCCGGCGGCGTTGTGTTAATTGATGGCTATGGAAATTCTCCATGGGAGGGGGAAAGTCGGGCAGTGGATGAGTTTTTTGCCGATCGAAAAGTGAGGATCCAGCGCTTGGATTGGTGTAGCAGCCCCGGAGGATATATTCTCAAGGAATAGAAATGTACAAATGCTTGTTCTTTAATATATACAGTTTTAAGTATTAACATGCTTATTTTGCTTATATACATAATTAAATTTATATAGTATAAAAAGATTGTATAAATAAATAACATTATTTACTATTAAAAATTGGTATTAACTAATTTATGGATTTGGTGTTTTGTCAAGACATAGCTTTTAATCTTAGTTATTAGTATTAAAATGGAAATAGCCTTTGTAATATGTACACATAAAAACAATAGTCGCAGTAATTATAGTGTGTACGCCTAAAAACGATGGTATGCAAGCATTGATAATGATCAACTATTAAAAATGACTTAGTGTTCTTCGGGGGCAATGAGAAGTTGGAGGACTCGATCGCTATTGGAAAGATCGCCAACGATACGGCGGACTGGTTCGGGGGTGACACGCACGAGGGTAGGTGTGGCAGAAATATGGTTGAGTTCTGCTTGGTCTGGGTGCTTGAAAATATCGATAACCTTGAGGGTGTAGGGATGGTGGAGGGATTTTTCGAGGAGTTCGTGGAGTTCGTGGAGAATGCGCTCGGTGTTGCTGCTGTGCCCAGAGACGAAGAGGCGGAGGACATAGCTTTGAGGAGCTGCGGCTAGGGGGCGAATGGATTGACGGAGGGAA
>JAIMKT010000051.1:20390-20580 GCA_020692245.1 Microcoleus sp. GA_180221_E-2-1-MAG-45_12
TAACAATGAGGTCGTGGTCTTGCCAGAGTTGGGGAAATTGGGAGCGATAGGTTTCGAGGATCACAGGGTCGCAAAATTTTTCTTGCCAAGGGGCGACTTGCCAGACAAGATTTTGAGTCCCAAAGATGGCGTTGAGGAGGGGCTGGTAACGGCGGACGGGAAGATGCAGTTCGGCGGCGGTACAAATCTG
>JAIMKT010000051.1:20611-30196 GCA_020692245.1 Microcoleus sp. GA_180221_E-2-1-MAG-45_12
AGCCGGGAACTAGGAAAGGGGGCGGTTCGGGGAGGTCGAGAATTTCTTGGAGGGCGGTGCAGAGGTCTAGATGCCAATGTTCTTGCTTGGTGGCATCAATGGTGTAGATGAGGTCGCCGCCGGGGGTGAAGAGGGCAATGCCTTTGAATAGGGTATTGGTTATAGTGTTGTTCATGGAGGAGGTAGAGAAAAAATAGCTATCTATGCATGATGCGCTACTCGATCGCTACTCTCCTGAAAAGAATGCCAATAATTTAATAAATAGATTACTTACTGTAATAAAAGGCGATTTCTTTGTCTTTGAGGGGAGCAAAGTTGGCAGCAGTGAGCATCTGGTCGAGTTCTGCTTGGGGAATATGTTTCGCACCAATACGGACAATTCGGGAGCGCATGGTATTGGAGACTCCACTGCGTTGTCTGCCTGCTTCTAGAGCCATAACTTTGGTATAGAGGTCTAGCTTGGCGGGGGGAATGGGGGAGCCATCAAAGTCGATACCTTGGGCGATCGCAACATCAATGGCATCAGCGCCGAGATTTTCTGAGGACATAGGTGGTTAAAAAATAAGGGTTTAATTTTGTTAATTTTAATACTATTTGCTGTCTGAGATTATCTTTAGATTGCTTGAGGATTATTTCTTTACAAGGGGATTTGTGATTAATTGTGGGAATACTCCCTAGGGACGATCGCCCCCCAGAGGTTTGCTCCGGTGAGGGTGGCTTGGTCTAGGTTGGTTTGGGAAAGGTTGGCTTCGCTGAGGGCGGCTCCGGTAAAATTGGTCTGATAGAGATTTGCCCCAGTGAGGTTGGCTCGCATGAGTTCGGTTCCAGTGAAGTTGGCTCGATCGAGATTGGCTTGGGAAAGGTTAATCTTAATCAGGTTGGCTCCGGTGAAGTTTGCCCCAGTGAGGTTTGCTCTGGTAAGATCGGCGTTGATCAGGTAGGCGATCGAGAGGTTGGCTCCAGAGAGGTTAACCTGAGAAAGATTCGCTCCGGTGAGGTATGCTCTAGAAAGGTTGGCTCCAGAAAGATTTGCTCCAGAAAGATTAGTTTCATCTAAGCAGGCAGCAGTTAAATCAATGGGTTGATCTGGATTTTGTTCTCGCCATTGATTCCATTGATGAATGTTATTTTTGAGCATTGCCAGATGTTGGGGGTTCGCCATGATTAAAATCACTTTTTTAGTTAATCAAACTATTGCAACTTACAACACAAGTATTCCAAAGCGGTAATGAAGCGGCAATTTATATCAAGTTGATCATTAATTTCATATGAAGGAAAGAAAGGGAAAATCAAGCCCAAAGTTAAAGAAAAATCCACAGGTTGACCATACCAGAATAAATCCTGTGATGCACCATAAGTCTAAAGTTTCGCTGCTTAGTTCAGTTAGTTCAAGAATGTTATCTTTGAATTTTTCGATCGAGCAGTTGCCGGGATTAAGTGCAAAAGATTGTGCAATTTTCAAGAACCAAGGGATTATTACAACTCAGGATTTGTTGCAGAGGGCTGGCAGGAGTCGATCGCAGCAGGAAGCACTGGCGGCGGCGTTGGGGATGCGGTGGCAATTTTTGTATAAGTGGTTAGTTTTTGCAGATTTGGCAAGGATTTCGGGGATTGGTTGTCAGTATTGTGGGTTGATTGTCCATAGTGGTATTGGCTCGATCGAGCAGCTTGCCCAGACTCCTGTGGGGAAACTCCATGCAGGAATTAAGCGCCTCCAAGTCCAAACTTTGCAACGAACTGATCTATGTCCAAGTCTTCAGGAAATGTCTAGCTGGATTAGGCAAGCTCAACAATTGGCAGCAAGAAAAAGCAATAATAACTGATACTTCGGCTCCACCCACTAAAAATAACTGATAACTGTTTACTGTTCACTGATTCTCAACTATCATCTCCAATCTTTTCCCGGACTCCTTGGACAATTCTGGATAGCTCACTCTTTTCATTGACAGCAATCCGAGTGGGCGACCCAGTAATGATCCGTTCATAATTGCGGAAAGAATCCCGAATATCTGGCCCGTCTTGGCTGATGGTGTATTCCCGAATACTAGTGTCGTGGGCTGATCCCCGCATTTTGAACACATTGATCGCCCTCGCCATTTCCCCCCGAATTTCCACGTATTGGAGCATGATGATCGTGTCCGTGATGGTGGAGATATGGGAATCGCTAATGGAGTGAGCACCCATGAATTGGTCGGTGGTATTGGTAAAAAATCCAGTGATTTCTTCCTGTTTGGCATAGCCTGTCACCCCAATCACAAACTGCCGGAACGCATTATTACTAACTCCCCTAGCTAGAGCCGAGAGAGAGTCGATCGCAATCCTGGAGGGCTTAAAGTCGGCAATTTCTCGCTTAATAGTCTGGAGATGATCTTCTAGTCCAGCAGATTCAGGGTAGGTACAAATGATTTTTAGTAAACCACTCTGCTCCATTTCTTCAAAATTTATCCCCCAAGAAAAGGCATTCCGAGAAAGTTGGGCGCGGGATTCTTCGTAGGCAAAGAGAATAGCTCGATCTCCCTTGGTGCAGGCGGTTTGGATAAATTTGCTTACAAGGAGAGTCTTCCCTGTTCCTGTGGCTCCCGTTGCCAAAATAATCGAATCTTTGAAGAAACCACCACCACACATTTTATCCAAAGTCTCAATCCCCGAAGATACCCGGATATTGGAGGAGCGCTGGGTGAGTTGCATGGCTCCCAAGGGAAAAATATTGATGCCTTCATCGGTAATTGTAAAGGGATATTCCCCCTTCATGTGGGTTGTGCCTCGGAGCTTGAGAATCTCGATCGTCCGGCGGCGGCGCTCCCCCTCCAGAACATTGCGGACAATCACCACATTATCAGAGACAAATTCTTCCACCCCAAACCGAGCTACAGGGCCGTACTCCTCCACCCGCTCCGTGGTCATGATGGTCGTCACCCCAATATGCTTCAGACGAGCCACAAGGCGAAAGATTTCCCGGCGGACAACGGAGGCTGCCTCGTACTGTTGAAAGACGGCTGTGACCGAATCAATGGAAACCCGCTTGGCTTTGTACTTACGAATGGCGTAGTCAATGCGTTCAATCAGGGCCGAAAGGTCAAAATTGCCCACCACTTCCTGTCCCTCTGGATCTGGGGAAGCATCCAGAATAAAGAGCTTACCTTCATCAATCATGGTCTGGAGCTTCCAGCCAAGACTCGCCGCATTTTTGATAATATCCTTGGGAGTTTCTTCAAAGGTGACAAATACGCCCGGTTCATTAAAAGAAACAATGCCGTTGTAGAGAAATTGGGCGGCGAGGAGAGTTTTCCCGGTGCCAGAAGTGCCACTAACGATGGTTGCTCTGCCGATGGGCAGTCCGCCATGGGTAATATCATCAAACCCTTCAATTAACGTTCTTGTTTTTCTTACCGTGAGGCTATTAGTATCATGATTGAGGGATTCAACTTGATCACGATCGCTCATGGTAACTTCTCCAAAATTTTATAGGGCAGATAAATCATGAGACATTATAAACCAATGCTTAAATTTTTATTTAGATTTTCGTTTAAATTGTTGTTTAAATCTTATCTTAGATTGCGCTCTTGGTCTTTTAGATCCTCATACAAAAGCTCTAAGCCAATTAAGACTCTTTCTCGATCGGATAGGTCGCCGATGATTTTTCGCACTGGTGGAGGCAAAATCTTAGCAAGGGTAGGTGTAGCCATAATCTTGTCCTCCTCTGCTAGCTGGGGATTGGCAATTACATCAATTACTTTCAGGGCGTAGACTCCTCGAAATTCATGCTCTAGGATATGTTTGAGGGTAGTCAGGGCTTTGACGGAGTTGGGGGTATTGCCAGCAACGTAGAGCTTGAGAATGTAGACTTTTTTGGGAGTAGTCATAGATAAGATTTAGGGTTGTGAATTATTGCTTGGTGGATTAGCTACTACATTTCTCTGGGGATCGATCGACGGTACATTTCACAGAGGTGGGCGATGACATCAATGAGGGTCAAGCGATAATCTAGCAAAACTTCTTCACTCCGTCCTTCTAGTTTGAGTTGGTTAGAAAATTCGTCCATCAACTCCATATGAATTTCAACGATCTGGGGAACCGAAATATCAGCAAAAAATGCTCGATTCACTAAATTATCTATGTCTTGGTTCAGTTTTTCATCCTCTGTAAAGTACTGAATCACAATATGACGATACTCTTGCTGGAGTTGACTTAAAAGTTTTTGGCGCTCTTGGTCAGGCAGATTACGCCAGAAATGCTGAGAGTTTCTTTTATAATACACACCGAGGTACCCTAGCCTAGCTTTCAGTTTTTCAGATAGTTCGTGGGGCATCAAGAAGTTTTGAATCTTGGAGTCACCAGAGGAAATATGTTTGGCAGAAATTTCTGAGGGATAAAGATGGCTGGCAAAATCTACAAATTGGGCGATCGCTTTGGTGATTTCTGGTAGAATTTCTGATTCTAAGTAGTCATCGGCACGGACTTCTGCCGGATGAAATAGATGAGTTGCTTGCTGAGATAGGGGGGATAGTTCTGTCTTAACTGAATAGTCAGGGGAGATAGAATTTGAGAAGATCACCATGGGCAGAAGAATCCCTTGCTCGTGGAGGCGATTGATGACCGGGAGGAGGGTGCGATCGACCTGACAGAGGAGACAATCTATTTCCTGTTGCTTTTCCACCACACAACGACCAAATTCTATGGCAGAATCAAAGCTGTATAAATGATATTCATTTTTCCCCAGAACTTCTTTGAGCTTCTGGGATAATTCGGGGGAAGAGACAAAACTACAGAGGGATAACTGCGTTAGCATTAATTATCGATCGGGTCTAGGGGCTATCAAGCATAGGGCTAACTACCAAAACTCTTGAATAGATGGTATTTAATCTTACCTAATATTTAACATTAATTTGCATTTATGCAAACTGTTGTAGATTGTGTTGTGGATTGTGTCATGAATTATGTTGTGAATTGTCATGACATAGGCGATCGCCCTTCCTCCATCCGGTTCATAATAGATTCAAAGTATGTTTTCTTCACCCTATGGGCAAGCCGCCGATCAATTGGCAACTCTAGGAAATTCTGCTCCTATGTATACTACTAAAGCCAGTTTGCAAGAAGTGCTTCAGCTACTCCCTATCCTCTCAGCAGAGGAACTCAACCTCAGAAACGGAGATCATTGGGGCGATCGCCTGCTCGAAAGCTCTTCCTTAGGCAAGGCAAAAAATCTAGATAATTGTTATGTCGTAGTTGACAATGATCATCAGCCCCTTGGTCTGTTTCGGAGTCAGCAATGGTCTGGGCAGTTATTACTTGATGACCATAGGTATCAAGGGTTAATTAGTCAGACTGCAAAGGATTTACTGCCCCTAGAACCTTTGACAGTGATGATTTATCGGGGTGATTTGGGGGAGCTGTGGCAGCAGGTACAACAGGAATTAGCCTATTCTCAGCAATCAATTTGGGTCTTAGTAGATGGTGGGGGAAAGTATTTGGGCGTAGTCGAACCTTGGCAGTTGTTGCAATATCTTGCCCCTCAGCTACAGTTCTCTTCCCAAGAGGAGCCTGACCCTAAAAGTTATCGTAAGAATTCTCCTAAGATTTCGGAACCCATCCCAGCATCATCTCCCTACTACGAGGATTTGGTGAAATTGCTAGAGCAACTCCCTCTACCGTTGATGCTCCAAACTGAAGATGGGCAGGTAATTAGTCAGAATGCAACTTGGCGGCAGCAGATTAATTGTTCTTTGCTGATGCGGACTGATTTAAGTTTTTCTGAAGAGCAGTTTTCATTAAATTTGTTGAATCAAAGGATGTCTAGTCAAGGGGAGCCGGAGTTCGATCGACCCAACTTTAATCCTGAAAATCCCGAAAATCTGGAAAGCCCTGATGAAAACCTTAACAATCCTAACAACTCTCACGATCCCCGCCTATTTTGTCTCAAAACACCGAACCGAATTTGGCAGCTAGTCAAATTTCCCCTAGAAATTCAGCAATCCCCCACCTCGCCTCACCTCTGGTTAATTTTAGCGACGGATATTACCGAACCGCAACAGGTGGCTAGGGAACTGGCGGCGAAGAATCTGGATCTGGTGCAATTAAACCGTCTTAAAGATGAATTTCTGGCTTGCATTAGCCATGAGCTAAAAACTCCCCTCACCGCAGTCTTGGGGCTATCTAGTTTGTTGAAGGAGCAATCTTTGGGAGAGTTGAACGATCGCCAGAGCCGTTATGTCCATATGATTCACCAGAGTGGGCGGCAGTTGATGTTGGTAGTTAATGATATTCTTGACCTGACTAGAATTGAAACGGAGCAGGTAGAATTAGTCCTTGAACCAGTCAGTATTGCCTCGGTGTGCGATCGAGCCTATAGCCAAGCCCAACAGCGCATCCTCCCCCACCAAAACAAAGAAGAAGGACTGCCCCCAGAGTATCAATTTACCCTCAAAATTGACCCAGCCCTAGAAATTGTCCTCGCTGATGAACTCCGACTCCGGCAGATTCTCTCCCATCTCCTCTCCAACGCCCTCAAATTTACCGAACCGGGAGCCACTCTAGGCTTAAATGTCAATCAATGGTCTGGATGGACAGCCTTCACCGTCTGGGATACCGGGATTGGGATTCCCCTCGACAAACAGCATCTAATTTTCCAAAAATTTCAACAGCTAGAAAGTCCCCTGACCCGGAGATTTGAGGGGACAGGATTGGGGCTAGTGCTGGCTCAAAGACTTGCCCGACTCCACGGGGGAGATATTTCTTTTATTTCCCAGCCAAATCAGGGTAGTCAGTTTACCCTCCTCTTGCCCTCAGAAAATTTTCCCGAAGATTTATCTCCAAAACTTGCCCAAGACTCTTCCCAAAACTCTACTCAAGATTCAGCCCAGAACTTATCCCAAGATTTATCCCAAGACTCATCTCAGAATTTAGTTGAAAGCCTTACCGGAGAGTTTTCTCAAGATTCAAAAATTTCCCTATCCCAAAATATCCCATCCCATCGTGCTGTCCCGGCTCCTGCCAAAAAATCCCTCCGCTCCTCCAACCTGATTCTTGTCATCGAGACTATCCCCCAGTATGTCGAAAATTTGAGTTTCAACCTAGAAGCCCTCGGCTATCGAGTCGTTATTGCCCGGTGTGGCACTGAAGCTCTCGAAAAAGCCCGCCATCTCAAACCCTGTCTCTGTTTTCTCAATCCTCTCCTGCCGCTCCTGTCGGGATGGGATGTGTTGGTACTCCTCAAATCCGATCCTCAAACTCAGCATCTGCCCATTCTCGTCACAGCAACCCAATCTGAAAAACAGGATGCCTACGCCCACCAAGCAGATGGTTTTCTGAGTTTACCTGTAGATCAAGATGTTCTCCGCCAATACTTGAATCGCATATTACAGGGTGAACCCCAACACCCAGAGGACGATCGACCCATTAGTATTACTATTCTCATCCTCAGTCTCCAAGCCTCTCCAGCTTCTAACCAATCCCCAGATTTTTCCTGTCTCAGCAATCTCCTCAATCAAGCGATTCGTCAAGATCCCAAGGGCATCAAATGTCGCATCCTCGAAGTGAATGATCTAGAACAGGCAGAACTCATGACTCAAGTGTGGCATCCCGATGTGTTGCTCCTCAATGGCAAAGATGTTGCTGAACTCACTCCCTGTCTCCAAGAGTTGGCTAGTCACCCTTCCCTCGCTCACCTGCCCCTGATTACCCTAGACCAAGACATCACTGAGGCGGCTCGTAAGCTGGGAAATCTCTCAGTATTTCCTTGTCTAGCGGCAGATAGCTGTCTTTTCGACTCCGAATTGAGTGCCTGTCATTCGCTTTTACAAGTTATTGAAATGGCGATCTTTAGTCATTACGGCAAATCTTTTTAGGGAGCTTGAATCAGTGAACAGTTATCAGTTATCAGTTATCATCACATCCTAGGTATTTTGAGAGAAGAAGGAAACTTGCAGGAAATTTTATGGGTCAGGGCATAAATCAAGCAGGCGCACAGACCGTGGATCGGGGCGCATTTTATCTAGGCTGTGCTGTATGGGCGTACAAGGGCTGGGTAGGAGATTTTTATCCCGTTGGGACAACTAGCTCTAAATTTCTGGCTCGTTATAGTCAGCAATTATCAATGGTGGAATGCAACTCTACTTTCTATGCTGTTCCCAAACCAGAAACCCTGCACCGTTGGCGAGAACAGGTAGCTCCAGATTTTCGCTTCTGCCCCAAGTTTCCCCGTGACTTGACTCATCAAGGATTGTTAGTGCCTCAAGTTGCTGCTGCCCAGAAGTTTATTGAGCAGATGCAGGAGTTGGGAGACAATCTTGGCTGTTTGTTTATCCAGTTGCCGCCTCAGTACGATCGCCCCCAGTTTGAAGACCTCCAGCAATTTTTAGCAATCCTATCTCAAAAAGCCCTATCCCAATATCCCAAACTATCCCTAGCCCTAGAAGTCCGTCATCCCAGTTGGTTTCAGCCCGGAACTACCGAGAAATTAAATCAAGTCCTTGCAGCAAATCGCCTGAGTCGGGTAATTCTGGATACTCGCCCCATTTATGCCCAGCCCCGGACGATCGGATTAGACTGCCGCAAGCCAAACCTGCCTGTCCAGTTTGCTACTACCGAAGATCATGTACTAGTCCGTTTTATCAGTCACCCCGATCGCCACCGGAATCAGCCGTATTTGCAGGAATGGGTCGAGTATATTGCCCGATGGTTATCTCAAGGTAAAACTATTTACTTTGCGATGCATTGCCCCCAAGAAGAATATTCTCCCGGAAATGCTTTGATTCTGCGGCAACTTTTGGAAAAGGCAGGAATTGTAGTGTTGCCGGAGCCGATCCTCACGGATTCTGAGCGATCGATAACTAATCCCCAGCAACTAGAGTTATTTTAGGGATTCATTTTAAGACCAATAAACTTATATAGGGCGGCTAAAGCCGTTACTACTCCTTTTGGGCGAGGACGGTATAGAAAGGATCCCCAGACCCAAACCACGGCAGGATACCACCTAGGGATTTTTTAGCAATGATCTCAGGCGTGCTAAAGCCCGGTACTGATTGGAAATAGGCTTTGACTAGGGCGACTCGATCGCTCTCACTCCCATCCCGCCACGCTGCGATCGCCTTTTGATAGAACATCCGATTTGAGAAACTAAAAATAGCTATTCCTCCCGGTTTCAGAATCCGGTGTACCTCGGCAAAAATTGTCTCTGGTTGCTGGAGATACTGCACCGACACACAATTAATCACCGCATCAAAATCTGCATCGGCTAGGGGTAACTTTTGGTTTTGGTTGAGGTTCTGGACAAAGTAATGATTTAGGCGGGGGTTCCTCGCTAATTCGGCGGCGTTCAAGCCATGCCCTTCCACGTGGGCAAACTCCATTTCCTCCGGCAGATGGGATACCCAACTACTCATCATGTCAAAAATTCGCCCTTGGGCTGGCAGTCTCTGCCGATAGAGTTCCCTGAGTTGATCAATAAAACCCTCGTCCACATGGGTAACAAAGCGGGGCTGGTCATAAAATAGTCTGTCATCGGTGGGATCAAGTTTATCCCGTTGATCGGTGAGGAGCATAGGTTTAGTTATCAGTTATCAGTTATCAGTTATCAGTTATCAGTTA
>JAIMKT010000052.1:0-6339 GCA_020692245.1 Microcoleus sp. GA_180221_E-2-1-MAG-45_12
TACCAAACATTAAGGAACCGGCTACGGGTTCGCGGATACCGTCGATGTCCACGGGGGGAGCGGCGATGAAGGCGATGATGAAGCAGGTGGTAGCGGTGAGTAGGGTTGGGATCATGATGACGCCGAACCAGCCTACATAGAGGCGGTTGTCGGTGCTGGTTACCCAGTTACAGAATCTTTCCCACACGCTATTTTGTTCGCGTTGTTGGATTGTTGTTGTCATTTGCTTATGATGGCTGTATTTTTTGGTATGAATCTGAGATTTGTTTCCCAGTGATTTAATAATAGTTACATTACTTAGCATTTGTCTACTAATTAATTATAAGAATATCTGATGCAATACATAAAATTATCTTATTTTTTCAGGTTTCAGAAAATGTGGTGGTAAATCAAATTAGTTTTGGTAACTAAAAATTTCTCACAAAAAAGACTGTAGATAAACACTACAGCCTCTCTGCTAGTTGTTATTAATTTCTATCAAGGTCGATCGATCACTAAAAATTCAACTAAAGATTTAACTAAAAATTATCCAGATAGCTAAACAAACTCAAAATATCTAGCGGCTGGCTTGGGCTGTAGCTACTACTTTTTGGAAGCTTGGGTAGTCAAGGATAGCAAGTTGGGCAAGCATTTTCCGATTGATCTGGATATCAGCTTTCTTGAGTAGTCCCATCAATTGGCTATAGCTCAGTCCTTCTTGACGAGAAGCTGCATTGATTCTGGTAATCCACAGCCGACGAAAGTCTCTTTTCCGACGACGACGATCGCGGTAGGCATTCCGCAGAGCCTTCATTACCTGTTGGTTAGCTGTCCGAAATAATCTAGAGTGGGAACCCCGGAAGCCCTTTGCTAATTTAAGAATTTTATTGCGGCGTTTGCGCGCCACATTACCACGCTTTACTCTCATAACATTTTCCTATGACTTATATATATTTACTCGTTGATACTTCCGTTTTAGAGGTAGGGCATCATGAGGCGAACATTTCCTGCATCTTCTTCGGATACCAGAGATAGCTTAGAGATCCGGCTTTTTCTAGCGGAAGTCTTATGCTCTAGCATGTGGTTCTTAAAAGCTTTGCGTCGTCTGATCTTGCCACTTCCTGTAGCACGGAAACGTTTGGCGGCTGCCTTACGGGTTTTGAGTTTCGGCATAAACTTAACAAATATGAATTAGATAAACAGCACCCTATTCTATCAGCAAAGCACTATTTCTGGCAACCTCTAAATTAGAGCTTCGGCAATTTTTAACCGGAGATTCTCATAATTCCCAACTCTGCAACAAAAGAGCTAGGGTAATTTATCCTCTCTAAAACGCCATATCTGGAGAGCCTGCCATGGCAGCAACAGTTTCCCTAGCCCATTGATCAGCATAGAGAATATCTTCTAGTTCTGGATGGGTATTGTGTTCCTTGGTGTGTCGATCGCAGGTTTTCTCAATCATTTCGGCAATTTCTAGAAAACTAATGCCACCCTTGAGAAATAAAGCCACAGCCTGCTCATTGGCAGCATTCAACACCGCCGGCATGGTTCCCCCGGCGCGTCCCGCAGCATAGGCTAATTGCATACAGGGATATTTTTGATGGTCTGGTTCCCGGAAAGTGAGATCCCCAGATTTAACTAAGTTTAACCGTTCCCAATTAGTAGCAATGCGATCGGGATAGGAGAGGGCATACAACAGAGGCAACCGCATATCTGGTAGACCCAACTGCGCTAATACCGAAGTATCCACAAGCTCAATCAAAGAATGAATAATACTCTGGGGATGAATCACAATTTCAATATGGTCGTAATCTAAGCCAAATAAATAGTGAGCTTCAATAACTTCTAAACCCTTATTCATGAGGGTAGCGGAGTCGATCGTAATTTTCTGCCCCATAGACCAGTTGGGATGTTTGAGGGCATCTTTGACAGTAACTTCTGGTAATTTTTCTGTGGGTAAATCTCGAAAAGCTCCCCCAGAGGCTGTGAGGATGATCTTGTGGAGGCTACCGGGGGGAATACCTTGGAGACATTGAAAGATGGCTGAATGTTCGGAATCTGCTGGGAATAACTGGACACCATATTTTTCAAGGAGAGGCAACACCACTGGCGCCCCAGCAATCAGGGTTTCTTTATTGGCAAGAGCAATATTTTTTCCGGCTTTAATCGCTGCCATAGTTGGGAGTAATCCTGCACAACCCACAATCCCTGTCACTACCGTTTCCGCATCTCCATAGCGAGCAACTTCCACCACTCCTTCTTTGCCGATGACAATAATGGGCTGGGGCTGAAGATCCGCGATCGCCTCCTTGAGTTGGGATAGAAGTTGGGGAAAAACATCTGCCTGAGCGATCGCCACAATCTCTGGACGAAACTGGCGAATCTGGGCAGCCAACAGGGGAATATTTTTTCCGGCGGCTAAACCCACAACTCGAAATTTTTCAGGATAGCTTTCTACAATATCTAGGGTTTGAGTGCCAATAGACCCAGTAGAACCGAGTAAGGTAATTGCTTTCATGGATATGCTGGTGCGTGCTGACACCTACTAGGGAGATTACTAACCACATCATGATATTAGAAAATGTGTAGATATCCGAGAAAATCTAGCACTTGTTATAGCTGGTTAACACTAAAGTTGGGTGGTTAGCATTAGAGTTGGGGGACTGGAGCTGCAACAATATCCCGGTCTTCTAGAACCTTGGCGACTCGGAGAATTAGAGCCTCATTGTAGGGGGCAGCGATCAACTGGACTCCTAGAGGCAGGGAGTTGGGTAGTTGGACGGGGACAGAAATAATGGGTAAGCCAATAAAAGATAGGGGCTGGGTAAAAACTCCCAAGTTAGGACGTGCCAGAAGTTCAACCCCATCAATAATAATAGTTTGCTGCCCAATCTTCGGGGCGACACAGGGAGTTGTCGGCGCAAGGATCACATCTACCGTTTGAAAAATTTGCTGGACTTGCTCACGATACCAACTCCGAAAACGCTGGGCTTGGAGATACCAGCTAGCAGGGATTAAGGCTCCGGCAAGGAATCGATCGCGGGTGGCAAAGTCAAAATCAAAGGGGCGGTTTTTCAGGCGGTCTAGATGGAGATTGGCTCCTTCACAGGCCGTAATAATAAAAGCGGCGGCTCTGGCGCGGTGGGCTTCGGGAATAGTAACTTTAGTGGTGACTTCTAGGGCTGCTGCTACCTGTGCCAAGGCTTGAAATGCTTCTGGGTGCGCTCCTTTAGCAAAATGTCCATCGGCTACGGCTAACTTAATTCCCTCTAAACCTTTGCTCAGTTCTGGCAAGGTGGGAACCACAGGATGATTACTTGATACTGGGTCTTGGGGGTCATAACCTTGGAGGCAATCAAAAATAGTGGCAAGGTCAGAGGTCGATCGAGCAAAAGGCCCAATGTGATCAAAGCTGCCAGCAAAGGGATAAGTACCAAAGCGAGACACCCGCCCATAGGTAGGTTTCAGCCCAAAAATTCCACAGAGGGAAGAGGGAACCCGGATGGAGCCATTGGTATCAGAACCCAAGGTGAGGGGAACCAAACCCCCAGCCACGGCAGCAGCAGAACCACCGGAAGATCCCCCGGCTACGTGGTCTAAGTTGTGGGGATTATGACTAGCTCCGTAATGGCTATTTTCCGTAGAGAAACCGTAGGCATACTCATCCATGACACAGGCTCCGACAAGGATTGCTCCGGCTGCCTTCAGGGCTTTAACGGTGGTGGCATCCTCGGTGGCAGGGGGATTTTCTTGGTTGATTTTAGAACCAGCAAGGGTAACGACTCCTTGAATATCGACCAGATCCTTAACGGCGAAGGGAACCCCAGTTAAGATACCCGGATCCTCCCCTTGGGCAAGGCGTTGATCAATAATTTCTGCATCTTCGATAGCTTGTTCTCGGAGGATGGTGGTAAAGGCATTTAGAACTGGGTTGAGACGATCGATCTGTTCGAGGGCGGCGATGGTGACAGCCTTAGCGGTGGTTTGCCCAGACTTAATGGCAGCACTGATTTCGGTAGCGTTACTGGTTGCATAGTTCATAGAAAAAATACCTAGGCTTGGAATAGGGGAGCAGTTTCAACATGATCGGGCAGAGGAAATTCATTCACCAGGGCGGCGATCGCTTGCATTCGGATAAAGTTATCAATCACTCCCTGTTCACACTCTGGGGGAATGGGCAAATCCAACAACTTTGCCATCTGCTCTACGTAAACCTTTATTTCCGTCTGTTGCTCGCTCATACACTCTCCTAATTCTCATCACCCAAAAACTATGAGCCGCATTTTAACAGGAATTGTGATCTTTGCTATGTTCTGTATGAACAGCTAGAGAAAGGCTCGATCAACTAATATCTTGTCCAATTCTTAACTCGTTAATAAGAATTCATCTCTAATTCATCAAATCTACAGTGGGAGTGGGAGAAACTTTATGGCAGGAGAAGCGTTGGGTTGGTTGGGTGTGCCTTTAGCAATTTTGGGTGGAACTCTGAGGGGCAGTGCGCCGTTTTTGTTTGTGAGTTTGGGGGAATGTCTGACAGAAAAAAGTGGCAAAATTAACCTCGGCTTAGAAGGAACCCTGCTGATGGGAGCCATGAGCGCCTATGCTACTTCCTACATAACTAATATGCCTTGGCTGGGAGTGCTAGTGGCAGGTTGTGCGGGGATGTTGTTGGGGGTGATCCACGGTTGGCTATCACAACAAAAACGGGTTAACGATGTGGCGGTGGGAATTGCCATGATCATTTTTGGTAGTGGCATCGCCTTCTTTTTGGGAAAACCATTTATTCAGCCCCCGGCTCCTCAGTTGCCTTCCATTGATCTGGGAGCATGGAGTGGAATTCCGGCAGTGGAATCAGCCCTAAAAATTAGCCCTTTGTTTTTAATCGGGGTGGCGATCGCTCCCATCATGCAATGGTTTTTCAAGTCAACCCGGTGGGGCTTATTTATCAGAGCCGTGGGCGATAGTCCCGATGCCGCACTGGCTATGGGCGTTTCTATCTTCAAGGTGAGAATGTTATCAATAGTCGCTGGTAGTTTCTTGGCGGGTATTGGGGGAGCTTATCTTTCTTTGTATTACCCCGGCAGTTGGACAGAGCGGATTTCTAGTGGACAGGGCTTGATGGCAGTGGCGTTGGTAATCTTTGCGAAGTGGAACCCAATGCAGTGTCTCTATGCTTCCATGTTATTTGGGGGTGCTCAGGCGATCGGTCCGGCTCTCCAAGCGATCGGTGTAGATTCTTTCTATTATTTATTTAATGCCTCGCCCTACATTTTGACTTTATTAATCATGATCATTACCTGTTCCCCTACTAAAACCCTGACGGGAGCGCCGGGAGCCTTGGGCAAGGAATAGTTCTGGGAATATTTCTGGAACTGTCTCTGAGACTGTCTTTGGGGGTTGATTTTAGCTTATGATTGGGTTTTGATTTTCGGAAATTCCCCGGAAAGAAAATCAGCAGACCTATGGAAATTCGTCTATTTCAACCCCAAGATGTCCCCCAAATTGCCCAGCTATTCCACGATACAGTGCGATCGATTAACCTTGGAGATTACACCCTTGAGCAAGTGCAGGCTTGGGCACCCGATGATATTTACTTTCGGGATTGGGAACAAATTTGTGCTACGAGATTTACCTACGTTGCGGTTACTCAAGTGGGGACTTCTTTAGAGGAAATTCCCATAGCTACTACTCCAATTAATCAAACTCAAGAAATAATTATTGGCTTTGGTGAACTAGAGGTTAATGGTCATATTGACTGTTTCTATTGCCACCGAGACTATCAGCGTTGTGGGGTAGGCGGGAGTTTATATCGGGCGATCGAACTCAAAGCAAAGGAATTGGGGATCGATCATCTTTATACAGAAGCGAGTATCACTGCTCGACCCTTTTTCTTGCGCCAAGGTTTTACCACTATCCAAGCCCAAGAGGTGACAGTCCGGGGTTGCCACTTTCGGAATTATACGATGGCTAAAAATCTTGAATAAAATCTGGGCTAAGTACACCCTCATGGCGCAAAGCCTTGCGCCCCTACAATTGACTGTGCCTTACTTACCAGATTAAGAAACCCTATAAGCATCGGCGAAACTATCCCCAGGCAACCGATACTTAACCAACATAAAAATGAGTAACGAGTTAATTTCAAGGCTTGATAAATTGTAGCCTCCGTGATTGGTTGTCGATCGTCCCCCAACAAGGGCTTAGATTTGACTACACCTTGATAAAAATTATCTCCTCCCACCTGCACTCCCAAAATAGCTGCATAAATACATTCACTCCATCCAGAATTGGGGCTGGGGTCTTGGGGGGCATCCCGGCGGCAAATTTTCAGCACATCTCCCGGTCTGCCAGAAAATACTGCTA
>JAIMKT010000052.1:6347-6523 GCA_020692245.1 Microcoleus sp. GA_180221_E-2-1-MAG-45_12
ACGTGGAGACGACAGGGCCACCAAGTTAACAAATCCTCTAGTTTGGCACTACTCCAACCAAAATAGGTATAGGGCGAATGGAGATAACCCACCATAGAATCTAGAGTGCTTGCGGCTTTGTAGGCGATCGCCAGCCCTAATCCCGGCAGCCCCCAACAGATGATCCCCACCAGTCC
>JAIMKT010000052.1:6555-28360 GCA_020692245.1 Microcoleus sp. GA_180221_E-2-1-MAG-45_12
CATTTTCCGTCACCGTCTCCAACACCGCCCGATAAATTTCCGGAGCCGACAACTCCGCCGTATCCCGCCCCACATAACCCCGCAACACTTGCCGAGCCTCTGTCAAATCTCCCCGTTGCAAAGGAGCCAAAACCATCTCTGCGGCATCCCGCAAGCTCCGCCCCGCCAAACAACTGGCAAAAATTACGCTACTTACTATTACTCCCAAAACTGGATGCAGGGCGATCGCCACCCAGATAATCCCGGCTGCCATCAATCCACAACTACCAATTAATAGAATAACCAATAAAATTCCAGCCCATCTTTCTAGGGAATGTTGGACATCTTTGCCTAAATCCTTGGCTAAACCCTTGGGTAAACTTTGCTGGAAAACCTGTTGATAGTTAGTAATTAACCAGCCCATCACCTGAACTGGATGTAAGCACCAAACCGGATCACCAATTAGATAATCGAGAAATGCTGCGATCGATAAACTAAACACCCCAGACCAACTGGATAGATTAAATAAGTTAGATAAACTATAGACCCCAGACCAATTAGATATGCTATTAGTCAAACTATTAAATAAGCCATCAATCAAACCAAACATCCCTATTCCTATTCCTAAACAATAAAACTTGCCTCTTCTCCTTGAGCAGCCTGCCAACTCCGAGCATCATAGTATAGGTCTGCCAACGTGATAGTATAAAGGGCATTTTTCAATTTTTCGTGGAGTCTTCGCCACAAACTAAATGTCACCCAATCTTCTGCCCCCGTTGCATCAGGAGCATAACGAGCTAAAGGTTCGATCGTTTCTCCCACAGCTTCGAGAATTTGCCCTAGGGAAATCGCATTTAGATCACGAGCAAGCTGATAGCCTCCCCTCGATCCTCTAACAGATTTTACCAGTCCAGCTCGACGTAATTCGATTAACAACTTCTCCAAATAAGGTGCAGGAATTGATTGGCGCTGAGCGATTTCTTTGACGGAGGCTAAACTTAATCTGGGCTGAAGACTCAAGTCTAACAGAGCCTTAACACTATAATGACCACGGGTTGTCAGTTTCATCGGTATAGTTTGGTTAGTTTGGTTAATTTAGTTAGTCTATTTGGTTAGCTAGTTGAGATGATTTAGGAGGTGATTGAGTTAAAGTAACTAGTTGTAGGAATTAATTGCAGTGGTTAACCAGTGTATTCAACTGAGGTAAATAAATTGGGACATTAATTCGATTTGAGAATTCAAGTCGGGAAGTTTCCTAGAGTGGAGAGTCTATCTTTCTATAATTCTACAGGTTTCCTAACAGTATGCCTTGAGCGATCGACTAGATTTATACTTGAATTATTCCTAGGTAAGATAAATCAAAATACCTAAAATTTTGCAAATAATCTTCTGATAATCTTCTTTAGAACGTTGACATTTAAACAGTAATGTAGTTTGATTATTGATACAAGTCTAAGATTTTGTTTCTCTAGTCAAGGCAAAAGTAAGACAATATCTCGGCAAAAGTAAATTCAAATTAGTTCTCCAAGTAAATAAATGGTAAAAAAGAAAAAGGATTCCCCCCTAGAAGGAGAAGAACTCCTGGGAAAGATCAAAGAAATGCCCCATGCTTCTAAGGAAGAAAAAGCACGGGCGGCGGGCTACTATACTGTCACCAAAAACAATATAGAGCGAGTTAATATGATGAAGTTTCTCAATGCACTCATAGATGCAGAGGGAATTGAACTAGATGGCAAGTTTAATGGCGCTGGTCGGGGTGGTCGGAGTGCTAGCTACCGCATCAGTGTCCAATCCAATGGCAATCTATTAATCGGCGCTGCCTATACCAAACAAATGGGCTTAAAACAGGGAGATGAGTTTGAAATTTCCTTGGGTCGGAAACATATTCACCTCAAGCAAGTTGATGCAGATGCGGACTTAGACGAAGCAGAAGCAGAATAGGTAAAAAAATTAACTTAGACTTCTAATAAGGTTATAGCCAAATTAAAATCTAAGTTAAAATCTAAATTAAAAGCCGAGTTGAAAGCTAGGTTAATACCTAAGTTAACATCTCAATTAAGCCCTGAGTTAAAAGCTAGATTCGGGAGGGGCGATCGAGCTACTACGTTGTTGTTCTAAATTATTAAAGTTAGACTGCTCTTTTCGAGATGAATCCTGTTGAGAACTATCAGCAGGAGCAAGTAAATCTATAGGTAACTGCCCTTGTTCTTGGGGAGCAATCATTGCTAACCCACCCAAGGCTCCTGCCAATAGAGTAGTGTAACCGAGATAAAGATGTACTGGCGTAATGTAGCCGATCGGACTTCCTTGACTACTTTCTTTACCGTGATACCAAGAAGGTAAAACTTCCTTCGCTGCATCTGGTTGGGGGAGCTTTTGGAGGAGGGTAGCCCCGTCTAAATGTAAAGCAGTTGCCAAACGGCGGATAAATCCCCGTAAATAAATATCCTCTGGTAATTTTTGGGAATCCCCCGCCTCTAAAGCCGCAATCTGATAGATAGGAACAAAGGTCAGACTATGCAGATAGTTAATCGACCATCCCTGCTGATTTCTCGATCGAGATAAAATTGCCCCAATTTCTAACAAACCAGTTTCTCTTTCTTGGGTAGCTAATTGGGCAGCTAATTCTAACTTACTAGGCTTTTTGCTTTTCTTTTGTAGGGTTTGCATAGTAGTAACTGATTCTGGAAGTTTAATTTTAGAGGTGTTTAAGATTTTTGAATTAGGATCTGGAGTTTCTGTTAGTTGAGATTGAGGAGATTGGGTATCTGGAGATTCTGGAGATACTAATTCAGTATTTGGAGATTTTGGCATCTGAGCATTGAGAAAACCAGAAGCTGGAAACTGTGGCTCTTGGTCTGGGGAGTCAGTATTAATTCTGGTATTGATTGCTGCAAACTTACTTGGCTCTGGAGAAATAGTTTCTTCTTTGAAGTTTTGGTTATGAGCTAGATTCCCTGAGGAGATTTCTGCCATTGGTACAAGATTAAAATGTTCCGCAAAAGCACGAAAAGTTAATCTGATTGCCTCCCTGCCCAAAGAGTTGAGTACAGGGGTTAGATTTGGTGATGATTTGTCTATTAAATTTCCCAATCCAGAAAGGGTTCTGAGGTAAATTTCACTGTCTACAAATTCTGTCTCAATGCACCGCAAAATATCTCGGAGTTCTCCTTGAGATATGGTAATGGCGATATCATTGCATTTTTGGTGTTTATATTCCATGACCATAGTTCAATCTCTCCTTACTCAAAAACTAACTGAGTCCTAGAAATATCTTGAGGATTTTTCCCAAGTTATCAGGATAAATCCTCAAATAATGTTTTCTATGGTTAAGAAGAAACTCCGGATCATAATCGCCTAAATTTATCTACAAATTTCCCTGTAAATTTACTTAGGCAATGCACTCAAAATTTATCCAAATTGATTTAATGTCCTAAAGCTAAACCAGCTACAAGCATTCCCAAAACTAGAAAAGGCTGGGCGCTGGCTTGGTATTTGACATCATTTTTGAGGGGATCTCGGAGGAAGTACATATCTTGAAAAGTAATCTGGGGGATAATCAGTAACAACAGGATAACTGCGTAGAGGTTTTGGTGAATAGAAATCAGATAACCAGCAACCCCGGCTTGAAAGACATCAATCATAACTACGCAAATCCATGCTGCCGTACCGATGCCAAACATTACAGGCAAGGATTTTAAGCCTAGTTGACTATCTCCCTCTACGCTCTTAAAGTCATTAACGACGGCAATGCCTAGTCCTGCCAAACTATAAAACAGGGTCAGAGCCACGATCGTCCAGTTGAGAGTCCCAAACAGGGCATGACCAGCACACCAAGGCAGGGCAATATAGCTAGAGCCGAGGGCATAGTTCCCCAACCAACCATTTTGTTTGAGTTTTAGGGGTGGAGCAGAGTAGATATAGGCTAGAAAAGCTCCCAAAAGAGTTAGCAGAGTCATGGTGGGGGTTTCATGACCAGACCATAGATCCAAAAGATAACCTACTCCCAGCCCAGCACTCAGTAATATTAAAATTTGCGCCGTTACTTGGGAAATAGAGATCGCACCGGAGGGAATAGGGCGGTAGGGTTCGTTAATGGCATCAATTTCTCGATCGTAAAAATCATTTAAGGTCTGGGTATACCCCGCCATCAACGGCCCCGACATCAGCATACAGGTAGCCGCCTTCAAGACATCTTCTAAGCCCCAAACATAATTACCAGAGGAAGCTGCCCCACAAACCACACCCCAAATCAGAGGGATCCAAGTGATGGGTTTCATCAACTGGAGGCGGATTTTCCAGATAGAAGTTTCTCCACTAGCTGCACCTTTCATGCCCAGAAGTTGCCGAGCCTTAGCTGAATTGACTGAATTAGCTGAATTTTCAGGGGACGGGGAAACTGGTGTAATTTCTTTTTGAGGTTCTGGTGTTGGTGATGTACTCATGGTTATTCTTTACTATAATTTCTGTAATTTCAACTTCTCGATCGTGTACTGCCCGATAACTGCATTTACATTGTCTAAGTATCTAAGCATTTAATAGATTATGTCCTAGTTTTGCTATCCAAGAGATTATCCCAGAAATTTTCAATGCTATTTTTGAGAGAGGTTGGCAGAAACAACTTAATTTTGTTAGATTGGGCGAATTATCTTTACAATGCAAGTAAATGAGAGATATTCTATATTAGAGTAATTCGGCAGGGAGAGGGGACTTAGGGTTTATGTCGATAAAAATTGGACGTGGATTATTTAAGTACGATTTCATTGATCAGCACGCAATTTTAGGGTTGCCTGTGGATGCAGAAATTAAGCAAGTACGGCAGCGCTACATTATGATCGCCCGGGTTTTACATCCTGACTCTTGCAAGGCGGAAACCGAGGCAGAAAAGAAGCAAGCAACCCAAATGCTATCCAAGATTGTCAATCCTGCCTATGAGAAGCTTTCTCAGGATCGACACCGGATTGAGTATGGAGTCACTCTCAAACACTTGGGGCAACGACTGGCGGGGGAAGCTTCGCAACTTAGCCTACATACAGAAGAAGCCAAGCAATTGATTAAAGCTGGGGCTAATTTGGATCTTCTCTACAAAAACAGTATCCAAAAGCTAGCGAGTGAACAGTATAAAGAAGTGATAGTCGAGAAAATTTTGGAGTCGATCGCCAATATCAGTGAATTAAATATGGTTTACCTGTTGCGGAAAGAGAGTAAAGGTGAATCCCTACGGACTCCTGCTCCTAGACCTGTGGCTCCTATATCTGCTACTCCCCAAGCCCCAGCTACCCCAGAACCCGTGGCAAGAGTTTCCCTTGCCGATCCCTATATCCGTCGAGGGGAAGAGTATCTTGTGAAAAATAACTTTGCCCAAGCCATCCAAGAATTCCGAGAAGGACTACAGATGGATCAAACTAGCAGTACTTGTCACGGCTTATTGGGGTTAGCATTTTTACAGCAAAATCAGCCTACTATGGCAAAGGTACATATTAATCGGGCTTTGCAGCTTAACCCCCAAGAACCATCGGCGCTCAAGGCTAAGGCTCTGCTGGATCGATCGACTGGAAAAACCACTAGTCCGGGCAAGTCTGCGCCTCCGGGTAAAAAGCCCCCAGAGAAGAAACCGGGTTGGAACCCTTTCGGCAAGAAATAACTTTACCTCTAGCTGGATGGCGTTAATTCAGTGACGGCGAGATTAAACTACTAAAAAAATAGATTCCTACAAATCACTTCCTGAAAATAAGCCACTAAGAGCAAGTTAGATTTCTGGTGGTAAAATACTCATGGCTAGGATTTAGTGAATTATCTGTAAATTCTTAGGAAATTATCCATGAATTATTTAGAGTATTCCCTGTCAACACCTAGTAATTAATCCCAACTACTTTATAATTCCCTTGGTTCAGTCTTACCTTTCTAACCCTTCCCCGACTTCTATTGCGCCTCACCTGACTCCCGCCGGAGCGAGGGATTTATTACCTTTGGCAGTTGCCCAAAAACGTTGGGTAGAAGATCAACTCCAGCAGGTTTTTACCCGTTGGGGCTATCATCGAATTATTACCTCTACGGTGGAACGGCTGGAAATGCTGATGGCGGGGGGAGCGATCGACCAAGCTACGGTAGTCCGCCTCCAAGGGGGAGATGATGATACCTTGGGATTGCGCCCGGAATTAACCGCTTCCATTGCCAGAGCCTCGGTGACTCGCCTGGAGGGAGTTCCCTATCCCCATCGTCTTTATTACAACGCCAATGTATTTCAGCGATCGCCCCTCGGTAAGCACGAACGCCAGCAGGAATTTTATCAAGCCGGGGTCGAGCTATTGGGAGCAGGGGGAACCTTGGCTGATGCAGAAGTACTGCTCCTGCTGATTGATGCCCTCAAACAATTGGGACTGCCCCAGTGGGAACTGTTGTTAGGCGATGCGGGACTCAACCAAAACCTCTTGGGAGCCTTTCCCGCAGAACTCCAGCCCCAAGTTAGAAATTGTATTGCCAACCTCGATCGAGTCAACCTCGAAGCCCTGCCCCTGCCTGCTGACCTTCTGGATTTAGCTCTGCTACTTTTTGACCTGCGGGGAACTCCAGAGGCTGTGTTTAGTAAATTAGCTGGCTTGTCCCTAGATGCCCAAGGACAGGAAATTGTGCAAAATCTCAAATCCTTGGTAGAGGTACTATGCTCTACAACTGAAGTAGCCCTCATCCTTGACCTGAGCCTGATGCAGACCATCAATTACTACACAGGAATTGTGTTTCAGGTAGTGACAACTCAAGCTGGGACGGCAAAGGTTCTCGGTAAAGGTGGGAGATACGATCGCCTCCTTGGTTTATACCATCCCCAAGGGCAGAGTGATCCCGGTATTGGCTTTTGCTTAGATATTGAAAATCTCCAACAGGCGATCCCCAACCTGCTCCAAGACGATCTCACCGTAGATTGGCTAGTGATCCCCACAAATCTGGAGGCAGCAACAAATGCTTTTGCCTATGCTCAAAAATTGCGGAGTGCAGAACACTTAGTCCGGGTAGAGATTGAATTGGGCGATCGATCGGAGTCAGCTATTCGAGAATACGCAAAAATTCGCCACATCTCCCATCTGGCGTGGGTAAAACCAGAGGGAGTCGTGATTGAAACTTTGTAATATAGTTTGCTCAGGTTCTTTGGCAGATAATCCAAGATAACTCGATCGGAGCTTTCTGTCCCTCAGGCAGAGAAAATAATCCCCCACCCTGAGACCAGAGACCAAACCAGCCCAAATTTTCTGGCAGCCATGCCTCTGGAGGTTGGTGAGCTTTTTCATACTCTAGCTGGGACTCCTCCATGATGTACCGGAGGGGCAGGGCTTCTAGACTGGTGAGAATTTCGGGCTTGGTAAATAAACTACAGCAATGGACAACGGAAAGCTCCCGCACCGTTTGTTCCGGCACATAGTCTCCCACAGGTAGTAAAGTATTAAACAAAAATATGCCCTCCGGACGCAGATAGTCAGCCACTTTTGCCATCATCAGGCGCAGTTGATCTTGGTTGTGGAGATGGGGGATCACTTCCGAAGCAAAGACCATATCGTAGGACTTGAGGGGGAATCTGACTAGGGGATCCAGAAAATCTCCTTGACGAGCGTTGATCCTTAATCCTTCTTTGGCTGCTTCCTGCTGAATATGCTGCACAAATTCCCCCGTCACCTCTAGGGCATCAATCTGATAGCCAATTCTGCCCAAAGCTAGGGTGTTTCGTCCCATACCGGGCCCAATTTCGAGGATTCTAATCTGAGCAGGATCGCCTAGTTTCGCAGCCATGTCGATCGCCTTAGCATCGGGAAAAGGACGGAATAGGGGCGGCTCTCGTTCTTGAATCCAGCCTTGATACTGCCCCGCCACAGAACCAATCACCGTAGAAACCTGATAGCTCAAAGCTCCACTGGCAGACTCTGGCTGGTATTCCAACACCAAACTGGCATGGGTAGAAGCTGCATAGCCCTCCTGAAGACTATTGCTTAATATCTTTTTCAACTGCTCTAGTTCTGGCGGTGCAAACTTCTTGCCAAGGGAAATAAATACCCGATGGAACTGCTCTACGTATTCCTCCAAAAGACTAGGCACACAGGGGACTACCAGCCGCCCACTATAATAAAAACGGTACTGATGGCGATCGATCGCCGCCTGTCTCAGCACTTTAGAATCAGTAATACGTTCCATGAATTTAGCTTCAAACTTCTATTCAAAATTTATAAACGGCGACATAGCAACCAACGTAGTTCCATGGGGGTTTTTTGTTCTGGGAGCCAGAAAAGGTCTCGACCATTTGCCCAGTTATCAAACCAACCCGTGGGCGGCCAAGCCTCTGCTGGTAAATTCATCTTTTCGTATTCGTACACTGGCATCTCTTCGATCAACTCCAAGGGCAGGTCATTCATGGCGTAGGCAATATCTTCACGGGTAAAGATCGTAGACCAATTAATTTCCGACATTTCTCTAGTCAGTTGGTCTGGTTCGTAGCCGTCGATCGCCATAAAAGTATTAAACAAAAACAAACCGCCGGAGTGCAAACCATCGCACATTTTCGCCAACAGTAAGCGCAATTGATCCGCATCCCGGAAATGGGAGACAACTTCCGCAGCCACAGCAAGACTGTAGTAAGCCGGAGCCATACGTACCAAAGGACCCAGAATATCTGCATTGTAAACTCGAATGGGCAGTTCCTCGGCAGTGGCAGCAGCTTCGATCTGCTCTGCAAATACAGGGGTAACTTCCAAAGCATCCACAGAGTAACCCATGCGGGCTAGGGGTAAAGTATTCCGACCAGTCCCAGCCCCAATATCCAAAATATTAATCTGGGGCAGATGGTGTAGAGATTTGGCAACTTCGAGGAGTTTGGTATCGGGATGGGAGCCAAAGAGGGGCGGTTCTCTGGTTTCTACCCAAGTTTTGTACTGGTCGGTCATGGAAGCGATCACATGGCTGACATTGTAAGTGATCCCGCCAGTCTCACTGGGGTCATAGCGAAAGATCACATTGGAATGGGGGGAAGCCCGGAATCCGTCTTCTAGTTGGGGCAGGAGAATATTTTTTAAGTTTTCTAACTCTTCTTCGGTGAAGGGTTTGCCGATCGCCACAAATATTTCGGAAAGCCCTTGGACATAGTAATCCACCAGGGACGGCACGGCGGGGAGGACAACTTCGCCTCTGGTGTAGATGCGGCTATGAAACCTCGCCATAATTGCATCATTGAGTTGGGCTGGGTCGGTAACTATACTAGGCGTTGGGGCTGGACTGGGAGGACGTTGTAAAGGGGAGCCGACTTTGAATTCAATAACTTGTGGTTTCATTGTACTTATAATTTCGATAGCAAGATTTAGGGAATTTCCGGTGATGGCAGCTAATTAAATGCTAATAAAATTAGGATGGATCACGGGAATCTAAGAGTTCTTTTTTTAGTCATTCAAGAATATCCTGCACTATCGTGACATATTTCTGGATATTCAGGACTTGGAAACTCAAAGAATTTGCGCTGGGAGCGATCGCCCCGCCCCTCAATGATCCCCCAGATAACCACCACAATCGATATTCCAAACAATTACTACAGGTAACTATCAACTTTTCCCGCAATTTTGAATTCTGAAATAATTTTCAATTTCTCAAACCTAATTCCCAATCCAGTCCCCCAAATTATTCTCCAGATTGAGTTTATCCGGATCAATGCCAATCGATCGCAGCCTTGTGAGTAATTCTGCTAATTCCCTTGGAGTAGCCTCTGTCTATTGCCTTTCTGCTTGAAATTATCCCGCCATTACGGAAGTTTGGGGACGAGCAAAAATCATTCTTCCCGCCGCAGTTTGCAGTGCCGAAGTCACCACGACCCGGAGATCACCACCGCCTAGATACTTTTTCCCTTCTTCCACCACAACCATCGTCCCATCTTCCAAATAACCAATCCCTTGGGCGGGTTCCTTACCTTGTTTGAGAATTTTTAGGTCGATTAAATCGCCGGGAAGATAGATGGGGCGGAGGGATTGAGCTAAGTCATTGACATTGAGAACCGGAACTTTTTGGACATTGGCAACTTTACTGAGATTGTAATCATTGGTAACAAGAGTCCCATTAATCTCTTGGGTAAACTTCACCAGCTTGGTATCTACGGTAGGGATATCATCATAATCAGCAGAGTGAATGAGGATTCGGTCTGGATAGGCTTCCTGCATCCGGTTGAGAATATCTAGCCCCCTACGCCCCCGCATTCTTTTTTGGTCATTTGCAGCATCCGCTAACTGTTGTAGCTCTTGGAGGACAAATTGTAATATCAGAATCTGCCCTTCGATAAATCCTGTACTCATCAATTCTTCAATCCGACCATCAATGATGCAACTAGTATCTAAAACTTTGGTGGCGGCGGGTTTCAGGGTTCCCTCTGCTACGAGCATTGCTTCCACACTATTTGGGTTGATCAAGCGTAGTAAGGTTTTGCCGTGGGCATCAGCAAGGTTCACCCCCGTAAAAGAAAACATGACACTGCCCAACACTGCCACAAGAGGTTTAATGAAGCTAAAATCTCCCGGAATCGGTAATAAAAATACTGGGGCAATCATCAAGTTTGCCAGCAATAAGCCGAGGATCAACCCCACGGATCGGGTTAACAACATATCCACGGGCATACTGCGAATTCTGGTTTCGAGGCGGCGATAACTGGTCTGGACAACTAAGCCGATCGCCCCGCCGATAATCCCTGCAAACACTGCCATCACCAGCCGGAGAGCTTCCACATTTGTTACTTGCAACAAAACATTACTGGGTAACAGCTTGACGCTATCGTAGCCAATTCCTGCTCCGGCAATAATTAATAATAGAATAATTAAAAAGTCAATCATGGGGAAATCTCCTGAACCTAGTTGGGGATGATTAGGGATGAATAGCTGGGGTTCGATCGAGGGGGGATAAATAAGAATGAATAGTTAAGTAATGCAACCCCAAATTTTGAGAAATGTCGTGTTTGCCCACAATCTGGGGATGAAGGTTTGGGAGTAAATACTAGGTATAGTAAATTTCCCTTAGTGATAGCCATTATAGCCACAGTCTCCAAGGGAAATAATTAATTCCTTTGGCTATTAATAATACGAATCATTAATAAAAATTCATAATTGTAGTGGCTGGGTAACATTTAACTCCTCTTCATCTAATTTTGAGTCTAGTTTTGAATCTAATTTTGGTTTTCTCTTTCTGATGATTTTTTTACTAGGTGCTGGACTCGGTTCTGAGCTTGATTCTGGGATTGATTCTGGGATTGATTCTGGGTTATTTCCCACTGGTTCTCGTCTTCTGGGGACTGCGTGGGTATAGAAATCGTAGGCAAGTCTTGTGTTGGGAAATATAGCCCTTGCTTCCTGTAATAGGTCATCTAAAATAATGGGGTTGCCGGGAGCATAGCGGGGACTAAAGTGGGTCATGATTAATTCCTTTACCCCCGCACCGAGGGCTACTTGGGCTGCCATGGTGGAGGTGGAGTGGAGTCGATCGAACGCCATTTGAGCATCAGCATGGGCAAAGGTTGCCTCATGGATTAGCAAATCTGCCTCTTGGGCCAGTTCCACCGCTCCATCACAATAGACCGTATCTGTACAATAGACGACTTTTCTACCCAACTCCGGGGGCGCACATAGTTCTGTCCCGTTAATTACTCGTCCATCTTCAAGGGTAATGGTTTCCCCCCGCTTCAGCTTGCCGTAGATGGGACCAGAGGGAATTCCTAGGGCTTGGGCTTGGGCGATATCAAACTTACCGGGGCGGTCTTTTTCTGTAAATCGATAACCATAGGCGGGGACTCGGTGCTTGAGGCTGCCACAGGTGACAATAAATTCGGCATCTTCATAGACTATCCCCGGTTGGACGGTGTGGACTTTAATGGGGTAATTCAGGCGAGTGTAGGAATATTTGGTGCAGGCTTGGAGGTAGGGAGCTAGTCCTTCGGGACCATAGATGTCGATCGCCTCCGCATTCCCCGCCATGCCACAACTTGCCAAAAGTCCTAATAAGCCAAAAATATGATCGCCGTGGAGGTGAGTCACAAAAATCCGCCGGAGTTGACTAATTTTCAGGTCGCTTCTCAACAGTTGGTGTTGGGTTCCTTCGCCACAATCCAGCAACCACACCTCTGCCCGTTGGGGCAAACGGAGGGCAATACTTGAAACATTGCGAGATCTAGTGGGAACTCCAGAACTTGTACCTAAAAATGTTATTTCCACGGGGTTAATTTCCAGTCGAGACTTTTCCATTCTAGCCTAGGAACTGTGGCACTTATACTGGAGTAACGCAATCCTTAGCTTTATCTTCACTTTTAGTGATTTAGAATGGCTTGATCAGAATTTCCGATAAGAATTTTATAGAAACAGGAAGAAAATTATGGTTGCTGCGCTCCAATCACCTCCCATGTCTCCCCCAGAATACCTTGCTTGGGAAGCTACTCAAGATATTAAACACGAATATGAAAACGGGAGAGTTATTGCTATGACCGGGGGAACTATTCCTCACAGTCAAATCTCTGCCAATTTTGCTGCCTTGCTAATTCCCCACCTCCGGGGTAAAGGATGTAAAGTCACTATTAGTGATGCCAAGGTTATGACAAACTCTGGGAAATACTATTATCCTGACCTTGTGATTACTTGCGACGATCGCGATCGCTTTGCCCGTGACTTTCTGCAATATCCCACTATTATTATTGAAGTTCTATCACCGACCACTGAAGCCCGCGATCG
Source organism: Microcoleus sp. GA_180221_E-2-1-MAG-45_12 (assembly GCA_020692245.1). Classification (GTDB taxonomy): domain Bacteria; phylum Cyanobacteriota; class Cyanobacteriia; order Cyanobacteriales; family JAAUUE01; genus JAAUUE01. The sequence goes on from JAIMKT010000052.1 coordinate 19,260, forward strand.
AGGTATTAAGCAGCAAAACTACATGCTGATGGAAACTCTCCAAACCTATATTCTCGTCACCCCCGATCGTCCCAGAATTGAAATTTATCAACGTAATAGCAGTTTAGTTAGCGATCTGACTTGGGAATATTTATCTATCGCGATCGAGGAAACCGATTTTGCTGGAAACGATCCTCTAATTCAAATCCCTAGTATCGATCTTAACTTCCCTCTTTCCTTGCTCTATGAAAATATCGACTTTTGAGAATTTTTTGGTAACTAAGAAGGGAAGCTTTGCTGCTATAATTAAGGACTGTCAGTTTTTGTCTGTTATTTTAAAGTATTCAATTGTAATCATAAACCTTAACCTATGACTCAGCGTACATTGGGCGGTACCAGCCGCAAACAAAAGAGAACCTCCGGTTTTCGGGCAAGAATGAAAACTGCTAATGGCAGAAGAGTAATCAGAGCAAGACGGCAAAAAGGGCGGTATCGTCTGGCTGTTTAGGCAAATAATTTTCTCCATTGATTGTGGCTCTAGCGAAAGTAAACCGACTTAGACACTGGCGAGATTTTCAAGTAGCTTATCAACAGGGAAAGCGTTACTCTGGTAATTTTTTTACCCTGTTTAAGCTCAGGCAATTTTCTCCCAAAAATAAATCTCAAAATAAGCATCAAAATAAGTCCCAAGATAAATTCCAAGATAAATCTCAAGGTAAGCTGCAAAATCAGCCTCTCTCAGATTCCCCAGCCCCGCCTCTAGTTAAATCTCTTGATAATCTTGTCGAAAAATCCCTAGAAAAATCTGCTGAGGAAATTCTCCTGCCGACCAAGATCGGGGTTTCTATCAGTCAAAAGGTAAGTAAAAAAGCCGTAATTCGCAATCGCCTCAAGCGACAAATTCTTGCTATCTGCCAAAACCTATTGCCCAAGCTGGTTCCGGGATTTCGTTTAGTAATTGTGGTCAAACCAAGGGCAGTGGGGTGCAATTATGAAGATTTTTTGAGAGAATTAAGTCAGTTGTTAACTCAAGCTCAGGTAATTTAAAGGGTTGACTTTTAGCAAGTTAAAGCAAGTCAATCAAAAAGTTAATTTACAGACTTAATTTTAGAGAGGTAATCCATGGGCATTAAGGAAGATGTTTTTTTTGAGGGCGCTCCCCATCGGGGTGATTTAATTATCAATATTTTGCTGGGGTTTACGATCATTTGTCTGCCCTTGACGGTTGGCTCGATCGTCCGGGCTTTATGGCTACGTTTTAAGATCACCAGTCGGCGAATTTCGATTACTGGAGGCTGGAAAGGTCAAGACCGCACAGATATTATTTACTCAGAAATTGTGAAAGTGAGTAAGATGCCCAGAGGTTTTGGGGCTTGGGGAGATATTGTGGTTTTGTTACGGGATGGTTCTCGGCTAGAGATGCGATCGCTCCCCCGCTTTCGGGAAATTTATGAATACATTGTCGAACGAGTTGCCGATAAAACCGGAAAACCTATTGACTCTGTAAGGGGCTAATCCTTAGACTGGTATAAATTTTTCTTTTTAATTTAGGTCATTGACACGTATGACAATTCTCAACAGCGGCAGTAATTTCCTCAAGGTTTTGGTCAATGGCGGCGGGTTTGTCAAAGATTTAGAAACTTTGGGGGCTTTGGGAGTCTATGCTCCCCTAGAAGGCGGACACGAGGGCAGGTTCCAACGGCGGATGCGGGTCAAGGGTTATCAATCTTTGACAGTGACGGCGAGGGGCTTGGGAGATTTAGAATCTTTTCTCACTGGAGTTCATGGGGTGCGCCCATCCCACCTAGGCAAGAAAGATATTCGTACCTATTTTATTCCGCCGATCGTCAACTATCAAATGGAAAATCTCCCACCCAAGTCGAAGGGGTTAGTTCTCTGGATCATTGAAGGGATGGTTTTTTCTAGTCAAGAAATTGAATATCTGGTTTCCTTGGCAAAGCAAATGCCGAAGCTCAAAATCGTTGTGGAAATGGGGGGCGATCGAGAGTTTTCGTGGAAACCCCTAGGAGAAGTCCTCAAGGCAGCCTAAAGACTGCGTAGTTCGATCGAGGCAATAGAAAACATAGAAAATAATATCATCATAGCTCTGGGGGGATAGTCTTTATCTTCCCAATTTTCTTGTGTAGTTTATCAACTATCTTTGTTTGATTTATCGGCTTTATTGTGGAATTTACTGTAGGATTTATCGGCTAATTAGCCCAAACTTAGAGAGAATCACCTTACTATTAATTATTAAAGAAGTTAGTTATCAGTAAGCTGGGGTTAAGCAACTCTTAAATAAACATTAAACGAACATTAAAGAAAAGCTAGATAAACTACACAGTTCAATCATTTTATTGAGTTGATTTTATGAAATCACAGGGAAATATAGACTTTATGTTTATAATTTTACTGAAATGGATTTTCTGTTTTTTCAGCAATGTGTAGGATAGATTACTTATAAACAAGTTTTTTTATGTTATCCCATAGTTAATAAATTAGTTGCTAAATATAAAGACAAGCAAACAATATATCTAATGTTCAAATTTATCCCAAGAAAATGATAACTAAACAAACTGAAAAGGTAACTATATCAGCAACGACAAATAAAGATCGTCCCCATCGCTCCATTCCTCTAAGACTGATCCTGATTGCACCTTTTGTTGTCCAGATATTTGCTGCTGTAGGTTTGACTGGTTATCTCTCAATCCGAAACGGTCAAGAATCTGTTAATAATTTAGCTGGTCAACTCCGACAAGAAGTGACAACCCGAATAAATAGCTATCTAGTGAATTTTATGGCTAAACCAGTGGAAATTAATCAGATGAATGCCAATGGGATCCGTCTGGGCATGATTGACCATCGTAATCAAAAGGAATTAATCCGAAATTTCTGGAATCAAAGTCGCAGTTTTGGACAGACAGTCCCCTTGTATATCTACTTTGGAAATCCGGCAGGCGGTTATGCTGGTTCTGGGGTAACGGAACTAGGAGATAAACCTACTACTGACTATACTACAGACTTTAGGGCGGGTAATTTTTATACTTACATTGCCAGTGAGAGTGGTGATGCCACTACCCAGCCTTTCTATGAGGAAGGAGCTTTATCCAACCTTGACTATGACTCCAGAAAACGTCCTTGGTATCGTCAAGCCCTAGGTGCGAGGCAAGCTACTTGGACTGATGTATATGTTTACTCCGATGGCACTTTAGGCACTACAGCAGCCCAGCCTGTCTACGATCGAGCAAATAATTTACTAGGAGTGGTTGCCGTTGACTTTTCCTTGCTTGGAGTCAGCAAATTTTTGCGTCAAGTCAAGATTGGTAAAACTGGGACGATCTTTATTATGGAGCGCAATGGTTTTTTGGTGAGCAGTTCCACTACTGAAGACCCCTATGTCAAAGTATCAGAAGAGGAAACGCAACGCCTCAAGGCAAGCAATAGTTCAATTCCAATTATCCGCCAATCTACTTTGGTGCTGCAAGAAAAATTCAAGGACTTAGCAACAATTAAGGATATACAGCAACTAAAATTTGTGGCAGATGGTCAACCTCAGTTTGCGAGTGTCACCCCTTTCCAAGATCAGTATGGTTTAGATTGGTTAATTGTCGTCATTGTCCCTGAAGCAGATTTTATGGAGCAGATTAATGAGAATACCCGCACCACAATTTTGCTATGTCTGCTGGCTTTAGTAATCGCTATTATCTCTGGTATCTACACTTCTCGCTGGATTCTTAGCCCCATCGATCGCCTAAATAAAGCCTCCCAAGAAATTACCAAAGGAAATCTCGATCAACAGATTCAACCCGAAAATATCAAAGAACTCGATCGTCTAGGACAAACTTTTAATGAAATGAGCCATCAGCTCCAGTCCTCCTTTACTATCCTTGAACACCGAGTGGAAGAACGGACAACTGAATTGCAAGTTGCTAAACAAATAGCCGACAATGCGAACCAAGCAAAAAGTGAATTTCTGGCTAATATGAGTCACGAACTCCGGACTCCCCTCAATGGGATTTTGGGTTATGCTCAAATTCTTGGTCGGGCGAAAACTATCCCCGAGAAAGAACGCCATGGAGTCAATATTATTCACCAGTGCGGCACGCATCTCCTAACTTTAATTAACGATATTCTTGATATTTCTAAGATTGAAGCCCGCAAACTAGAACTGGCTCCTCAACCCGTCTATTTGCCTGCTCTCATCCAAGGCGTTGTAGAAATCTCCCAAGTCTCTGCCCAACAGAAAAGCATTGGTTTTCACTACGTACCCGATCCCAGTTTGCCTAATGGTGTAATTATCGATGAAAAACGGCTACGTCAGGTACTAATTAATCTCTTGGGAAATGCTGTCAAATTCACCGATCGAGGTAGTGTCACCCTCAAAGTTGAACGGCTGCATAGTCCAGATATTTCATTAAATAGCTTATCTACCTTGGCTCACCTCAGATTTTCGATCACCGACACCGGAGTGGGTATTGCCCCAGAAAATGTGCAGAAATTATTTAAGGCTTTTGGGCAGGTGGGCGATCGCAGTCGGCAAGTGGAAGGTACAGGGTTGGGATTAGCCATCAGTCAACAAATTGTGCAGTTGATGGGCGGGAAAATTCAAGTCCAGAGTCAATTGGGAATAGGTAGTAAATTTTTCTTTGAGGTAGATATCCCTTTAGCCACGGACTGGAATCAACAGCAAGCCAGTAAGGCCGGTCATATTATTAGCTATCAGGGTGAACAGAAACGCATTTTAATTGTGGACGATCGCTGGGAGAATCGATCGGTAATTGTCAACTTGCTCGAACCTCTAGGGTTTGTGATCATAGAAGCGGAAAATGGACAGGATGGCTTAGACAAAATGCGAGAAAGCCTGCCAGATTTAGTGATTACAGACCTACAAATGCCGATCATGGATGGCTTTACTATGCTCAAACAATTACGTAATGATCCAAACTTACAACAGCTAAAAGTATTGGTTTCTTCTGCTTCTGTAGCCCAGCTAGATCAACAAATGAGTCTGGAAGCTGGGGGGGATGATTTCTTAGTCAAACCAGTGAATACTCAAGATTTATTTAGAGCCTTAGAAAAACATCTCCGGCTTACTTGGAACCATGAAGCAGTTGCCACAGTTTCCAACTCTTCAGAAGTAATTGCTCCTTCTCCTGCTGACTTGCAAATATTATTAGAACTAGCCCAAGAAGGACGCTTGAAAAAATTGTCAGAGGTGGCATCCCAAATTAGTGAACGAGATTATAAATATCAGCCTTTTATTGAGCAAATATTACAACTAGCCAAAAAGTTTGAGTCCGAAAAAATAGAGCAGTTAGTTCAGAAGTATCTCGATAAATATCTAGATGAGAGTGAGTCTTAAATGATAAATAAACAAAGTAATCAGATGGCGATACCGACAAAAACTATTAAATCTTCCCGCTATCATCCCATTCCTCTCCGATTGATCTTGATTGCCCCCTTTGTGATCCAAATATTTGCTGCTGTAGGTCTGACTAGTTATCTAACAATTCGGAATGGTCAAAAAGCCGTCAATGATTTATCTGCACAGCTACGGAATGAAGTTAGTAGTCGCACCTTACAATACCTCCAGAATTATATGGCTTCTCCCCATATTATTACTCAAATTAATACTAGCCAAATAGTTAGAGGTAAGTTGCGAAATCCCGATGCCGAATCTATGTTTCATTTCTGGGAACAAGCCAGTATTTTCCAAGATGAATCAGGTATTTACCTAGGTTTAGAAAATACGGGAGAAACTATTGGGATATCTAGAGCAAGTAGTGGTGATATCGAATTTACCTATGCTGGGGCTAGCACGGAGTCAAAAATTAGTTTCTTTGAGTTAGACCAAGAAGGTAAGAGAGGCAACCTGCTCCGGACTGGCAGTAAAATCTACGATCCGAGAACTAGACCTTGGTATCAAGAAGCTGTTGCTCAAAAAAAGTCGATATGGAGTGAAGCATATCCAGATTTTATTACATCTCGATTAGTAATTACTGCTAGTCAGCCAGCTTTCGATCGCAATGGTAATTTATTAGGAGTTGTTGCTGTCGATCGATACCTTGAAAGTATTAATCAGTTTCTAGCTGGGCTGAAAATTAGTAAAAATAGTAGAGCTTTTATTATTGATAAAAATCAACACTTAATTGCTAATTCTTGGCGAGAATCCCTACTTTTACCGCCTAGCAATCCCCAAGCAGAACCCCAGTGGCTGACAGCAAATCAGAGTAAAGATCAGATAATTGCCACCGTTAGTCAAAAACTTCAGGAAGTAAATAGAAGTAAAGCTGAAAGTTTTGATGTGTCCCTTGCTGGAGAAAAATATTTTGTCCAAGCTAGTCCTTTTCAAGATGAATGGGGTTTGGATTGGTTGATCGTGGTCATTGTCCCCGAAGCCGATTTCATGGAGCAGATTAATGAGAATACCCGCAACACAATTCTGCTATCTCTTGTAGCTTTGGCGATCGCCATCATCCTCGGAATTTTTACTTCCCGTTGGATTAGTCGTCCTATTGCTGCCCTCAACCAAGTATCTCGATCGATCACCGACGGAGATTTTACCCACACAGCTCCCCCCAGCCAAGTGGAAGAACTGAACAGTTTAGCCGGATCCTTCAATCAGATGAGGGGACAGTTGCAACAATCCTACGCCCAACTCCGGGACTATTCCCAATCTCTAGAGCAGAAGGTTGAAGAACGTGCCGAAGCCCTCAGAATCAGTGAAGAGCGTTTTCAACTAACCATGGAAAGTGTCAAGGATGGTATTTGGGATTGGTATCTTGATACAAACAAAGTCTATTTTTCCCCCCAATGGAAACTTATCCTCGGTTATGCAGACCATGAGTTAGTCAATGCTTTTAGCACTTGGGAAGGATTGCTCCATCCCGAAGACACCGCCGCCGCTCTTGCGGGAGTAGAGGCTCATCTAAGAGACCCCAATTCTGCTTTTTATCTAGAATTTCGGATGCGTCACAAAAACGGCGACTATCGCTGGATTCTCTCTAGAGCAAAGGTTGTAGCTTGGGACGATCGAGGACAACCCCGCAGACTAGTGGGTTCCCATACAGATATTAGCGATCGCAAAGCCGTTGAACTAGAGTTACAAAAGGCAAAACAACTAGCCGACAACGCCAATCAAGCCAAGAGTGAATTTCTTGCCAACATGAGCCATGAACTGCGGACTCCCCTCAATGGCATCTTAGGTTACGCTCAGATCTTGGGGCGATCGAAAGCCATCCCCGAACCAGATCAGCATGGCATCAGGATTATCTATCAGTGCGGGACGCATTTACTGACCTTAATTAATGACATTCTCGATATCTCTAAAATTGAAACTAGAGAATTAGAACTTTCTCCCCAAGTCATTCATCTACCTTCGCTATTGCAGGGAGTGATGGAAATTTTTCAAGTTCGAGCCAGACAAAAAGGCATCGATTTCCGTTATGAACCTGATGAAAATTTACCTAGGGGAGTCCTTATTGATGAAAAGCGATTGCGCCAAGTATTAATTAATTTGTTGGGTAATGCCACCAAGTTTACTGATCAAGGGGTCATCACTTTTAAGATTCAGCTATTAAGTCTAGACTCTTATCCCCATAAAACTGCTCGACTCCGCTTTAGTGTCTCTGATACTGGGGTGGGGATTGCTCCAGAAGAGTTAAAAAAACTTTTCCGAGCCTTTGAACAGGTGGGCGATCGGCGGCGGCAAGCCGGAGGTACAGGTTTAGGATTAGTGATTAGTCAGCAAATTGTCCAGTTGATGGGGGGAGAAATTCAAGTCCAGAGTCAACTGGGAGTAGGTAGTGAATTTTTCTTTAGCGTCGAGCTGCCCCTACATGATGATTGGACTCCACCAAGTAACGGTGTGGCAAAAAATATTGTTGGTTATCAAGGAGAGCGGAAACAGATTTTGGTGGTGGACGATCGAGGGGAAAACCGGGCAGTAATTATAAATTTATTGGAACCCCTTGGCTTTATCCTCCTTGAAGCTGAAAATGGACAGGAGGGCTTAGATAAAATCAAAAAAACCTTACCAGATTTAGTTATCGTAGATCTACAAATGCCAGTCATGGATGGCTTCACCCTAGTCAAACAATTACGGCAAGCAAAGAATTTGTCACACCTCAAGATATTGGTTTCTTCAGGCTCCGTATCTTCCGCAGACCAAAAAAGGAGTTTAGCGGCTGGGGGGGATGAATTTTTGAGCAAACCAGTGAATGCCGAAGCTCTGTTTAGGGCTTTAGCTAGACATTTACAAATCTCTTGGAACTATGAAGAAAATGCCGAAGTATTACCAGTCATAGCTTCCCTAACCCTAGATTTGGTTGTGCCTCCCGCCACAGAGTTGCAGGTATTGTTGGAACTAGCCCAAGAAGGACGCTTAAAAAAACTCATAGAAGTGGCAGGAAAAATTGGGCAGCAGGACGATCGATACCAGCCTTTCTTGCAACAAGTGGTGCAACTAGCCAAGGAATTTCAGTCAGAAAAGATTGAGCAATTGCTGCAACAACATCTCACGGAGGTCGGGGCGATCGCCTACTAGGGGAATTAATTCTAGTTTTCTTATTTTAGTTTTCTTCAGTGTCCTTAACTTCTGGGACAATAGTTGGGCGTTCCTTGTCTTCCCAACCGGGGGGACGCTTTGAGTTGTACCAAGCGATCGAGCCAATGACTACAGCAGCCACAAAGCCCACGGCATAAACCCCATAAAAATATACAGGGGTGCTTGGAGCTTGGGAAATTTCCATCAAAAGATTTTGGATCGTGAGATTTAGCATTAAATAAATTACTCCAATATTATGGTTTAGCTGAGTTTTATTAACGTTTGAGAACCACCTAAGCTTAAGTCGAGGGATTAACCAAAAGATTAATCAAAGATCAAGTTGTGTCTCTAGCCCCGATCTTAGCAAAAATAATTCTCTAGATGGAGATTAACCTTGGGGAGCCGGAGCAACAGGTTCTGGAGCCGGGGCAACGGGTTCTGGCGCACGAGCTTCAGGAACAGGCTGATATTCACCACCGCCACTCCTCCCACTAGAGGCTGGAGGTACATAATCATTCACAGGCTCTGGCTCTCTCCATCTTGCACCACGATCTCCCCGTCCAGGATCACTCCAACT
>JAIMKT010000052.1:28423-28939 GCA_020692245.1 Microcoleus sp. GA_180221_E-2-1-MAG-45_12
TACTTTGATTGTGGCTTCTCGATCGAAGGACGGCAGGGGTGGAAATTCCTCCGGCTTGAGATCCTGAATTACCCTAGTCATGAACTGACCCCAAGCTTTAGCAGCAGCACTACTCATGCCCCAGGTGGGAGTATTGTCATCATTTCCCAGCCAGACTCCAGCGACTACTTGGGGGATATAACCAATAAACCAGAGATCCCTTGATTCATCTGAGGTTCCGGTTTTGCCTGCCACTGGTCGATCAGGTAGGTAGGCAGCACCCCCAGTCCCCGAATCTACTACCGCCCGGAGCATCCATGTCACGATCGCCGCCGTATCTGCATCTACCGCTCTGACTGCTTGGGGACGGGCTTCATAGATAACTTTGCCAGTTTGATCAACAATCTTCTTAATTCCGTAGGAAGAGTTATGGGCTCCTTTGTTGGCAAGGGTTCCGTAGGCTCCAGTCAGCTCCAAAAGATTTACCTCCGAAGCTCCTAGGGCAAGGGAATAGGTTGGTTTGAGTTCGGAGTCGAT
>JAIMKT010000052.1:28963-29130 GCA_020692245.1 Microcoleus sp. GA_180221_E-2-1-MAG-45_12
TACGGGATTCCAGCCCACATCAAGGAGGACTTTAATCGCCACAATATTCAGAGAAGAGGTGAGAGCATCTCGCATGGAAACATTGCCCCGGAAAGTGCCACCATAGTTTTTGGGCTTGTAGTCCCCAATGGCTAATTCCGCATCGAGGTAGGATTTGTCTGGAGAAA
>JAIMKT010000053.1:0-2517 GCA_020692245.1 Microcoleus sp. GA_180221_E-2-1-MAG-45_12
CCGTGTACAGCAGTCCCTTAAAGGTAGAACCGGGTTGGCGCTGGGCTTGGGTGGCTCGGTTAAATTTTTGGGTTTGGAAATCTGTCCCCCCCACCATGGCTCGGATTTCCCCAGAGCGGGGATCAATGGCAACGAGGGCAGCTTGGCTAAAACCATCATACTGCCCATCCTCCGCCACCGTGTTTTGAATCACCTTTTCTGCGGCTTGCTGCCAAGTCCGGTAGAGGGTAGTTTCAATAATTAGCCCTTCATTGGCGAGGATTTCTGGGGTGACGTGCTTGGGTAGCTCAGTTTTGATATATTCCACAAAGTAGGAAGCCTCTCGATCGGTAGCTCGGTGGGGACTGGGATTAGTTTCTAGGGGTGAGGCGATGGACTCCGCCGCTTCTGCTGCATTGATATATCCACTTGCCAACATTCTTTGCAACACCAAATTTCGGCGGCGCCGAGCAAGGTCTGGGTTAACTAGGGGCGAGTATTCCGTGGGGGCGGGAGCTAATCCAGCAATGGTTGCCATCTCCGCAAGGGTCAGCTTTTGGATGGGCTTACTGAAATAGACCCAAGCAGCATCGGCAATTCCGTAGGAGCCAGAACCAAGATAGACCAAGTTCAGGTATTGCTCTAGAATGTCGTCTTTGCTGGTCTGCTCTTCAATTTTTTGAGCAAGGCGAGATTCCCGTAGTTTCCGCCAGTAGGTGCGTTCTTGGTCAAGGAAAATAATTCTCGCTAGTTGCTGGGTAATGGTGCTTCCCCCTTCCACAACCTGTCCTGATTCGAGGTTAGATAATACCGCCCGGAAAATACCTTGGTAGTCTACCCCATCATGTTCTTGGAAGCGGCGGTCTTCAATGGCAATAAAAGCCTGAGCTAACCGGGGAGGAATCTGCTCCATGGTGACTCGATCGTGGGTCACAGGACCTGATTGGTGGATGATATGCCCATCAGCAGCTTTCATGGTCAGGGCGCCCGATCGCACATAGTTCATCACCCGTTCCCGGAGTTGGACATTCGGCAGACTGGCTTCCACTTCTAACCACGCCCAATAGCCTGCTGCGGCGACACTCCCAGTCCCCAAAAGCATCGCACTCAGAACATACCAACGCCAGCGCCCCTTAAGAAACCGAAACCCTAAAATATTTCCCGTGGTCTTGGCTGTGTTGCGTAAACCACCCCGGAGGGTCTTGACAAGCTGAGGTAAGGGTGGTTGCCGCCGTCGGGGTCTTTCTATCCCATCAGCATTGACATCTCCAGCAGAATTTCCTGAAGGCAAGGTATTCCCTTGGGCATCTAGTGATGCTGTTGGATCATTCTCCTTCGGGGCTGAATCATTGAACTGGGGGGTAAATCTAACCACGGGTCTGCCTCACTCACTCCAAAATACTACTACTCTTCTAAAATACTATTACAAATACTATGACGTTGCCTATTGTGTTATTTCATAGACAAATTAGTTGTCCGGGGCATTTATATCTATTTAGACATTTATTTATCAGTCGTTTATCATGGTATCCAATATATAGCAATCCTTGAGAATCCACAAATTCACTGAAAGCTCATCGATCGCAATGACTTCTAAACCCATGGAAAATTCCTCTAGCCCCGCCAGAACTCCTTTCTACGACTTAGCGATCGCCCAAAACGCTAAAATGACTAACTTTGCTGGCTGGGAAATGCCCATCCAATTCACGGGGATCACCGCCGAACACAAAGCAGTCCGCCAGCAGTGCGGGATATTTGATGTCTCCCACATGGGCAAGTTGCTTTTTTCTGGTTCTCAACTCCTCCAACATCTCCAGCCCCTAGTCCCCAGCGATCTGACCCGCCTGACTCCCGGCGCTGCCCAATATACAGTTCTCCTCAATCCTCAGGGCGGCATCATTGATGACATCATTTTTTATTACCAAGGTGAAGACTCCCAAGGACTTCAACAGGGGGTAATGATTGTAAATGCGGCTACCAAAACTAAGGATAAGGCTTGGCTTTTGGAGAATTTGGCATCTACCCCGGTGAAGCTGGAAGATGTTTCTCGATCGCAGGTTCTCCTCGCTCTCCAAGGGGCAGCAGTTCTGGAATATCTCCAACCGTTGCTAGCAAATAATGATAACAATTTAACCCTTGAGGATTTGAGTAACCTCCGACCCTTTGGGCATCTCACCATTCTTCGGGGCGGGGAGCAGATTTTTGTGGCTCGCACTGGCTACACCGGGGAAGATGGCTTTGAGATCATGACTACGCCCTCGATCGGGCTGCAACTCTGGCAAGATTTTATTTCGGCGGGAGTGATTCCCTGTGGTTTGGGTTGCCGGGATACCCTCCGTTTAGAAGCAGCCATGGCTTTGTATGGACAAGATATCAACGAAGAAACTACGCCCCTAGAGGCGGGCTTGGGGTGGCTGATTCACTGGGACAAGGGCGACTTTTTAGGCAGGGAAGTTTTAGTAGCCCAAAAAGCGGGGCAGAAGCAAAAGTTACTCGTGGGGCTAGAAATGGAGGGGCGGAATATTGCTCGCCATGACT
>JAIMKT010000053.1:2531-5003 GCA_020692245.1 Microcoleus sp. GA_180221_E-2-1-MAG-45_12
GGGCAGGAAGTGGTCGGGATTGTCACCAGTGGGACGCTCTCCCCTACCCTCGGTAAACCTGTAGCTCTTGCCTACGTGTCTCCGGATTTGGGCAAAGTAGGGCAGAAATTATTAGTAGAGATTCGGGGGAAAGCCTATCCTGCCACAGTGGTCAAGAAACCGTTCTATCGATCGCCCCACAAACCAGTCTAACTCTTAAATTCCTTGTACCTTGGGGCGAAGAAAGTTACACTATTTGAGATAGGAAGCTCTGCTGCTTGTGGCGGGATAGTTCACTCCAAATAATGGGGAAGCAAGAGGATGATTGATAGTTTGGGTAAGCCAGTTACCCCAGATATTCTGTTGGTAGATGACACCCTAGATAATCTCAAGGTTTTGTCTAGGGTATTGATGGTACAAGGTTATCACATCCGCAAGGCTCTCAATGGCAGGATGGCGCTTCAGGCTTGCCAAACAGTGATTCCAGATTTAATTCTCTTGGATATTTTGATGCCAGATATGGATGGCTATGCTGTCTGTCAACAACTCAAAGCTGATCCCCGGACTACTAGTGTCCCCATCATTTTTATCAGTGCCCTTGATGCCGGTTTTGATAAAGTCCGAGCCTTTGATATTGGCGGGGTAGATTATATTGCCAAGCCTTTTCAGGTAGAGGAAGTGTTGGCAAGGGTCAAAAATCAACTCATGATCCAACAACTCCAAAAAGACCTCAAAAATCTGAACCAAAAACTATTGGCTTCCAATCAAGAGCTAGAACAGTTTGCCTACGCTGCTTCCCATGATTTGCAATCACCGTTGCAATCCATCCTTGGCTATACCGGAATCATGAGCTTTAAGTATCAAGAACAACTGGCTCCAGAAGTATTGCAGTATGTCCACAAGATTAATCATGCGGGGCTACGGATGAAGTATTTGATCCAAGATATTCTGGAATATTCACGACTAGGCACAGAGCAGAAGGAGCCGGAGGTGGTGGATTGTCAGGCGGTAGTGGCAGAGGTGCTGGAGAATTTGGCTGAGGAAATTGCGGCAAAAGGGGCGGTAATTCATTATGAACCCCTGCCTTTGGTGATGGGCGATCGAGCCAAGTTCCTCCAACTCTGGCAAAACCTGCTGAGTAATGCGATCAAGTTCTGTAGTCCCCAAGTCTCCCCTCAAGTAGAAATTAAATTTTCGCCTGATCAAAAGGTGGGGCTATGGCGTTTTATGGTGCAAGATAATGGCATTGGCATTGATAGCCAATATTTCCAGCGCATTTTTGAAGTATTTCAGCGCCTGCATACTTACCAAGAATATCCGGGGACAGGAATCGGCATGGCCACTTGCAAAAAAATTGTTGAGTGCTATGGTGGCGAGATTTGGCTAGAATCTACCCTTGGTCGAGGCACAACTTTTTATTTCACTTTATTAGCTGCCGACTCTCATTGACCTTGTGGTCAGGATTACTAAAAAGATTACTAAGGGGTAAAATTGCAGAGGAGACCTTGATGGGGTTTGGCGATCGGCGGGGCGAGATCCCCAAATTTACTCAGGAAGTTGAGTCATGCACCAGACCCTAAGGAGGGGTTTCAAGGTTTGTTGTAATAAGCTAATCTGGTTCATGGGGTTTCTTCGATCGTTTGGTTACTTTCCATCAAACCCTGTTCTTCTCTACTTTGGCAACCCTCTATATTTATTCCTTAGGTTTTTAAATGGCTATTATCTGGGAGCTTGATTTCTACTCTCGTCCGTTGGTGGATGAAAACAATAAAAAAGTTTGGGAACTGGTGCTGTGTGAAAGTCCGACTCAGGTACAGCAAGATCAAACTAACCTATTTCGCTATGCCCAGTTCTGTCCTAACCAGCAGGTAAATTCCCAATGGCTCAAGGATGCGATCGCCAAAGCCATCAGCCAAGCCTCCCAACCCCCGCAACGGATCCGGTTTTTCCGCTATGCCATGGGCAATATGATTACCAAAGCCTGCGATGAACTAGGCATTTCTGCCCTTCCTTCCCGGCGCACCTACACCCTGAAAACATGGCTAACAGACCGGATGGAAAATTTCTATCCCCAGCAATCAGGATTCCAAAGCTCCGCCACCCCCAGCGTGATGCAATACCAACCCCAAACTCCCCAACCCTTACCCGATGCCCTAATTGGTCAACAATGGGCGGTAGTGAACTTGGCTGCCAAGGAATTTCAGGATTTACAGGAATGGGAAATTGGTTTTGGTGAAGCCTTCCCCCTGACGGGACTAGAGCCAGCAACCCAGATTCCGGGGATCTTAATTTTCTCACCCAGAGCCAATGCCCTCGCCGGATTGATGTCGGGCTTGGAGTTGGGATTTCTGAAGTTTCTTGACCAGCCGAAACCCCAATTAATTTTGGAGACTGGGGCTACGGATAGTTGGATTTTGGCAGGAATTAATGATAATCAGGTAGTTAAAGAATTACAAGCCTTTGAATCTGCCAAGCAAAAATCGGCAATGGTGC
>JAIMKT010000053.1:5077-15163 GCA_020692245.1 Microcoleus sp. GA_180221_E-2-1-MAG-45_12
CAGCGGCGCAGTCTTTTGCTGGATTTTGGTTGTTGAAGGAAATGGTGTAATCATTCCTAGCCCCTAAACTAGTCTCGAAAGAATATTTAAGAATTATGCGGCTATGGATAATCAGCATTTACTAGAACTAGCTCTGAAATCTGGGGCAGAGGCGGCGGAGGTGTATCGATCGAAATCCCTCTCCCGTCCTGTATTTTTTGAAGCAAATCGCCTGAAACAACTAGAAAGTCTCGCCTCCGAAGGAGTAGCTCTCCGAGTTTGGAAAAATAATCAGCCGGGTTTAGCTGTTGCCTACGGAGATGGATCGCCAGCCGAACTAGTCCAGAGAGCGATCGCCGTCTCCCAACTCAACGCTCCCGAAACCATCGATCTCACCCACCCCAACAATTTCATCTATCCCAATTTGGGGGAATTAGTGCCTGTAGACAAACTCCTCGAAATGGCAAAGGAAGCGATCGCCCTCGTTAGAGAAGTATACCCAGAAGTCCTCTGTACTGCCCAGTGGGAATGTGAAGAAGAAACCACCCACCTCAGCAACACCACCGGATTGGATATCTGTTATACGGACACTACCCTCGGCTGTTTCATGGCGGCAGAATGGATCCGGGGCGATGATTTCCTGAGTATTGCCGACGGACAAACCCAGCGCCACACCCTCAACCCCCGCAAACTTGCCCAACAAATTCTCCAGCGTCTGGACTGGGCAAACCTGAATGCTGAACCGATGCGAGGGAAAGTACCAGTTTTAATCACCGGGAAAGCTGCTGATCTGTTATGGGATACGGTGCAGTTAGCTCTTAGTGGGAAACAAGTCGCCCAAAAGTCTTCGCCGTGGAGCGATCGCCTAGGGGAACAAGTCACCAGCAGCAAGTTAACCATTTCCCAGCAACCCAACACTGGCCCCTACAGTTGCCCCTTTGATGATGAGGGCATTCCCACTCAAATGCTATTTCTAGTTAGTGAAGGCAAGTTAGAGGAATTTTACACCGACAAAAAAACTGCCCAAACCCTAGGCAAAACTACTACAGGCAATGGGTTTCGCCCCGACCTCAGCAGTTATCCCAGTCCGGGATTAGTAAATTTCTTGGTAGATACAGGTACGCAGACTCTTTCGGAATTAATTAAGGAATTAGACGAGGGGATTATTATTGATCAAGTTTTGGGGGGAGCCGGAAGTATTTCTGGAGATTTTTCGGTAAATATTGATCTTGGCTATCGAGTCCGCCGGGGAGAAGTGATCGGGCGAGTCAAAGATACGATGGTTGCTGGTAATGTCTACCAAGCTCTCAAAAATCTTGTCACTCTTGGGGGTGATGCGGAATGGAACGGAGCCACCTACAGCCCTTCTCTAATCATTGATCATCTCTCTATTACCGGATAAATCTCTATACTATTTTTTAAGAAGCTATTTTTTTAAAGTAAAGCTACCCTAAAAGTTGTTATAAGATATGCAAATCACACTCAGTCAAGCCCAAACCCATGCTCTTGAAACTTTGATCAAACAAGGTCAATATTCTTCCTTAGAAGAAGCTCTTGATGCTGCCTTACTTTTATTAATTGATGAGGCAATGCTGCCTGATGCTGACCTTAATCCAAAATATTTTGAGTGGGTTGAAGCAACTCGGAAAAAAATTGATGCTGCTCAGAAACAAGCACAGCAGGGTCGGGTGCTAGATGTAGATATTGTTCTATCGCAACTAAGGGCTAGGGTGCAAGCTGCCAAAAAGCAATAGTTATGAGACGCTTGGTAATTACGATCGATGCCAGCCGAGATTTATCAGAAATTGCTGATTATTTTCTAGAGCAAAGCATAAATGCAGGGGACAGATTTGTGGAAGGGTTTGGTAAAAAATGCCAGCATCTAGCAGAATTTCCTTATCTGGGACGCTCCTATGCTTATATTAATCCGGGTTTGCGGGGTATCTCGTTCATGCAGTACATTATTTTCTATCAAGTTATTGATGAAGGTATTGAAATTTTACGGGTAGTTAGTGGTTATCGTAATTTAGAAGCCGTTTTCAAAAACAAATGATTTTGGATGTTGAAACAATCTTTTTGCAAGTAATAAATCACAGAACTATTCCACTTTTAGAAAATTGGCAAGCAAAATTAAACAATTATTTATCCTGTCTAGAAACTTAGCTAAAGACTACTTGATCGCGTCCCGATCTGTCTGCTTCGTATAGGCTGTGGTAGAACACTAACTACAAATTATCAAGCCTTGGGACAAAATTCTAGCTTAATCAAACTTGCCATCTGCAAATCTTTCTCCAGCAATTATTTTAAGTTCTTGTTTTATCTATATAATTGTAGATAATCTAAATCTAATGAAAATATTGAGGGCTTACCCTTAGCTATGGCTATCTTTAAGTTCGGCTCCAAACAAAAAACCGTACCTAACTCTACTCAACAACCCGCCCCTCCTGTCATCCCGATCGCCCCGACACCGACTAGCGGATCAATCCAAAAACCTCAAGGGAAGAGTCTGGCTGAATTGGAAGCCGAAATTGAAGCGCAGTATCTCCCCACAAAGCCCCATCGACCAAGTAAAAAACCGCAGCCAAACCGGGGATTTTTCTCGAAAAAATTAGTTACCCTAGCTCTAGTGGCGGGTGTCCCTGTGGGGATTGTGGCGTTGGCAAATGTACCTGTACCGGGCTGGCGGAGCCAAGTTGCAAGAACTGCGCCGATCCTGTTGTTTCCTACCTATTCCAGTTGGGATGGAGCCTACAAGAGCTTGATAGACAATCTCAACCAAGCCGAACAGTTAATCGATCGCCCCACCAGTGCTACAGATTTGGATGTAGGGGGACAGAAGCTCACCATGGCTAGGGAAGCAGTGAATAAGTTACCCAGTGGCTTTATTGAAGATGATTTTACTCGATCGCTCTACTGGTATAACTGGCACTATTCTCGATCGGGTTTCGCTACGGCTCGGAGCCAATTAGGAACCCTAGAAAGCAAGCTCTTTCAAGAACAAAATGCCCAAACTTTGCTGAGAACCACGGAAGATTCGGTTAATCAAGCTAAACTCCAATACCAACAGGCGACAACCTCCACTGATAAACAGTTAGCGGCAACTAGTTGGCAGGCAGGTTTAGGGAAAATGGCGCAAGTGCCGACAGCAACCCTCGCCGGGAAAGAGGCTCAACAAAAATTAGTTAGCTACAGGCAAGAGTTTGCCGAAACCGTGGGCTTATTTGCCGGGAATGCTGAAACCAGCAACCTAATTACTGCGGCTCGAAAATTTGCTTGGCAAGCGGCAAAAGATGGTCAAAATCCTCCCCATGAGGCGATTAGGTGGGAACAAGTTATAGATAGGTGGCAAGATGCGATCGATCGTCTGGCAAGAATCCCGCCCACAGATTTACAAGGTTATCAAGAAGCTCAAAAACTACTTGTGGATTACCAAGCTAGTCAATCAGAAATTCGAGTCAGACTAGCAGCAGAACAAAATGCTGTCAGGAGTTTTGCCGCCGCCCAAAGAGACATCACCAACCTAATTGCCTCTGCTAGTCATGGGAACAAGAGCTACACCCTTGCTCAACTCCAAGATATTATCAATCAACTAGAAAGCGTCAAGCCGGGGACTACTCCCTACCTAGAATCACGGGGGCTATTGATCTCTGCAAGGAATAAATGGCAAGAGCTACAGAAACAATAAAATCCTGAGATTAGCCCCGGACAGTG
Source organism: Microcoleus sp. GA_180221_E-2-1-MAG-45_12 (assembly GCA_020692245.1). Lineage (GTDB taxonomy): Bacteria > Cyanobacteriota > Cyanobacteriia > Cyanobacteriales > JAAUUE01 > JAAUUE01. The sequence goes on from JAIMKT010000053.1 coordinate 8,768, forward strand.
AGCTTTGTTTTTTTGTCGATGGAGTTTCAACCACCAACACCTTACAGAATATCCTCCTAAACCTTGGCTTCTTCTTTAACCAGTTGATCCCAGCCCATCTCCTTGAGGGAATTATTCCGGCGCAGGGGACGGGTGACTAGTTCGAGGATGTCTCTGGCATTGGTGAAGCCGTGGATTTGGGCGAAGGTAAACTCCACCGACCATTTGGTATTGATGCCCCGTGCTTCTAGGGGGTTGGCGTGGGCCATGCCTGTGATCACGAGATCGGGTCTGATGGCTTGAATGCGTTGGAGTTGATTGTAGTTATCGGGTTTTTCGACGATCGTGGGCAGAGGAGCTCCCATTTCTCGGCAAGTCTTCTCCAAGAAATCTAACTCGGCAGCTTGGTAACGCTTATCCATGTAGGGAATGCCAATTTCTTCAACGGTCATGCCGCAGCGAATTAGGAACCGAGCGAGGGAAATTTCTAGCAAGTTATCTCCCATGAAAAATACTGATTTGCCCCGGATCAGTTGCAGGTAGTCTTCCAAACTTGCCCAGATTTGCGCCTCCCGTTCTTCTAAACCTTTGGGTTCAATACCTAAGACGGAGCAGAGTTTTTCAATCCAAGCACGGGTGCCATCGGGGCCGATCGGGAACGGCGCACCAATGAGTTTACATTTCCGGCGACGCATGAGAGTAGTGGCAGTACGGGAGAGGAAGGGATTGATCCCCGAAACATAGTAGCCTTCTTCAATAACGGGCAGTTCGGTATAACGTTTAGCCGGGAGCCAACCTGCAACTTTAATTCCTTGCTTTTTCAGTTCTAGGGTGAGTTGATTGACGACGGGATCGGGCAGGGAGCCAAAGAGAACTAAAGGAGGATGATCGGCATATTCGGCTTCATCTTGGGCAATTTCTTCTTTCTTTTTGCCAAAGTTGAGGAGTTTTTGGATGGCGTTGCGGTTTTCGGAAACTTCTCCGGTAACTTTATCTTTTTGTTGAGTTTCTGGGCAACGAGCTGCCATAGCTGCCAATACGGTATCTTCGCCTTGGGTAAAGGCATAATCTAAACCATTAGCTCTAGCGGTGACGATCGGGATACCAATTTCTGCCTCTAACTTAGGAGCTAGTCCTTCCAAATCCATTTTAATAATTTCGGTGGTACAAGTGCCGATCCACACAATGACGCTAGGATTTCGATCGCGCTTAATTTGCAAACACAATCTTTTTAGTTCTTCGTAATCATTTAACTGGGCAGAAATATCTCCTTCTTCCAGTTCTGCCATGGCATAGCGGGGTTCAGCAAAAATCATCACACCCATGGCATTTTGTAGGAAGTAACCACAGGTTTTTGTGCCAATTACCAAGAAGAAACTATCTTCGATTTTTTGATACAACCAAGCTACACAACTAATGGGGCAGAAGGTATGGTAATTACCAGTTTCACATTCAAAATTCAAAGCGCTAGGTTCTTGAGTTACGGTCATTTGTTGATCTCCTCTCTTAATTTATCGAGTAATGGGTCTGAGTTATGATTTAGGGGTGTTGAAAGTCTAGTTTCTTGGAGTTGTGCTGCCAAAAGTTCAGCTTCTTGTCGCTTGGCTAAGGCTTCGGCTCTTTCTTTTAATTCAATCTCTGGATCAAAACGTAGCCCTAATCCTTCGACAATTTTATCTAAGTTACAAGTCCCAGAAAATTGGGTTGATACCTGTATAAATTCAGAAACTCTAGGATCACAATCACTAACAACGCCAATAATTAATTTACTATCTGGACAAGTTAGAGTTACACTTTTTCCATCTACAACTTCTGCCCAAGTATGGGTTTTATTAATGGCAGCAACTTTAATCCAACTATGATTGATTTCATAATAATCAAGCCATCGCTCTTTTAATTCAGCCTTGAGTTGCTCAAATTCTTCAAGTATTTTCATCGGTATTATTTCAAGTTAGAGAATAGTTAAGTATCCAAAACAGAAGAAACCATTTATTCACTAGTATTATTAATCTCTCTTGCTTCCCTCCTTAATTCTTCAAGCAATGGATCTGTATAATCTTCCCCACTAGCAGTTAATAATTTTGCTTCCTGAACAAGTTTCTTAGCTTCTTCCTCTCTGGCTTTTAGTACCGGAATCGGATCAAAAGCTAGTCCTAAAGTCTGAGTAATAGTATCTATATTTTGTCCAAGTCTTGTTGAGAGAAAATAGATTAGTTCTGTTGCTTTTGGGTCTAAAGTAGCTACTACACCTATAACAAAATAGGAATTAGGATTATAACCTTTCGCATGATGTATTCCTGTTGAATTAATCCAAGCCTGATTAGCTTCATAATAGTCAAGCCATTTTTCTTTTAATCCAGATTTCAGTTCGTCAAACTCATCTATAAGGCTCATTGTTTGTAATTTTAAATTTGTTAGATAAGTTTCTAAGATTTTTCTATTATATTTTGCTTGGCTTCCCTCCTCAATTCTTCAAGTAACGGATCGGTATAATCTTCCCCACTAGCAGTTAGTAACTTTGCCTCTTGGACATCTTCTTTCTGTTCTTTTTTTCTTTGTCTTTCCTCTAAAGCAGCATCCATATTAAAACGTAATCCTAGACCTATAACAAGTTGATCAGGAGTACAGCTACCAGACAACTTTTCTGATATTTGAATGAAACTGGTAATTCTTTTATCTAGACTACTAACAACTCCCAAAATTAATGCACTACTAGGACAATATATAGTGGTTTGATTGCCATTTACCATTACATTCCAAGCCATTCCCTGAGAAAGTCTAGCAGCTTTGATCCAATTATGATTAATTTCATAATAATCAAGCCACTTTTCTCTTAACTCAGATTTCATTTCTTCAAAGTCTTCAAAAATATCCATAGATTCTAGAGGTTTCAATCAAGAATTGTTGCTAATAGGGTAGATGGAGAAATACTACCCTTACTAAGGATAAATGGCTTGACTTTGCAGAATTTCTTAAACCATCATTAGGTCTAGGGCTTTTTCGTCTCTGACTTTGGCTTCTGGGGGATTGAGGTAGAAATCGGAGAGGAGAGAGAAGAGTTCTCTGTCTGGGGAATCGTTGGGAACTACACCTTCTGGCATGGCAAGGATTTGATCAGCGATATTTAGGTAGTAATCACACACATAATTGAGAGAAGGATCCGTTTCCGCCATTTCAAATAGGGTTTTGCCCTTCACACGAGAAACTCGGATATCTTCAATTAGAGGTAACACTTCCAACACTGGCATTGGCACAGCCTCAATGTATTTATCGATGAGGTCACGCTTCACCGTCCGGTTGCCGATCAAACCAGCAAGACGCAGAGGATGAGTTCTCGCTTTTTCTCGTACAGAAGCAGCGATCCGGTTTGCCGCAAATAGAGCATCAAAACCGTTGTCAGTCACGATCATGCAGTAATCAGAATAGTTGAGGGGTGCAGCGAAACCACCACAAACCACGTCACCAAGAACATCAAACAAAATAATGTCGTACTCATCAAAGGCATTGAGTTCCTTGAGGAGCTTCACCGTTTCGCCGACCACGTAGCCACCACAACCAGCCCCCGCCGGAGGGCCACCAGCTTCCACACAGTCCACCCCGCCATAGCCCTTGTAGATCACATCCTCAGCCCAGACATTTTCGTAGTGGTAGTCCTTTTCTTGGAGCGTGTCAATAATTGTGGGGATCAAGAATCCGGTCAGGGTAAAGGTGCTGTCATGTTTCGGGTCGCAACCGATCTGGAGGACTTTCTTTCCCCGTTTAGCGAGGGCAACGGAGATGTTGCAGCTTGTAGTGGATTTGCCGATACCGCCCTTTCCATAAACTGAAATTTTCACGCTTGGGTTCTCCTAACAAAGTTTCTTTCGTTTTTTCAATCTTGTGTTTGATCTCTTGGTTGCATTATTGTCCAACTGCCCCAGAAAGAAAAGGGGTCAGAAAATTAACCTAAGCCGTTAGAAGTTTTGAGAAACTTTGGAAAAATACTTAGAATATTAGAAAGTCTGCCATCATCTCTGAAGAGCTTTTTAAGCTAAAAATACAATTTTATCTAAACTTTTAATATAAATAGTGACAATAGACAAAATATTCAAATGTCAAGATTTAGCGAAAATATACTTAACTATCGATCGATGCTTAAACTTGGAAATATTTACGGATAGCTCAGGGATTGCTAGAGGGCATTTAATTTCTAGAGAGATGGCAGAAAGTTGACCTTGAGGGAGTTTCAACCCGATCGATCCCCGCCCAATTCCCCGCAATTCTCGATCGATCCCCACCCTATTTACCTTTTTCCACTGCCCGCAACTCCCCCAAAATCTGCCCTAATCTCCACTTCTCCGTAGATTTTCTAGGAAAATAGTTTGTTTCCTTAGCTACAATGAAGATTCTCTGTAAATAATAGTTAAAGTTTGCTAGTGTGTTACAAATTACAAACTTGCTCTATAGTTTCAAAAGAGTTTCAGGGAAACAGAGCTGCATCATAAATTTGATTAATAGAGTTTCTGGAACTTATTGACTTAAGTTGAGGAGCGGTAAATGAAAATCTTAGTCCTAAGTTGGGAGTTTCCCCCCCGGATTGTTGGGGGAATTGCTCGCCATGTCGGAGAACTGTATCCAGAAATCGTCAGTTTAGGACATGAGGTACATCTAATTACAGTAGAGTATGGGCAGTGTCCCCACTATGAGGTTGTCGAAGGTATCCACGTGCATCGAGTTGCCGCAGCACCCCACAATGATTTTTTTAACTGGATTTCTAGCCTCAACGAAAGTATGGGCAAGCAAGGCAGTAAACTCTTGGCTGAAGACCACAACTTTGACCTAATCCATGCCCATGATTGGCTAGTCGGTGATGCAGCGATCGCCCTCAAGCATAATTTCAAAATTCCCCTGATTGCCACCATCCACGCCACAGAATTTGGAAGGCACAATGGCATCCATACTTCCATTCAGGAATACATTAGCGGCAAAGAAAGCACTTTAGCCCACGAAGCTTGGCGAGTAATTGTCTGTACTGAATATATGCGTCGGGAAGTCAGCCAAGTCCTCCGCACCCCTTGGGACAAAATTGATGTGATCTTTAATGGTATCCGGGCAGAGAAAAAGATCCCTGATGCCAATTTTGATTTCTGGGGCTTCCGCAGGCAGTTTGCCCATGACCACGAAAAAATTGTTTACTACGTGGGACGCATGACCTACGAAAAAGGTGTGACTATTCTTTTGAGTGCAGCCCCCAAGGTAATCGCCGAAATGGGGGGGAATGTGAAGTTTGTATTAATTGGTGGTGGTAATACAGAAGAATTGAAACACAAGGTGGGTTATCTAGGAATTTGGCATAGTTGCTACTTTACAGGGTTTATGCCCGATCGAGACTTAGATAAATTTCAAACTGTGGCTGATTGTGCCGTCTTTCCTAGCCTCTACGAACCTTTTGGGATTGTGGCTCTAGAAAGCTTTGCCTCCCGTGTGCCTGTGGTGGTGTCAGATACCTGTGGTTTCCCAGAAGTCGTCCACCACAACAAAACCGGGATCGTCACCCAAACTAATAACCCCGAATCCCTAGCCTGGGGCATCTTAGAAATTCTCAAAAATCCCAGCTATGGAAATTGGCTTGTAGAAAATGCCTATGCTGACCTCGCAACTCGTTTTACTTGGGAAGGGATCAGCAAACAAACAGAGGCAGTGTATGTACAAGTAGCAGAGGAGCGATCGCAGGTAGACTGGAGTTAATTAATTATGTTCACTCACGGATCCTCAATATCCCAGCTATCCCAATTTTAATTTCTCCAAAGCTATGACCCTGCAAATTATTATTCTGGTGGCGGCGATCGTCGTCTCTTGGCTAGCCTTCACTGCCCTCCTCAAAGTCCTGAAAACTACCCTTACCACTGCCATCACGATCGCAGTCATTATCCTAATCCTACAAATTGTCTTTGGGATCACCTACCTAGACCTCTGGGAGCAGATCACCACCCTCCCCACTACCATCTGGCGCACCATCACCGGAGAGAACTAACGATGACGATAGTTTTGCTTACTTCCCTGATCCTGAGGTGAAGACTGAGGCTTGGGGTTTTGGGGTGGCAACACAACCTTCCACTCACCCGTTTGCGGGTCTCTGTAGGCATTAAAGGGGTTAGTTTTTAGTTGGGGTTCCATACAGTTGTTGGGAGTAGGACGGTGTGTCATAGCAGAGGCCCTCAATAAAATCCTGATATCACTATCTTAATTAAGATTTTCTTGGTAATTGGTGACTCTCATGAGCGATCGAAGTGATTGATATCAACCATTCTAGTGACCTATTCGTAATTAAAGATGTGATCTAGCTCATTGAAGCCCCTCCAATTGAACACACCTAACAAAACAAACTGACAGATTTAACACAATGTCAACACAACCTAGTAAATCTGGGGAACAAAG
>JAIMKT010000053.1:15197-17413 GCA_020692245.1 Microcoleus sp. GA_180221_E-2-1-MAG-45_12
GGGGGGCAATCTTGCGGGGAGGGAGTTCTAGAGGCGCCGGGGTCATATCTACGTAGGGAATTTTGCTCAAGAAATGACTAATACAATTTAGGCGGGCCCGTTTTTTGTCATCAGCTTCTACAGTGAACCAAGGAGCTTCGGGAATATTGGTATGGGCAAACATGATGTCCTTGGCTTGGGAGTATTCAACCCAACGATCGCGGGATTCTAAATCCATGGGGCTGAGTTTCCAACGGTGGGCAGGGTCTGTAGTCCGGGATTGGAAGCGGCGTTCCTGTTCTTCATCGCTGACCGAGAACCAATATTTTAATAAAATAATTCCTGACCTAACCAACATTCGTTCAAATTCTGGGCAGGTTTGCAAAAATTCTCGATACTGAGCCTCGGTACAAAAACCCATGACTTTTTCTACTCCAGCCCGATTGTACCAACTTCGATCGAAGCAAACAATCTCTCCCGCAGCCGGTAGATGGGGAACATAGCGCTGGAAGTACCATTCTGTTTTTTCTCGATCGCTGGGTGTCCCCAGAGCCACAACCCGGCAACCACGGGGATTTAAGGTTTCTGTAATCCGCTTAATTGTCCCGCCCTTCCCAGCAGCATCCCGTCCTTCAAACAAAATTACAATCCGGACTCCTGTATGTTTAACCCAGTATTGCATTTTCACCAGCTCTACCTGCAAACGGGCTAATTCTTTTTCGTAATCTTTGCTAGAAAGCTTGGAACTACCCTCTCCCTCAGAAATGTAGGGGGAAACTTTCCGGGCAGGAATTTCTGACTCTGGAGTTTGAGACTCCGGATTTTCCAGTTTATCTTTTTTCTCTTTTTTAAGTTTTTTCTGCTTTTTCTTTTTGGTGTCTGGAGTTACAGGGTCTAGAGTGGCAATCGACTCTTCGGGAGCTTCGGCAACTTTAGGGATAGAGTGATCTGGATTGGAATGTTTAGTATTCATGACACCAAATTGTTATTTTGTGGAGATTTAATTAAGCCGATGGGATAGGCTCTATACAACCATTTTTTATCTGGTTTGATTGTATATTTGATACCCCATTCAGCTATCTTCTGAAGTTTCTAGGTTAGGCTTCACTACGGAGTTTGTCGAGGACTCCCCGGTCTTCTAGGGTAGAAGTGTCCCCGGTGATTTCTTGACCAGAAGCGAGGGAACGCAACAAACGGCGCATGATTTTACCCGATCGAGTTTTGGGTAGAGCCTCCGTAAACCGAATTTCCCCCGGACGAGCGATCGCCCCAATTTCACCGACCACGTGCTGTTTGAGAATCTTTGCCAACTCATCACTAGGTTGATGGCTGCCTTCAAGGGTGATAAACGCCACAATTTCTTCCCCCTTGATCTCGTCAGGTTTCCCCACGACAGCCGCCTCCGCCACCGCAGGATGAGACACCAGGGCTGATTCAATTTCCATAGTTCCCAAACGATGCCCCGCCACGCTGATCACATCATCAACCCGACCCATGACCCAGAAATAACCATCCCGGTCTTTGTGAGCGCCATCCCCCGCAAAGTAGAGGGAGGCTCCAGATTCGGGTTTGAGGTGTTCCCAGTAGGTGCGCCGGAAGCGATCGTCATCATTAAACACTGTCCGCATCATGCCAGGCCAGGGATGACGAATCACCAGATAACCGCCACTTTCATTCGTGATGGGTTCCCCTTCTTGGTCTACCACATCGGCAATAATTCCCGGAAAAGGTAGAGTTGCGGAGCCGGGTTTGGTGGGAATGGCTCCCGGTAATGCTGTGATCATGATCCCGCCAGTTTCTGTCTGCCACCAGGTATCGACGATCGGGCATTTACCTTTACCAATAATCTGGTGATACCACATCCACGCTTCGGGGTTAATGGGTTCGCCCACGGTTCCCAACAGGCGTAGGGAAGATAGGTCGTGTTTATTGGGGAGATGTTCGCCCAGTTTCATGAACGATCGAATGGCTGTCGGCGCAGTGTAGAAAATTGTCACCCCATGCTTGGCAATCAATTCCCACATACAATCTGGACTAGAAGCTCTGGGCGCACCTTCATACATCACCGTCGTCGCCCCATTGGACAAGGGCCCGTAAACAATATAGCTATGTCCCGTAATCCAGCCCACATCTGCGGTACACCAATAAACATCGGTATCCTTGAGGTCGAAAATCCATTTAGCCGTGATATGAGTGTAGAGATTGTAGCCCGCCGTGGTGTGGACAACGCCCTTGGG
>JAIMKT010000053.1:17430-28544 GCA_020692245.1 Microcoleus sp. GA_180221_E-2-1-MAG-45_12
TGGTGTAGAGGACAAAGAGCAAATCTTCGCTATCCATGGGTTCCGCCGGACAGACAGCACTCACCCCCTGTTTCAGGTCATGCCACCAGTGATCTCGCCCCATTTCCATGGAGATTTTTTGCTTAGTGCGTTCCACTACTAGAACATCGGTAACGGTGGGAACGTGGTTATCTGCCAGAGCCTTGTCTACTTGGTCTTTGAGGGGGACGATCGCATCTTTCCGCCATCCACCATCCGCAGTGATCACCAGTTTTGCCTTCCCGTCTACCAGCCTGTCCCGCAAAGCCTCCGCACTAAATCCTCCAAAAACTACCGTGTGAGGCGCACCAATTCTGGCACAGGCAAGCATGGCGATCGCTGCCTCTGGGATCATGGGCATATAAATTCCCACCAGATCACCCTTGGTTATCCCTAGCTGCTTGAGGACATTTGCCATGAGACAAACTTCCCGATGGAGTTGGGCATAGGTGAGGGTACGGGAATCTCCGGGTTCTCCTTCCCAGATCAGGGCAGCTTTGTTTTTTCGCCAAGTGGTCAGATGGCGATCGAGACAGTTATAAGAAATATTAATTTTGCCCCCGGTAAACCATTTAGCAAAGGGTGGCTGCCAATCCAACACGGTATCCCAAGGCTGAAACCAAGAGAGTTCTTGCGCTGCTAGTTCTCCCCAAAATTTAGCTGGGTCGGCGGCGGCTCGATCGAACAGTTCTTGATAGGCTGATAGGCTAGGTACTTGGGCATCTTTGGCAAATTCTGGGGCGGGTGTAAATAAGCGTTTTTCCTGTAAAACAGATTCTATAGTAGGTTCAGGATGAGATTCAGTCATAGGGCTTAAAAATATTAATTAAGTTAAAATGAGTAAAGTAGGCAAAACAATTAACACGATCGAGTAACTATTCTACTCAGTCGTAGTTGAGAGTCTCCGAGCTTCAGCCGGGGGGTGAAAACCAGAGCCAAGGCTTTAGCCCGCCGTGTTAGCTGTGCAGTAAATTAAGCTATTTTATAGATATCTATAGGATAGTACTATAATCGTCACATGGCAGAACTATCCATTACTTTGAAACTTCCTTTTTATCGACTTAACCAAATCAAGGCGCTTGAATTTGAGCGGCTAACGGCGGTTAATACTCAGGTTGCTAATGATTTGCTAGGAGTTGATAAAAAAGAGCGAAAGAAGCTAACAAGTGCTGCTTTTAAGCACATTGAGATCGGTTCAATGTGGATTAATCAGACCATCCGAAATACTAACGCCAAAACCAAGGTAAAGCACTTTAAGCAGATGTGGCTTGAGGTGAATAACCAAGGTTACGAGGTGTTAAAATCCGGCGATTTGTACACTGTTTCTTTCAGCCTTTATCGAGGCAGGAAAGGGCGAATCCCTCTAGAAATCCATTCAGCATCGCATCCCGAAGTCCTAGACAAATTAATCACAGGTGAAGCCAAGCTAGGCACACTCAAGATTTGTAAGTCTAAAAAAGGGATTTGGTATGCCCTGATATCTGTGTCAATGGAAGTTCCTGATGCAATAGCGGTAGAAAGCTGGATTGGAGTAGATAGAGGTCAAAATAATATTGCTGTTGCCGCACTTCCTAGAGGGTTTGGCAAATTCTGGAAAGGTGGACGAGTTAAAGGCTTGAGACGACAGTTTCAACGGACTCGCAAAGCCCTTCAGCAAGCCAAGCAACTAAAAGAAGTGAAGCGATTAGAGCAACGTGAAAGACGAATCATGACCCATATTAATCACGTTATTTCTAAAGAGCTTGTGCAGTTTGCCAAGGACTTTGAAATGGGATTGAGATTTGAAGACTTGACGGGTTGCCGAAAAACAATGAAGCAATGCCAGAAAACAAAGTCAGATGCCGCTAAGAACCTTGATAACTGGGCGTTCTATCAGCTTGAAATCTTCACTCGCTACAAAGCGATTCGTGTAGGTATTCCCGTGCAATCAGTTCCGGCTCCTTATACTAGCAAGTCCGACCATCGTAACGGTGTGATTGGCAAGCGTAACGGGGATTGGTTCAAGGGTTTTGACGGGTATCGTTGCCATGCTGATTGGAATGCATCTCAAAATATTGGTCAGTGGATTAGTTTTTCATGCCCTTTGAATCTTCAGAGTGCTGTAGCTGCAATGGTTATGGCTGATGCAAAGGGTTGGGTCAATGACAGTCCCTCAACTGGTGAAGCGTCTAATTGGATGGATTTATCCCTCGCTTAGACAACCGCTAGAATCCCTCTCGCTTTAGCAGGGGGAGTGTCAATAGCTATTCCCCAACAGCTGTTTTTGATATTTGTTAAGTTGGGCTAACTAGTTCCCTTCTACCTAACTTAATGATGAAATCCAATTAATGATTAAATCCAAAACCTGAAAACTTATGTATCTAAAACTCCGCTCGATCGCCATTGCTGCCTGTTTATTGCCAGTTTCCCTCCTGCCCACAGCGTCTCTTGCTGCAAATCCTCTAGCCAATTCCCCTAACTCCCTCATTAATGCTCAGGGTGATCTTGCTCAAAATACCTATCCCCCAGAATTAATTGGTATCTACATGGACTCCTGCACCAATGCTGCTGCTCAGAGTAATATTCCCCCAGAATTAATCCGGCGTTATTGTCAATGCTCGATCGATACCATTCAAAGCACCTATACCCTCGAAGAGTTTTCGGCTATAGTCCGAGGAGCAGCCCGCGATCAACTCCCCCCAGAACTAGAATCTATTGCCGAAGTCTGTGTTAGTAATATCTTGAGTTAGTCCCTTGGATAATTTGGATAATTTGGATAATGAAATCAATCAGCAAGTAGATCATCAAGCCCCCGGCTGGGAAGAAGGCTCGGTGATCGATCGCCATCCCCTTGTCACCACCCCGGATACTCTGATGCCTGAAGCCATCGCTATGATGAGTCAAGGTCGGCAGAGTTGCATTTTCATCGTAGCCCACGAAGAAGGGGCGATGGTTCCCTTGGGCATGTTGACGGAATGGGATATTGTCCGGTTGACCGCCACCGAAACTGATCTGCTCTACCTCCCGGTATCTGGGGTGATGACGAGAAATTTAATTGCCATCCGGGAAGAACAAGCCGAAGATATTATGGCTCTGACCCATCTTTTCCGGGAGCATCGAGTCCGGCATCTGCCTGTGGTGGACGATCGAGGTCATCTAGTAGGTTTAGTTACCTCCCAAACTGTCCGTAATATCCTGAAGCCCGTAGACCTGTTCCGATTGAAGCAAGTCCAAGAAGTTATGTCAGCGGACATGGTTTACGCCCCGCCCCAGACCAATCTGCTGGAAGTAGTCCAACTCATGAGCCAGCATAGTAGTAATTGCGTGGTGATTACCCGGACTCAGTTCCAAATAAGACAAGACACACCGGGTGCTGAAGCATACTCAGCCCTGATTCCTGTGGGCATAGTCACCGAGCGGGATGTGTTGGATTTCCATTGTCGGCGGCTGGATCTAAGCCATACTACGGCGGGAGCTGTCATGAGTACTCCCTTATTTTTGGTGCAGTTGACAGATTCTATGTGGGTAGCGCACCAGATGATGCAGAGGCTAAAAGTCCAGCGACTGGTAGTAAGTAATGCTAAGGGAGAGTTGGCGGGGGTAATTACTCAATCTAATTTATTGGCGGCGATCGATCCCCTCGAGATTTATCAAACTATTTCGACCCTGAAGCATTTAGTTAATGACCAAACAGTCCGTCTGACTACGGTTAATTACGAACTCCAAGGCGAGATTAATGAGCGCAAACTCCTAGAAGAAAAGTTAGCTAGTTCTGAGAGTAAGATTCGGGGCATTTTTGAAGCGATGACCGATGTGATTCTTACTGTGCATTTAGATAGTAGCTCTTGGGAAAGCCTAGAAAGCATTGATGTCGCCCCCGTTAGTAACAAAATATGTAATGAGCAGCACTTAGCAGTAGTCAATGCCACTATTAATAAATTTTTTCAGACCCAAGTAGATTGGGTGCAAAGAGTCCAGAGAGTCTTGACTACGGGGGTGACGGAACAATTTGATTATTCTCTAGAAATTGAGGGCTGTTGCCTCTGGTTTGATGCCACCCTTTCTCCTTTGAAGGGCGATGCAGTGATTTTTGTTGGTCGGGATGTGAGCGATCGCAAACGGTCAGAATTAATGTTGCAAGAAACCGTCCACCGAGACCGGGCTTTAACTACAGCAATCCAGCGCATCCGCCAGAGTTTAGATATCCAGACGATTTTTAACTCCACTGTTGAAGAATTACGGCAGGTAACTAAGTGCGATCGAGTCCTGATTTATCAATTTAGCCCTGACTGGAGTGGAGAATTTGTGGCTGAATCCGTGGGGAGCGGCTGGGTTTCTCTTATGGAAAATCAAACAGTAGACCCAGAGATGACTGCTCATAGCCTTGATGATCCTGACTGTGCCGTGGAGCAGATGCAACGATTATCGAAACGAGGAGCCATGGCAACGGTTAAAGATACCTACCTCCAAGACACTGAGGGCGGGCTTTATAAACACGGGGTAAATTACCTAGCTGTGGAAGATATTCATCAACGAGGTTTTCCCCAATGTTATGTGGACTTGCTCGATCAATTTCAAGCCAAAGCCTACTTGACCGTACCCATTTACCTAGGGGATAAACTCTGGGGACTCCTTGCCAGTTACCAAAACTCCGAGCCTCGATCGTGGCAAATCCAAGAAATAAACACTGTCCTCCAGATCAGCCTCCAACTGGGGGTTGCTCTTCAACAAGCCGAACTCCTTCGTCAAACCCAGCGACAAGCCGAAGACCTCCGCCAAGCCCTGGTTGCCGCCGATGCTGCTAACCTCGCCAAGAGTCAATTTCTTGCCAATATGAGCCATGAACTCCGGACTCCCCTCAATGCCATTCTAGGCTTTGCCCAAATCATGAACCGAGATACGACTCTATCTAGTGAATACCAGCAGTACCTAGAAATCATTAACCGGGCGGGAAGTCATCTTTTGGGGCTAATTAACGATGTCTTGGAAATGTCCAAAATTGAAGCGGGGAAAGTTGTCCTCAATCCCAATGCCTTTAGTTTGCATACTATGTTGAACAATTTAGAATCGATGTTCCGGCTCAAGGCAGAGAGTAAGGGGTTGGAATTGGTGTTTAACTGCGATCGTCACCTACCAGAATCGATTTTCACCGATGAAAGCAAGCTCCGCCAAGTTTTGATCAATCTCTTGAGCAATGCCATTAAATTTACGAATCAAGGGTTAGTTAGCTTGACGGTGAGGGAAGAGGAGGGAGGAGGTAAAGGAGGTAAAGAAGGTAAAGAAGGTAAAGAAGGTAAAGAAGGTAAAGAAGGTAAAGGAGATTTAGTGGAAGCAGTACCTAGCTTAGTTCAAGAAGAGCTAGAAGGCTTAGAGACTATGAATGGGGTTGAGCATACTCGCCAAATTCGTCTTTTCTTTGAAATTAAAGATACAGGGGTTGGTATTGAAGCCCAAGAGCTACCTCTCCTATTTCAACCCTTCCGCCAGACCAACTCTGGACTCAATTCTCAACAGGGAACAGGTTTAGGATTGCCCATTAGTAGCCAGTACGTACAGTTGTTGGGGGGTAATATTGAGGTGGAGAGTTCTCCAGCAGGGAGTTCCTTTAGTTTTGCGATCGAAGCCCTTGTGGCTCCTAGCCAACCCTCCCCTAGCCCAACCAATTCTGAAGACCAAGTATTAGCTCTAGCCTCTGGACAGGAAACTTATCGAATTTTGGTGGTGGATGATGTGCCAGAAAATCGATTGTTAGTCAATAGAATTTTGAGTCCGGTGGGTTTTAGTATTGCTGAAGCAGAGAATGGACTCCAAGCGATCGCCCTCTGGCAATCTTGGCAGCCCCACTTGATTTTGATGGATATGTTAATGCCTACCCTCGATGGCTATGAGGCAACCCGGACGATCCGCGATCGAGAACAAAAACTCAACCTACCTGAACCAACCTATATTTTAGCCCTCACCGCCGTCGCCTTCCAAGAGCAAAAACAACAGATCCTTGCAGCAGGTTGTAATGATATCATTCTAAAACCTTTACAATCTAGTATGTTACTAAACAAGATAGAGCAATATTTGCAATTGAGATATACATATCAAAAAATTCCTGCTCACCCAATCCGGCAACGTCATTCTACTCAGGCGATTACTCTAGAGGAAATAATCCAAATTCTCCACCAAAGACCCCGGAACTGGTTAGATCAACTCCGGCAAGCTGCTGCCCAAGGAAGTGATGAATTAATCTTGCAGCTAGTTGCCCAGATTCCCCCAAAACAAGAAAGTCTAGCCGTGTTTCTAAATAATTTGGCACGAGATTTTCAGTTTGAAAGAATTATTGAAATTATCCATCAGGTCTAGATTATGAACGCCCTGCGGCAATTTCTAACTCCTCAAACTACTGTAGACAAAAATATTTTGATTGTAGATGATACCCCCGCAAATCTGCAATTACTAACGGTAATGCTCAAAAGTCAAGGCTACCAAGTCCGTAGTGCTTTGAATGGAGCTATGGCTCTCTTGGCTTGTAATCGTCAGATACCCGATCTAGTTCTCCTCGATGTGGTGATGCCCGAAATGAGTGGCTACCAAGTTTGTAAACAGTTAAAAAACTGGCGTTGCTGGATTAAGGGATGAAAAATATTTGTCCAAAATTTTAGATGCTTACATTGACTACTTTTGACAATCTGCATCATTGACAATTCATACTGCCACTCAGCAACGCCAAAAAACTCATCCCTGACCGCAACGATTCCAGTAATTTTTATCAGTGCCTTGGGACAGGCTACAGAAAAGATTAAGGGGTTTGAGGCAGGGGGAGCGGATTATATTACCAAACCTTTTCAAGCTGAGGAAGTGTTGGTGCGGGTTAAATATCAACTCCTGTTACAGGATATGCAAGAGCAGCTCCAAAGACAAAATTTATTACTGGAACGCCAAAATAGTCTGCTGCAAAAGGAAATCGATCGCCGCAAACGCACCGAAATTGCCCTAGCCCAAGCTAACCATCGATTCCGGCAGTTGGCGAGTAAAGATGGATTGACGGGGCTTGCCAATCGTCGCCAGTTTGATCAGTATCTTGAGCAGGAGTGGGAGCAGTCACTCCAAAAGGAGGAGGAAATTTCCCTAATTCTTTGTGATGTTGACCAGTTCAAAAATTATAACGACACCTACGGACATCCGGCAGGAGATGGATGCTTGGCGCAGATTGCCGAGGCGATTAGTCGGGCAGTGAAACGTCCTCAAGATTTAGTTGCTCGTTATGGTGGCGAGGAGTTTGTGTTGGTGCTACCCAATACTAGTGCGGCTGGGGCAGTGCAGGTAGCCAAGGATATTCAAAAAGAGGTGCGATCGAAGCAAATCTCCCACCGCACCTCTACTGTTGATCAGTACATTACCCTCAGCCTTGGAATTTGTACCATGCTGGCTACGCCTCAAAGGTCTGCGATCGATCTCCTCTTAGCGGCTGATCAGGCTCTCTACCAAGCCAAGCAATCCGGACGCAATCGTTACTATGTCAGTGATGGCAGTCTTAAGGATGAGAGCTTATAGTTTAATAAGAGGGCGTAAAGCCTTACGTACCTAGGAATTTTCCTAGATTTGATCACCAAGGCTTTTTTTGTTTTACTCTAGATGAGCAAATAATCTTCTAGGCTCCCCGATTGAGAGCGGCTTCTACTTGCTTAAATTCGTACTCTAGACGATCCTTGAGCTTTTTGGGCAGGGGACGATTGGGATAGGAACTGTAGTGAGCTGCAAGGGAATTGAGGGCTGTCCGCATGGTGGTGAAAGAGCTTAATTTGGCTAAAGCACCTTCCCGGCGATAGCGGGCTGCAAAATCGTTGATCTTTTGACGAGCATCAGCCTGAGCCGTAGCCTTATCTGGATCGTTGTCCGCAATGGTAATCGCAGTTCTCAAACTATTGACTACGGTGAGGGTATCATCTCGGTAGTTTCCAGAAAGTGACGAAGGGTCATTGCTACAACCCATCAAACCAACCACAACAACTAACAACAGGGCTATTAACCGGGACAAATGAGAGCGCATAAGCATTTTTTATGGGGATAAAGTTTTCTTCTTAATTTCAATTAATCCTAGCATTGTTCTTGGTTATCGGAAAATTAGAAAACTTAGGAAATCTCAGTTTCTAGGGGCAGTTGGATGACAAACTCAGCCCCAATATCTGTGACTTTATCTGCAAATCTACTATGGGGAACTTCTTCTGTAATCTCTGCAATCCCTCGATCGGGCGGTGAGAAAACTTCTAGACTACCTTGATGATGCTCACAAATAATCTGATAGCTAATGGCTAAACCCATGCCTGTACCTTTGCCCACAACTTTGGTAGTGAAGAAGGGATCAAATATCTTTTGCTGAGTTTCGGGAGATATCCCCAGCCCATTATCTTTGATGCGAATCTCGATCGCTGCTTTCCCGGCTTTGGTGATGGGGGTGGTAGTAATGGTGATGGTGCCAAGCTCTCCGGTAATGTGACTTTGAGAATTACTTTGAGAATTACTTTGAGAATTACTTTGAGGATTATTTTGCAGGGCTTTTTGTTTGACGCTATCCAAAGCATTATTGAAAATGTTGATTAGCGCCTGATTAAGGAGTCCGGGATAACATTCTAGGAAGGGAAATGCATTGTAGTTCTTGATGATTTTTACCCCCGGACTATCGATCGAGTCTTGGGTTTGACTTTGCAAGAGCATGATAATTGCATCTAAATTTTCATGGATATCTACCGATTTTTTACCCACTTCATCGAGACGGGAAAAGGTTCGCAGAGACTTAACAATATCTCGGATCCGCACGGCTCCATTTTGCATAGAACTCAGGAGTTTCGGCAGGTCTTGGTGTAGATACTCTAGGTCGATCGCCTCCTCGGCTTCCATGAGTTGAGGGGATGGTGTGGGATAATTCTCTTGATAGAGTTTGACCAAATTTAGCAAAGAGACAACGTTGCCCTTGCAATGCTCAAGGTTGCCAGAGATAAAACTAATGGGGTTATTAATTTCGTGGGTAAGACCAGCGACTAACCGCCCTAGGGCAGACATTTTTTCTGATTGCACCAGGTTAACTTGAGTTTGATGGAGTTGATTAATGATGGCTTCCAGCTCAGTATTTTTGGCAGTCACAAGATCGGTGGCGGCTTCCCGGAGTTTGATCTCTTTTTGGAGTTGGTTTGCTTGATAGCGTAGCTCCAAGAGGGCGATGACCTGTCGGCTGAGAGCTTGGAGAGCTTTGATTTGAGTTTCACTAAGCTGCCGGGGTTTTTGATCAATGACGCACAAAGTTCCTAGGGCAAAACCATCGCTAGTTACCAAGGGCGCACCGGCATAGAAACGAATATTCGGAATCTCTGTAACTAAGGGGTTCTCAGCAAAACGTACATCTTCTGAAGCATCAGGAACTACCATTACTTCCTCTGGTTCGAGAATGGCATGACTACAAAAGGCTTGACTGCGGGGGGTTTCGGTCGCATCGATCCCGTAGCGAGATTTGAACCACTGTCGATCGTGATCCACTAGGCTCACAAGGGCGATCGGCGCATCACAGATCTGGGCAGCGATCGTCGTTAAATCATCATAGTCCTGCTCTGGAAGACTATCTAGCACCTCATAGCGCTGTAGGGTTGACAGCCTTTCAAATTCGTTTTCAGGTACAGGAAGGGAAACCATGGCGGGATTGGGGCTAGAAGTTTGATCTGAAATTTGATCTGAAATTTGATCTGAAATCTGGTTTGCCTTGATATCGGAGCTAGGCGCTGATAATGCGATCGCCGAAGTCATTGGAGTTGCAGAGGTTTTAGGAATCGCTGGGATCTCTTGGTCTTCGTTTTCTATCACTGGTTCGAGCCGATTCAACAGGTTATTCAGATGATGAGGATTGAACAATTTATGAATATTTAACATCTTTTCCTCCTTAGGGAATAAGGAAATCTAGTTGCAGACAAGGTAGGCAGGAAAACTTGAAAAGATGAAAAATCCATCAAAATTCGTATCAGCTCATCTCGATTTACCTTAATTAGTTTAGAGGATCAAAAGGGAAAAACTAGAGAATTTTTGATGAAAATAGATTAAAAATAGATGCATGAACCAAATTATTTAGAATTATCCAACTATTCTTATCAAAAAATCCAGTTAGTTAAAAAAATTACAAAAGCTGCTGCTCTAGGGCATATACAATCAAAAGGGTAATAAAACTCTTTACTAAGATAATGATCGATTACCAAAGTTGGATATATATCTAGGTATACAAAGAAATACGCTAGATAATGTTAGACTTTGAGCCTAGTCTTTAAAATGCAGAATTACTATGAACTATTAGTGAATATTAAATGCAGAAAACCTCTTTATCCAACCTGAATATGGGCAGGAATGAATGGCTATTACTGTTAGTTCTCTCGGTAATTTGGGGTGGTTCCTTTTTCCTGATCAAGATTGCTCTAGAGGATTTTTCACCTTTGTTGGTAGTCACCGGGCGGATTCTCGTAGCGGCGATCGCCCTCAACGCTTTTGTTTATCTAACAGGAAATAAAATGCCCACTTCTCCGGCTACTTGGGGCAGATTTATGCTCATGGGCTTGCTCAATAATCTAATTCCCTTCAGTCTGATCACTTGGGGACAAATGCACATTAGTAGTAGTCTCACTGCCATTCTCAATGCGACAAACCCCCTATTTACCGTCCTTTTAGCCCATTTTCTTACCCAAGATGAAAAATTAACCATTAATCGCCTTTTGGGAGTAGTCATTGGTTTAGTTGGCACTGTGGTACTAATTGCCCCCGATTTCCAGCAGATCAGCCTAGAGGGCTGGGGACAATTGGCAGTGCTGGGGGGAGCTTTTTGCTATAGCTTTGCGGGTATTTATACCAGAGGGTTTGGACAGTTTGCCCCCGTAGTTGTGGCGGCTAGTACCGTTAGTTGTTCTGCCTTAGTTTTGCTACCCCTTAGCCTGATTGTCGGTGGGGCGGATCTGCTCAAGGTTCGGGCTACTGCGTGGTTAACAATTTTTACTCTGGGTTTTCTCTGCACGGCGATCGCTTACCTGCTATATTTCCATCTCATTGCCGTCTCTGGAGCGACAAATGCCGCCCTAGTAACTTTTTTGATTCCCATTAGT
>JAIMKT010000054.1:0-14879 GCA_020692245.1 Microcoleus sp. GA_180221_E-2-1-MAG-45_12
ATCAAAGGGATTAGCCAAATGTTGCAGTCTTCGGCAGATATCAAGGTGGTGGCTCCCGGTAATATTGGGCAACTAGCAGCGATCGTGGCAGGAGCGAAGCTAATGCTGTGTACGGATAGTGCGCCGATGCATGTCTCCGTAGCGGTGGGAACCTATACCATTGCTCTATTTGGTCCTACTCCAGCCCATAAACTCTTGCCCCAGAGCGATCGCTTTATTGGGATTCAATCTGCCACTAGCTCGATCGCCGATATTTCCCCAGCCCAGATATTGGAGCAGATTTGGCGGGGTTAGAAAACTAGTTAGAGAATTGAGTTAGAGAATTGAGTTAGAGAATTAATCAAAGAATTTAGCTAAAGAATTAATTTTGCACAACATAGATCCAATTTCCACCGCAAGTCCTACAGCAAAAAATCCTCTGGGTCAGGGAGCCGTGTTTCTTGATCGAGATGGAGTCCTCAATGTCGAAGTCGGTTATATCCACAACTTAGAAGACCTCCAGTTAATCCCCGGTGTCGCCGCCGCAGTTAAAGAGTTGAACGATCGCCACATCTTCACCTGCCTTGTCACCAATCAATCCGGGGCAGCCCGTGACTACTACCCTCTAGACCACATCCAAGCCCTAAATCAACGGCTCCAAACCCTCCTCTACCAAGCCGCCGGAGCTAAACTTGATGCCATCTATTCCTGTCATTATCTCAATTCACTGGTCGGGGGCAAAAATCCCCAATTCACTGGTTGGAGTACTTGGCGCAAACCCAATACAGGCATGTTAGTGGCAGCAGCATGGGATTACGATCTAGACTTAAAGCAAAGTTTCATGGTCGGTGACAAAGCTACCGATGTAGACCTTGCTCACAATGCTGGTTGTCATGGCATCCTCGTCCAAACGGGTTATGGGAAAGAAATCCTCAGTGGTGACTACCAGCACCACGCCAAACCCGACCACATCGCCCCAGATTTAGCCGAAGCCATCACTTGGATTTTGAGTCAAATTCCTAACCAATAACCCACAACTCCCATGCTCCAAACCCAACCTCCCCAAAACCAAATTCCCCAAAACCAAATTCCTCTAGATACTTGGTTAGCCGCTAGTTGGGAGGAGTTCGTTGCGATCGCTGATGACCCCAACAACTCCAAAGTAAAGGGCTATTATTACCCCGGCTACATGAGATTTGAACCTATGTCTACTGGCTCCGATCACTCGAAAGACCATACCACTATTATTCTTGCTGTTGGACTATTTGCAGCTCTACAAGGCATTTCTATCAATGGTCATGATGCCTGCTCCTACCGTCATAGTAAAACCTACGAATTTCAACCCGATATTTCCTACTACATTGGGGAGAATGCCAATGCCATTCCTTGGGGAACAAGAGTGATTGATCTAGACCTTTACCCCTTACCAAATCTAGCTATTGAAATCTCTGATACTTCTCTTCCTGATGACTTGGGAGTCAAACGCCTGCAATACGAAGATATGGGGCTTCGGGAATATTGGGTTGTGGATGTGCAAGCTAGCCAAATCTTTGCCTTTAGTGTGGAGGTCGATCGCAGTAACCGCCGTCTCCAAGAATCTCAAGTATTACCGGGTCTAAAATTAGAAATTCTCGAACAAGCCCTACAACGCAGCCGCCAAGAACCCCAATCTGCCACCACCGCTTGGCTTATGACCCAGTTCTCAAAATAATCTTATTCCTATCATCTATATCTCATAGCATCCTTAGAAACGAAGCAATCAGCTAACTACAGGATTCTTTTTTGGTCTGCCACCTTTCCGACCATTTTCCCTTGCTGCCTTAGTTTTAGCAACAGAATTAGTCTGTCCTCCCTTTCTTCCTAGTTCGGACATCCATGCTTTTGTCCCAAAAATACCTGCCACCAGTTCTGGAATACCAAAGTCAACATCTAGGCTTTCCCAATGTACGCTACTACCAGAGGGCGGAAGCCAAACATCGGCAAGTTGTTCTGGAGAAGCATTAGCTAAACCTTGAGCCAATTTAGGTGGAAAACTAAAAATAGCTCCATTTTTGAGTTTAATAATAATTAAATTCTCAATTTCATCGTAATGTACCGATACAGCACGAGGCTCCACAGCTTCCAATTCATGCCATCTTTGCTGGGCTTGGGCTATCTGTGCTTGTAGATTTTCCTCTATTAACTCTTTGTCCCACTTTTTAAATACCATGTATCTCTCGCCACTTATTTAATAACATTTCTTGATTGTCTGCTACCAATCTAAGTGCAGCTACTAAGTGTTTGCTCTTCATTTTGGGATTGGCACTAACCAAAGAAGGAGGCTCTAACTCATTGCCAATATTAACCTTAATTTCCATCTGATTTGCATCATTTTTTCTGCCCTTAAATACATGTACGTGGGCTGGAACGTGGTCGTTAGAATAGATATACACAAAAAAGTTACTCGGTATATCTTCAAGGACTTTTGGCATGATTATCAAGGATAGATAATTTCCAATTTAACCCAACGCTTAGGTTTTGTCAAATTAACTAACTTGAAAAAATAGGGGCAACTAATTAGCTACCCCTGGGGTTCCATGAATACAAATGGAATTCAATTAATTTCTATTTCTAGGTAATCTAACAGACCTACTGAATTTAACGATAGGTGTTAGTAGAATTTGGCTTGTAAACAATAAAGCTGAGAACTTGGCACTGCTTGATATTGTCAAAACCTACTACCCGCACGTAGCAGTTGCGGTACTCAGAACGGCAACCATCTACTTCACTCATCACTTCTTGGACAGAACGAGCGCCAAAAAGAGGTAACTTCCACATCGTCCAGTAACGGACTTCAGGATCAGAAGTTTCGTTAAATTCTACGGCGGGGATATAGCCTTGATCCAAGATGTATTGGACTTGACGACCGATTTGGGCATCACTGAGGGGGGGCAGATAGGAAAGGGTTTCGTAACGGCGCTCTTTAGGTAAGGTCTTCATAATTTATTCCTGTGGAGATTCTCAATTTTTCGGAGATTTTTTTGAGGTTTTTCGGGATATGCGATTAACCCGGCTCATTTGTTTGGTTAGATTGCTTGGTTAACTTAAGCAGCTAATTCAATTTTGCTAACTTATTCGGCTGATGGTTCTGAGGATAAATCCGTAGATAAATCTGTGGGCAGGTCAGAATCTAAATCTTGAACTAAATCTGGAGATAATGCTGACGGAACTAGCCCGGATAACTTCTCTAGATGCTGACGGCGGTGGATCATATTAGACTTTTGGATATTGGCTTGTACCATTTCTGGTAAAAATTCAGTAATCTCATCGGCTAAATGTTGACGCACCGTCATAATCCGTAAAGCAGTTTCTGATTCTACTTGTAGGAGAGCTTCTAGATAGGCATCCCCATCTTGGATGGAATGGGTAGCTGAAAATTCAGTCAGCCAAATTGCTAAGGGCGGGTTGGTTTCCGTCACCTGCGCTAACACTAGCTTGAGAGCTTGATAGGTTAGGTAGCTGGTTAAAACCTTGGCGGTTTCCTTGGCAATTTGCTTCAAATCCATGACCTGACCTCAGCCGAAGTGGGGATAACATCAAGCCTAATTAGTTCTTGATTTTTGGTAACTAGGCTCGATCGAGCAAGAGAGAAATAGATGTGATTTAAACTCCTACATACTTCCCTCTTACCGCTTGAGTTCTACAGAGTATCCATAGCTTCAAACTCAAACTTGATTTCCTTCCAAAGTTCGCAAGCAACAGCCAGATCAGGACTCCATTTGCAAGCTTCACGAATGATATCGCCGCCTTCACGCATGAGGTTCCGACCTTCGTTTCTGGCTTGAACACAAGCTTCTAGGGCAACCCGGTTAGCTGTGGCTCCGGGAGCGTTACCCCAAGGATGTCCGAGGGTTCCACCACCAAACTGGAGGCAAGAATCATCGCCGAAGATTTCCACGAGAGCAGGCATGTGCCAAATGTGGATCCCACCGGAAGCTACGGGCATAACGCCGGGCATGGAAGCCCAGTCTTGGGTGAAGTAAATACCCCGGCTGCGATCTTCTTCGATGTGGTCTTCACGCATGAGGTCAACAAAGCCCATGGTGATGCCTTTTTCGCCTTCTAGTTTACCCACAACGGTTCCAGAGTGGAGGTGATCACCACCAGACATCCGGAGACACTTGGTTAAGACTCGGAAGTGGATCCCGTGATTCTTTTGGCGATCGATTACAGCGTGCATAGCTCTGTGAATGTGGAGCAGTACGCCATTGCGACGACACCATTTAGCAAGGGTAGTGTTAGCAGTGAAACCACCAGTGAGGTAGTCATGCATGATGATAGGAGTGCCAATTTCTTTAGCAAATTCAGCCCGTTCCATCATTTCTTCGCAGGTAGGAGCGGTAACGTTGAGGTAGTGACCTTTAATTTCACCAGTTTCTGCTTGAGCTTTTTCGATCGCTTCTTGCACAAATAGGAAGCGGTCACGCCAACGCATGAAGGGCTGAGAGTTAATGTTTTCGTCATCTTTGGTGAAATCTAGACCACCCCGAAGAACTTCGTACACTGCCCGACCGTAGTTTTTAGCAGATAGACCAAGTTTAGGTTTGATGGTACAGCCCAATAGAGGACGACCGTACTTGTTCAACTTATCCCGCTCAACGGTAATCCCGTGGGGAGGACCTTGGAAGGTTTTGAGGTAAGCGATGGGAATCCGTAGATCTTCTAAGCGTAAAGCCCGGAGAGCTTTGAAACCAAAGACGTTACCAACCAAGGAGGTGAGCAAGTTGGTGACGGAACCTTCTTCAAACAAATCTAAAGGATAGGCAATAAAAGCAATAAACTGGTTGTCTTCACCGGGAACTGGCTCGATGTCATAGCAACGACCTTTGTAGCGATCCAAGTCGGTGAGGAGGTCGGTCCAGACAGTTGTCCAAGTACCTGTAGAAGATTCGGCAGCAACGGCGGCTCCGGCTTCTTCTGGGGGGACACCGGGCTGGGGTGTAACCCGAAATGCCGCAAGAATATCTGTATCTTTAGGAGTATAGTCTGGTGTGTAGTAGGTTAGGCGGTAGTCTTGTACACCAGCGCTGTAGCCTTTAGTCTTTGATTGTGTATATGTCATGTCTTCCTTCCCCAGAAATTACCGAGTATTAGTTAACTTATATTTTGTTTGTATGTTGTGCGTTTTTTACTATAGACAAATAGCGAAAACCCATGCCCAGAAACTAATAAATATTCATAATTACTACTTTAAATAACTACTATAAATACCAGAGTTGGAGCGAGTGCAACACCACACTCTTAAAGCTCTCTTGATACCTGCTCTTCACTAGGGGCTAACCAGAAAACTGACCAAGAAAACTGAAAATCAACAATTCTTAAAAGTTAGTTTAGCCTAGCAGGGATTTCTCAAGGTCTTATTTTTGCTTGCGTAGTTAATATATCAGTTATTGATCCCCATAATCTTCAAATGTTTTCTCAGAATGTTTAATTAAATTAATAAGTTTTTCAAATATTAATTTCTATGAAGATTAGTTTCGCTGTTTGATTCTAGATGTATCTACCTAAATAAGTATATTTACTAGTCAAGTTACTCAATCGCTCCCCTTCAGAAAGCCTTAGAAAACCTCAGAAAAAATGTATTGTCGATTCATGTAAAATACAACTACAATACAAATAGCAATACAAAACCAAAATACACAGGCAATACAAATGAGCTTAACAGTTGAGGAAATTCGGGCGGCGATCGAGGCATTGGTGGCAGCAGGGGAAAACCCGACCCAAGTTAAAGTCCGGGCAAAATTAGGCAGGGGTAGCTATGCCACGATTAATAAGGTGTTGCGGGAGTGGCGGCAGGAGAAAACTTCAGAACCCAGTGTGGCGGGTTTGGCAAATCAATACAGCAAAAGTATGGATGCGAACGAACTTCTTAGTCTTTATGCTGGGGGAGAAAGAAATTTTTCGGAGATTGATCTGAGTGAAGTATTTTTAGTGGAGGCGGTTTTACCTGCGATCAATCTCAGCAGTGCCGATCTCCGGGGAGCCAACTTAACAAAAATTAACCTCCGAGCCGCAAATCTAAAAAGAGCAAATCTTAGTGATGCTAATTTACAAGGAGCCGATCTAAGTGGTGCTGATCTGACCGGAGCTTTTTTACAAAATGCTGATTTGACAGGAGTAGAACTTAGAGGTGCAAGACTAACAAAAGCTCAACTAGAAGGTGCAAAACTTTCTGGAGTTAATCTTGTAGGAGCTTATCTAGAACAAGCTAATTTGTCTAAAGCTGATTTATCCGATGTTAACTTGAGCCGAGTAATTTTTAATCAAGCTACTTTGATAGGAGCCAATTTACAAAGGTCTAATTTGATAGAAGCTAGTTTACAACAGGCTAATTTAACAGGAGCTAATTTAACAGGAGCTGACTTGAGTAGAGGTAATTTAACTGACGCACGAATGGAGCAAGCAATTCTTATAGGGGCTAATCTTATGAATGCACAAATGTATTCTGCTAATCTGACAAAAGCAAACTTATTTACAGCTAATTTATCTGGGGCAAATTTAACTAATACTAATTTACAAGAATCCAATTTAGATGAAGTTGATTTAAGTGGTGCATACCTTCAGTTAACTTATTTTGCTAATGCCAGTCTTCAGAGAGCTAAATTAATAAATGTAAATGTAGGAAATAGCAATAGTCTTTTAGTAGTACTAAATAATGCAAATTTGAGCGGGGCAGATTTGAGTGGGGCTAAACTACCTAGAGCAAATTTTACACAAGCTAATTTAGTAGAAGTTAATCTTTCTAAAGCTAATTTAACTGAATCCAAATTTAATCAGACAAATATAAGTAGAGCAAAGATCAATGAAGCCAATTTACAAAAAGCTGATCTAACTCAAGCAACGATTATGGATGCTGATTTAACGGGGGCAGATTTAAGTGGGGCGAATTGCGATCGAACTAATTTTCTTGGTTCTAACTTGCAAGATGTTAACTTTACTGGAGTAACAAATAAAGCCTCAGCACTTTTCGATACTCTTCTATAACTTGTAGATTGGGAAAAGTTTTCTGGGCTTTGCTCTTAGGGAAACATTTTAATCTACTCGCTCTGCAAGTTCTAGCCAACGCTCCGTAGCTCGATCGATCTCTGTGTTTAACTTTGCCAACTTATCGGACAACTCCTGTACTGCCGTGTAACCCTTGGGGGGATTGTGGTAGAGAGTCTTTTCTAGTTCTTGCTTCTCGGTCTCCATTTGGGGAATTTTTACCTCAAGGATTTCGTATTCTCGCTTTTCTTTGTAGGAAAGTTTGCGCTGTTTAGGCGATGTAACGGAAGTAGCTGGAGTTGGAGGTTGAGTTGCAGATTTGGCAGATTGAGTAGAGTTAGTCGGGGATGGTTTGGCAAGAGCATTGGCTTCTAGGGCAGCAGCCTGAGCTTGAGATTCTTTGTATTCCAAGTAGAGAGAATAATTGCCGGGATATTCTTGGATATTGCCGCCGGGTTCGAGGGCGAAGATTTTATCTACGGTACGATCGAGAAAATAGCGATCGTGAGACACGACAATTACGCAACCATTAAAATCTTCTAGGTATTCTTCCAACACGCCTAAAGTTTGCACATCCAGATCATTAGTCGGTTCATCAAGGATCAAGACATTCGGGGCTGCCATGAGAATTTTTAGTAAAAAGAGGCGGCGCTTTTCTCCCCCAGAAAGTTTATTGATAGGAGCGTACTGTTGGTTGGGGGGAAACAAAAATCTTTCTAGCATTTGGGAAGCCGTAATCACGCTGCCATCGTTGATTTTCACAAGTTCGGCAACATTTTTCAGGTAATCAATTACTCGTAGCTCCTCGTTGATCTGGACATCATCAGAATGCTGATTGAAATAACCAAGGTGAATCGTATAACCGACTTCCACACTGCCAGAATCTGGGGAAATTTTACCCGTGATCAAATCCATCAGAGTAGACTTTCCGGCTCCATTGCTGCCAATGATCCCCACTCGGTCTTCCGGGGCAAAGTTGTAGGTGAAGTTATTGATCAGGACTCGATCGCCATACCCCTTGCAAAGATCCTTCAGTTCAATTACCTTCTTGCCAATCCGTCGCCCTGTGGTGGCAATATCCACCTTGCCTTGAGTCTGCTTAAACTCCTGATCCTGCATGGCGTGGACTCGATCGATCCTTGCCTTTTGCTTGGTGCTTCTCGCTTTGGGTCCCCGTCTCAGCCATTCCATCTCCCGCCGTAACACCCCTGCATGTTTGCGTTGGGTACTCACTGCCGACTCTTCGGCTTCTGCTTTTTTCTCTAGATAGTAGGCATAATTTCCGTTGTAAGTAAACAGATCTGCTCGATCGATCTCCAGAATTTTATTGGTAACTCGATCGAGAAAGTAGCGATCGTGGGTAATCAACAACAAGGCTCCTTGGAACCTTTGTAAATAGTTCTGCAACCATTCCACCGACAGGGCATCTAAGTGGTTGGTCGGCTCATCCATCAGCAACACATCCGGCGAAGACAACAGGGCTGCTGCCATGGCAATCCGCTTCCGATAGCCCCCTGATAGATTGGCAATCTTGGCTTCAAAGTCCTCAATCCCCAACTGGGTAAGAATAATTTTGGCGTTGGTTTCCACTTCCCAAGCTCCGGTGGCTTCCATGTGTTCGGACAAGCTCGACAGCTCCGCCATGAGTTTTTCACTATCGCCGATGCCGTGGGCTAAATTGTGGGAAATCTCCTCATACCTACGGACTAAATTCATCTGATCGCCGCTATCGGCAAAGACTTGTTCCAACACCGTGCAGTTCTCATCCAAATCTGGCTGCTGGGGCAGATAAACAATCTTGGCGCTAGAATTTACCCACAATTCCCCACTATCCTTGGATTCTAAGCCAGCAATAATTTTTAACAGGGTAGATTTCCCCGACCCATTAGTGCCGATCAACCCGACCTTATCCCCTTCACTGAGGCTAAAGCTGGCATCCCGCAGAATTTCTTTGATGCCAAAATCTTTGTGGAGCGATCGAACGGTAAAAATAGTCATAAGTAACAGTTAACAGTTAACAGTGATCAGTTAACAGTAATTAATGATTGGAGCCTAAGTAACTCTAAAATAACAAGAACTCTGGCTTCTCTTCAAAGCTAGAGTCCTCAACAAAATTATAACTTTTCTCCCGAAGAGTTACTGCCAGTCGATCGACAATTCCTCTAGATAAAAGGTTAATCAGGGGCGATCGAATCCCAAAACCGCTCTGTAAAACCTATGTAAACCTATGCAACATCAAAAATAGATAATTGCTTAAATTCACTGTTTACTTCCTGCTTCAACATGGTTCTGCTATGACTAACAGAAGGTTTGTCCACTCCACAGGCTATCTTGGCAGAGCTTGCCATTTGATTCAAGTGAATCGGAATAAGATTCCTTCAAACCATCACTTGACTATTTAGGGTATTTGTGGAGCTACTAACTTCCCACTGTCTATGGAGCTTATTCCGCCGACCTTTGGTCACGTTTATCAAACGCCAGTTAAACTGGGGGGCGAATCCTCTGACGGCACGGATTGAACCGTTACTATATCTTTGATTATACTAGATTTTGCTTAGTTAAATATAAGTAAATCTAGATATTTCGCTAACTGATTAAAGCCCTCTCCCAAAATCCTCCCGACTCAGGTTTAATTTTCCTGATCGATGGCGACTAAAGTCTTTACTACAAAGGGGATGAGTTAGCGGCTATTATTGTTGCTGCCACCGAAGAGGGGACGGATAATTAGGAAACTTGTCCCAAAGGCAGTGATGATAATTAGGAAAATGGCAAGTAACAAAATCCAGCCGTTGACATCAGCAGGTTTAGAGGTGGAGAGGCGACGGTTCCGTCCTTCTTCCTGTTCGATAACTAAGTCTTCAGGAGCGATCGAAGACATCATTGGCAAATTTAAGGATGGACGTGGCGTATTTGCTTCAGTTATCCCTGTCACTCTAGAAACTACAGAACTGGGGGGATTCATTCTCGGTAAACTACTCGCCCCTAGGGAAGGCACGCTACTGGCTGGAGAACGCCCCGCTGCCATCTGTTGGAGATTTTGGGTAGATTGCACCACTTTGTCAATTTCTTGGCGAAACTGCTGATTTTGCTGTAATAACTGTTGATTCTGGTTGTTCAAAACCTCTAACATTGCTTGGGCTGCTTGCAATTCAGCAGATAGCTCTCGGTAAACAGAAATCGGCACTGAGGGGCAGTAGGCATTGTTAGGAGTAGCGGGGCGGTCTGTTCCGGGATTTTGCATAACCTGAGTTATCATCCTTACCTAGGGAGAATAGGAGAATATTTAGATTTATCTTAGACTTAGCTTTATATCTATTTAATCTATTTGTTAGTTCTAATTTAACCAAAGAATAGCCGATTTTGACATAAATCACCACGGAAATTTAATTATATTTTTCCTAAAGCAAATTTTTAAAGTAAATCCTAAAGTAAATTTCTTAATAATCTCTACAATCCCACAGACTCCTGCAATGTCACCTCGATCACCATGAGTCTCTATTACCTCCCCTTACCTCCCTATACCTCCTTTTCCCTGATGACTGTTCACTGCTCACTGAAAACAACACCTCCAAAGCTGGGTTGAGAGATTTCCTAGAGTTAAACATTCTATGCGGAGTCACCATAGAGAATAAACCTTTTTGGGTTAAACCTTGGTGGAATTGCTCCCATTATTCTATGTTCTGGAAATATCAACCTACTTAAGAGGTGTTATTTTAGTTGTCGTTTCAGTTGTCTTAGACCTCTCGATCGATGTCGAGCTTGATCAAAATTTAGCGTTACAGTTATCGTTTCTATCGTTAAATGATGTTAGCTAGGACAGTACGATAAACCTTTGGAGATGTGCTAGCCTCAGCTAATTAAATTACATCTAGTCGGCTTATCTAGTTTACCCAATTTTGGGGAATCAAAGGGACTTTTCCCTACTTTATATATTTATGATTTGGAGATGTGCTACCTTAAAAGCTGAATTCTTGAAATCTATATTCCTTTGAATTCTATTAGAAGCTCTTAGCTACATTGCTCCCCCTAGAAGGCTAGGGAATTACCCGACTCTCGCTTGGGTATTTTGGTCGGAAGCTAACAAAAACATCAAGTGAACCAGTAGCTTTTCCTCCTTTTTTCTGAGATTTGGTTCTTTATTTTGTGATCTAGCAGTTGTCTGCTTCGATGCTTTTAATCTAACTCCAATTAATAGTAATTACAAGGGAATCATACTAATCTTTACTATTTAGTAAGTGTTTACTTTCAAGAATGTAAACTTAAATTATGAAATTAATCAACAAGGTTTACAGCTTTGCCAAATACTTGCCATCGTAAATTTGTTAGCAAGTAGTCAAGCAAGCGACTATGTAGGTTTACCGTCCCGATCGGGTGAGGAAATCCTCAACGGTGATAGATTCTGTCTGTTAAGATAAGTTAACGAAAGTGATGCAGCCAAGAGCGATAAATTAAGACACGGTAAACAAGAGACTCTAAATAACCAATGGATACTAATAACTGGATTAAGCAACTATTGATGGTGGGAGTGGGGACGACTTCGATCGTGGCGGAGAAGCTCCGGGAAGTCAGCGATGAGTGGGTGCGGGAAGGCAAAATCAACCCAGACCAAGCCAAGGATTTTGTCGATGAACTGATGCAACAGATCAAACCAGAGACAGCAAACTGGGAAGCCCAGATGGATCGGCAAATGCGAAATATGTTTCAGGATATCGGGGTGGCTCGGCAGGTGGAGGTGGATGAACTCCGGGGCAGGATCGATCGCCTAGAGCGGCAGTTGCGAGATCTCGAAAATCGGCTCTGGCGTTAGGGGCATAGTTCCTAAATAGTTCCTGAATATTTCGTGAGTATAGATTTAATCATCACTTTCCTTGGGGTATTTCTCCTCCTAGTTTTTAGCGTTAGCCAAGGCTATTTTATTGGCTTTCCTCTAGGAGCAGCTTTGGTCATTTTTTTAGTGGTGATGAACAGGCGGGGCTTTCCCCTAAGAACTCTGGTAGCGATGGCATGGCGAGGCAGCCAAAAATCTTGGGGCGTGATCATCATCTTATTTTTGGTGGGAGTGGTCAGCGCCGCTTGGATTGCTGCCGGAACTGTGCCAGCGATCGTCTATTATGGTCTCCAAATTATCCAGCCCCGCTACTTCATTGTGTCGGGGTTTATTTTAACTAGCTTTGTTTCTTTGCTGTTGGGGACTTCCTTCGGCACTGTTGGCACGGTGGGGACGGCGTTGATGGTGATGGCGAGGAGTAGCGGCGTGGATGTGAACCTGATGGCGGGGGCGGTGATTGCTGGGGCGTACTTTGGCGATCGCATCTCTCCCATGTCCTCTAGCGCCCACTTGATTGCTACCCTCACGAAGACAAAAATCTACCAAAATATCAAACATCTCTGGCAAACTAATCTCGTGGCTCTTGGTTTAGCTACAGCGATCTATCTCCTGCTTTCTCTCACAACTCCGGCTGCCACAACCCAGCAAAATATTACTGCGGAAATTGCCAAAACTTTTACCATTAATCCCTTGGTGACGGCTCCGGCGATCGTGATTTTGGGGCTGGCAATCGTTCAAGTTCCCGTGAAGCTTTCCATGACTATCAGTTTAATCACGGCTCTGGGATGCAGTCTCATCTATCAACCCTATTCTCTCTTGGACAATCTGCAATTTCTCCTCTGGGGATTTACCCTAGACCAGAATCATCCCCTTGCGGATATTGTCAAAGGCAGGGGACTTGTGCCGATGCTGAGGGTGGTAATTGTGGTGGTTATTTCCACAGCCCTAGGGGGAATTTTCTTGGAAACTGAGATTTTCAGCAGTCTAAGCAACAGTCTCAAAAATATTAAAAATCAAAACCAATTGTTCTTGGCGACGCTGCTCATTAGTATTTTTAGCTGTGCCTTTGGCTGTAGTCAAACCATTGGGATTGTGATGACTCAACAACTGGTGGAACCCAACTATGCAGCGTTAGAAAAGGGTAATTATCAACTAGCGAGGGATTTGGGGAATACAGCGATCGTAGTTGCCCCCCTGATCCCGTGGAATATTGCGGGTTTAGTTCCAGCCCAAATCTTATTAGTAGATGCCCATTTCATTCCCTACGCTGTCTATCTCTATCTGCTGCCCCTAGTCAATCTCCGACAATTCTCTTTCTCAAAATCAAAATGACGAGATCGATTGCTCGATCACAAATACCAAGGCAGCTATGGCGCTAGATAGCTTAATTAGAACAAGGCTATATATGTTGACTGAGCGAAGCCGAATTCATCCTAACTTTTATGGCAACGACTATAATTCATGATGCTTTCTAATCGCCACCCTTCTAAAGGTGCATAACTCATCTTCTAGGAGCCAAACTTTTACTTCTTCTGCAAATGGAGCTTTTGATTGACATTCTCTCCAACCCGAAGGCATGGGGATTATCCTACCATCACTGATTGAGGTTTTTGGGTAAGAATCCCCGTTTTTTCTGGAGTGGGGAGTGTCAGGTATCCATAAACTATTTTGTAACAAGGCTTCTAGAACCAGAATTTAGAACCAGACTTTAGAAGAAGATTTCCAGTTGTGTGCTTTCAGATCAGGTACTACCAGTGAAAAATACTTCTGGAAACTGCACCTGAGCTTCAGCCATGGTTTTCTTTTTGCCTTCTTCTTGCCAATAGTTGATCACTTCGGTGGCTTTGTTGAGGAGTTCTACTCGATCGATTTCAGCGATCCAGTGTTTGGCTTCCATTTCGTTTTTGAGTTGCTCCCATGCATCATTGCGGGGCCAGAAAAAATAAGAAGTCAGAGGGCTAGTGCCTTTACCTACTACCTGATCTACTGCTAAAGCGACGTTCTCATCTAACCACAATACCTTGAGAATGAATTTTGCCATAGGAAATCTCCATAAAAATAATTAAGACTTAAAAAAAATCAACAGTATTTCATCATACCTTAGTCTTTAACCGAAGTTTTTGATTAAATCTTCTGACTGAATCTTTTGCTTGGGGTTTCAGCCACAATTCAATCAATCAACTTACAGCAATTTCAACCACCAATCAACTCAGCCCAAACTCAACTAAACTCAAGCTCTATGAAAGCTCCAGCAAAACTCAACTCACAAAAGAAGTTTCGCTATTTGGTTGGGCAGCATTAACTTCCATATTTTCTAGGTCTAGGGCAGGTTGGCCTTGGTAATTTTCTAGATGATTGAGAATATGCACGAAATCTCGAATACCTTGGAACTGTTGATATACCGAGGCGAACCGTACATAGGCTACTTCACTGAGGAGTTGAAGCTGCTGTAATACTATTTCCCCAATGCTATCACTAGTGACTTCTCGTTCAGGTTTTTGTTGAATTTGGGATTCAATTTCGTCTACTAGGTTTTCTAGACGTTGTTGAGGAATGCCCGTTTTTTCGCAGGCTCGGATAATTCCCCGCAACAGTTTCGATCGATCAAAAGATTCTCGCTTACCGTCCCGCTTCAGGACTACGATCGGCACAAATTCAATCCGTTCATAAGTTGTAAACCGATACTTACAGTGCAAACATTCCCGGCGGCGGCGGATACTCTGACCTGCTTCTGTCGCTCGGGATTCTAACACCCGACTGTCGGTAAATTGACATTGGGGGCAGTGCATAGCAATAAAGAAATAAAGAGAATGAGATGATCTCAGCAGATCAAAGAGAGGATCAAAAAATGGAAAACTCTGAGCCGTGAACTCTCCCAATGTAACTTAGGAACGGCTCAGATACCCAGAGATTGGCAGTCTAACTATTTGCGGGGAATCCGGGGTGGTTCCCGAAAAGCGATCGCAAAAAAGATAGTAGCCAAAGCTCCAGCGACAACCAGAATATAAATAACACTTTCCATGACAGGATCTCCTGAGTAGTTCGGTAA
>JAIMKT010000054.1:15032-17429 GCA_020692245.1 Microcoleus sp. GA_180221_E-2-1-MAG-45_12
AATTGGATAGTCTGAAAAAACTAATGGCTGTAATAGTTTAGGAGAAATAGTTTAGGAGAGACAATCCCCTTGGCTATCTCTCCTAGAAAACTAACTAAACAGCCTCTTTGCGGCGGGTACTGGTGTCTCCCAATTTTTGGAAACGACCCCACTCCACCTGCTCTTCCATATCGGCTTCTACCCCAGCAAACACATCCCGGAATAGAGTCCGAGAGCCATGCCAGAGATGACCAAAGAAGAACAACAGCGCAAATACAGCATGACCAAAGGTAAACCAACCACGAGGGCTAGTGCGGAATACCCCATCGGAAGCCAGAGTTTCCGTATCAAAATCAAACATCTCACCCAGTTGGGCGCGGCGGGCATACTGCTTCACCAACAATGGATCGCTAAAGGTTTTACCATCTAGTTCCCCACCGTAGAAAGTAGCCGTAATCCCGGTTTGTTCAAAGCTATACTTCGACTCTGCCCGACGGAAAGGAATATCAGCCCGGACAATGCCATCCTTATCGGTAAGCAGAACTGGGAAAGTTTCAAAGAAGTTGGGTAAGCGGCGGACTTCAAGTTCTCTGCCTTCCTTGTCGGCAAAGATTGCATGACCCAGCCAACCTTGGGCAATCCCATCACCCTTGTCCATTTGTCCAGTCCGGAATAAACCACCTTTAGCAGGACTGTTGCCGACATAATCATAGAAAGCTAGTTTTTCGGGAATCGCTTCCCAAGCCTGAGCTACAGTTTTGCCTTCAGCGATGCTAGCTTCTACCCGACGGTTGATTTCGGTTTTGAAGTAGTTGCCATCCCATTGATAGCGAGTTGGTCCAAAAAGCTCGATCGGGGTCGTAGCACTGCCATACCACATAGTCCCCGCCACCACAAAGGCAGCAAAGAATACCGCCGCAATACTGCTAGACAGCACTGTTTCAATATTCCCCATCCGTAGAGCCTTGTACAGACGCTCCGGAGGACGAACCGTGAGATGGAACAACCCGGCAATAATGCCGACAACTCCCGCCGCAATATGGTGAGCGACTACGCCACCGGGGTTAAAGGGATTAAAGCCTTCCGGACCCCAAGCTGGAGCCACGGGCTGCATACTCCCCGTTAAACCGTAGGGATCAGAAACCCACATCCCCGGACCAAATAACCCAGTCTGGTGGAAAGCTCCAAAGCCAAAGCACAGCAGCCCAGAAAGGAATAGATGAATCCCAAACATTTTCGGTAAATCTAGGGCAGGTTCTCCGGTTCTTGGATCCCGGAAAAGTTCCAAATCCCAGTAAACCCAGTGCCAGCAGGCAGCTAGAAAGAGCAAACCAGATAAAACGATGTGGGCAGCAGCAACTCCCTCGAAAGACCAGAAGCCAACGTCAGCAGCACTTTCACCGGGAACAATACTCCAACCACCCCAAGATTTTGTCACCCCTAACCGAGCCATGAAGGGCAGGACGAACATTCCTTGCCGCCACATAGGGTTGAGGATGGGATCACTGGGGTCAAAAATTGCTAATTCGTACAATGCCATGGATCCAGCCCAGCCAGCCACAAGAGCGGTGTGCATGAGGTGGACAGAAATTAAGCGCCCCGGATCATTGAGGACGACTGTATGTACACGATACCAGGGTAGTCCCATTGACTACTCTCCTCCCATTGAGACTTATGTTTACTTTAGTGCCTCTGTCTCTTTAGCATATTAGGCGCATTTAGAAACAGAGTTTTTGATATCTTTGTAGTTTTTAAACTATTATTGCAGTCTCTACGCAAAAATGAGACTGTATTTTAATAAGTGTAAAGGTTTTTGAGAAAATATCGTCTAGATGAAAAGAAAATTTTTCAAAGACCCTACAGATGAAATGCCTTAGATTCAAACTAGATTCAAAAACCGTAAGCGCAAATTCCGTCACAAATTTAGTAGCACAACACAATTTTGCTTGAAAATTTTCCAGAATTGCCATTTTCACGAAGTAACAAATAATTAGTAGATGCACCCTGATGATTAAGCCCTGTAGCTAAATGTATGGTTACGGGGCTTTTATTTTTGCTTATTTTGATGGGGTTAGCTAAGGGCGAGGTGTTTTTGAATTTCTTGTTGGACTGTGGCTTGGGGTTGATCGCCGTTGACGGTGAGGAGTCGATCGCGCCAGCCGTAGTATTCCAGTAGGGGCAGGGTTCGTTCTTGAAATAGTTGGAGTCGGCGTTCGAGGATTTCTGGTTGGTCATCGGTGAGCGATCGAGCCAGGGAGCGGCTAATCATCACAGCATCGGGAACTTTGAGATAGATGGCAAAATTAATCTGTTGTTGGAGTTCTTCGAGGAGAAAATCTAATTCTTCGGCTTGGAAGGCGGTGCGGGGATAACCTTCAAGGAGCCAACCGTAACGGACATCGGGCTGAAGGAGTCGTT
>JAIMKT010000054.1:17441-28577 GCA_020692245.1 Microcoleus sp. GA_180221_E-2-1-MAG-45_12
TAATCATGATTTGATCGGGAATTAGCTCACCCTTAGCAACATAGTTCCGAGCTTCTTCTCCGAGGTCTGAACCTTGGTCGATCGCCTGCCGCAACACTTCCCCCACAGAAATTAATGGCACTTGGAGATGTTTCCCTAAAAGTTGCGCCTGAGTACTCTTCCCTGCCCCTGAACCACCAAGAATTAATAGCCGCATATTTTTAATATTTTTATTAATTGCTGGGTTATTAAAGATCAATCCCTAGAAAATCAACATCCTAACATAGGCTGCTTCTAGATACTTAAAGCTGAAATTTTCCCGTATTCCGCAGGGCATCGAGAAAGGCAAAGACCGCCGGAGAATGGAGAGCTTCTCCCCAAATTGCTGCCCCAATGACTCGTTCTAGGGGGACTGGCAGTTTTCTGACTTGGACTTCTTCAGGAATAGGAATAGCTGCTAACCGGGGCAGGATGGCGGCTCCCAACCCTTGGGCTACCATACTGACAATGGTGGAATCTTCCTTGACAATGTAGGCTACTTTCAAAGTTTGCTCCCACTGCGCCCAGTGATCCCGTACTGCCGAAGTGCATTCAGCATAATTAAACAAAATAAACGAAAAATTTGCTAAATCCTGCCAAGTTAACTGACTGGGTAGATTCCCTACTGATTTAGGTAACAACACTACATATTCATCTCTGGCAATTTCCCAAGTATCAAATTCGCTCGATCGAGGCAGTGGCAATAACCCAATATCTACCTGTCCTTCCCGCAAAGCCTGCTCTACTCCAGAGGGATCATCCTCCGTAATCTCTAGACCCACTTGAGGAAACTGCTCACTGAACCGGGCAATCACCGACGGCAACAGATGGGTGGCAGCACTACGAAAAGAAGCAACCCTGATTCTGCCTCCTTCTAATCCTTTTTCCAGATAAATCTCGTAGTCAATGCGTTCCCGGATTTGTACCATTTTTCGGGCATAGGTAATAATCCTCTCGCCGACTAGGGAAGGGCGCGCCCCAAATCTGCCCCGTAACAATAGCGATACTCCCAATTCTTTTTCGAGAGAGGCGATCGCTCGACTTACCGCTGACTGGGATACTTCTAAACTCAGGGCTGCATTGGAGAAATTACCCTTCTCTGCCACAGCAATTAGAGTTTCTAGCTGAAAAATATTCATCGGTCTTGTTTACTTGATCTTTAATGTATTTTAATTCGGTTTACGCATAGATTCTATGCACTAAAGGTTTTGATTCCTGAATTGAGCCAAACTAAACTGTAGATAAGTAGTGAAATAAAAGTTTACACGATGTCACGATGTAACTAATTCACTGGTGCCAATGCTACTGATCGATATTTTTTCTGATCAACCTAAGCTCAAAAAGATTTTGCGAGGAGTCTATGTTTGAATTGCTATCTTACGAAAAGTTCCGGGATACCCCCAGTGTCAGATTTTTTGATATCACGATCGCCGCTTCTAATGCCCGTGATTTGGTCTACCACGATGGTCCAGCCATTAGCCCCAACAATACCCCTGAAGATGAGTGGCAGTTCTATATGCATCCCAACCAAGAAGATAACCTACTCTCCCTCAAGGGTGGTCGGACTTTCTTTTTAATCAACTTTGCTTGGGAAGTCCCTTTCCATATTGTCCGCCTCGAAGCGAATGGCAAAATTCTCCGCATTCCCCCCAACACTTTCCATCGTTCCATTTCTGACCCCGAAGGTTCTTTGGTTCTAAATCAGGGGGTGCGAACAGCTAAAGCCACAATCCACAGCGAGTTTCGGGTCTACAACAGTGCCGAAATTCCCCGGCTCCAGCGTTTAATTACCGAAAAAATGACCACCGGGAAACCAGAGGAACTGCAACTCCTCCGCCGCTCTGTCGATCGTCATCTCGATCGTCACCAGAACCTCACCAACAATCCCAGAAACCCAGAACCCAACTACAACTATTCCTCAACCAGCAACGCCGCCTAGTTTAGACATTCACTACCTAATGTGTGTAGCTACCAAAAGGTAAATAAATTTAACTAAAGTCTTGATCTGTCAAAGGGTCGGGACTTTTAATTTTAGGCAGCTCAAGAATAATAGTGGAAAATTTGCGATCGGCATTCAACACTAAAGCATCAGCTTGTTTATTTAATTTTGCATTTTTAACCAGTTAAATATTTGATCTGTGGTTAGTTCTAGGGAGATAAAGGCGGGGAGAAGGGGACGCTCGCTACCTACGCAGAGATAGGGGGCTTGATTGGGAGTAAAAATGAGAATAGAGCGATCGCTGGAGTCTAATAACCATCCTCCTTGGCAACCGTGATGTAGACAGTGGAGAATTTTTTCAATTACTCGGTTAGGACTTTGCTCTGGAGAGAGAATTTCCATCATCCAGTCTGGAGGTAGATAAACATCATCTAGAGGTTCACCATTTTGATCAAACTTAATTTGCTCCCAACGGAAAATCACAACATCTGGGACGATCGACCGACCCCCAAAATTACACCTCAACTCTGGAAAAGCATAGGCAATTTTTTCTGCCTCCGTCACCGCATTGATAGCATTACAAATCTTGATCTGTAGGCGGCTATGTTTGCTCTTGGGCATGATTTTCTGGCTAATTTCCCCATTGATATATTCACTAGCAGGCTCAGTTTCCGGCTTTTGCAGAAATTCTTCTAGGGAAATTAAAGTAGTAATAATACTCATAGAAACTATTCCTACCTTAAATTAATGCTTGGATTAATATCTATCTTTGCTCTAGATTAATCGCTATTTTGTCGATCGTCCATGTCTTGCCAAGCATAGACAGCAGATTTTAGGGTAAATAACTGAGAGAGCTTAACAAATGTTAAGATTAGAAGCTAAGATTAAAATAAGAATATATAACTTCCCCAGATCACAACCCTAGGAGGGAATGCGCGTGAATAGTAATAATAAAAAGTGGAGAAATGCTGGACTGTACACCATTCTGGCGATCGTCGTTATTGCCCTCGGCACAGCCTTATTAGACAAACAGCCTGCTGCCAAAGAAACATGGAAGTATAGCCGCTTAATCTCTGAAGTGAAGAATGGGAAAGTGGAAACCGTGCGTTTGAGTGCCGATCGCACCAGAGCCTTAGTCGTAGCCCAAGATGGTAACCAAGTACTGGTAAACCTCCCCAACGATCCCCAACTCATTAATATCCTGACTACCAATAATGTTGATATATCTGTGCTACCCCAAGGAGATGATGGTCAGATACTCCGGGGTTTAAGTGGTTTCTTAATTCCCGTATTGTTAGTCATTGGTTTATTCTTCCTCGTCCGCCGGGCGCAAAATGGTCCCGGATCCCAAGCCATGAACTTTGGGAAATCCAAGGCAAGAGTGCAAATGGAACCCCAAACCCAAGTTACCTTCGGCGATGTGGCGGGGATTGACCAAGCTAAACTAGAGCTAAATGAAGTTGTAGATTTCCTCAAAAATGCCGATCGCTTCACCGCCGTTGGCGCCAAGATTCCTAAGGGTGTACTGCTCGTTGGCCCTCCGGGAACTGGAAAAACCCTCCTTGCTAGAGCCGTTGCTGGGGAAGCTGGAGTTCCTTTCTTCTCGATTTCTGGTTCAGAATTTGTAGAAATGTTTGTCGGTGTTGGTGCGTCCCGAGTCCGGGATTTGTTTGAACAAGCCAAAACCAACGCTCCCTGTATTGTTTTTATCGATGAAATTGATGCTGTCGGTCGCCAACGGGGTGCAGGCTTAGGTGGTGGTAATGATGAACGGGAACAAACCTTAAACCAACTCCTCACCGAAATGGATGGTTTTGAAGGCAATACCGGAATTATTATTATCGCTGCTACCAACCGCCCCGATGTTTTAGATGCAGCTCTCCTCCGTCCCGGTCGCTTCGATCGCCAAGTAGTAGTCGATCGCCCAGACTATGCCGGACGCTTAGAAATCCTCAATGTCCACGCTAGAGGCAAAACCCTCAGCAAAGATGTGGATCTCGAAAAAATTGCCCGCCGGACTCCCGGTTTCACTGGGGCTGATCTATCGAACCTATTAAATGAAGCAGCTATTCTCGCCGCCCGCCGCAACCTGACCGAAATCTCCATGGATGAGATCAACGATGCCATCGATCGTGTCCTTGCTGGCCCAGAGAAGAAAGATCGAGTCATGAGCGAAAAGCGGAAAACCCTTGTTGCTT
This sequence comes from Microcoleus sp. GA_180221_E-2-1-MAG-45_12, assembly GCA_020692245.1. Lineage (GTDB taxonomy): Bacteria > Cyanobacteriota > Cyanobacteriia > Cyanobacteriales > JAAUUE01 > JAAUUE01. Next base: position 21,597 of record JAIMKT010000054.1, read on the forward strand.
ACCATGAAGCTGGTCATGCCCTTGTCGGAGCTTTGATGCCAGACTATGACCCAGTGCAAAAAATCAGTATCATTCCCCGTGGTCGGGCTGGTGGTCTAACTTGGTTCACTCCTAGCGAAGACCGGATGGATTCTGGCTTGTACTCTCGCTCTTATCTGCAAAACCAGATGGCTGTAGCCCTTGGGGGACGGATTGCCGAAGAAATTATCTTTGGGGAAGAAGAAGTCACCACCGGAGCCTCCAATGATCTGCAACAGGTAGCCAGAGTTGCCCGGCAGATGATTACCCGTTTTGGGATGAGCGATCGCCTTGGTCCCGTAGCCCTTGGGAGACAGTCTGGGAATATGTTCCTTGGTCGAGATATTGCCAGCGATCGAGATTTCTCTGATGCCACCGCTGCTACCATTGATGACGAAGTACGGGTTTTAGTTGATGAAGCCTACACCCGGGCAAAAGATGTCCTAGTTAGCAATCGTCCCATCCTCGATAAGATTGCCTCAATGCTCGTCGAAAAAGAAACCGTTGATGCGGAAGAACTCCAAGAAATTCTCGCCAACAATGACGTAAAAATGGCTTCGATCGCCTAGCTCCATCTACCATCTTCTTTGACAACTCTTAGAGAAGGAAAATAGATTTATCATCCCTCAACTTACTAAAGATGGGGGATTTTTTTGTGGAGAAGTCGGGCTTTATTTAGTTAAACTGTAGTTAAGTTAATAGATGCTGATGATTTCACTCTGCAAAGGAATTTTACAAAATGATCGCTGTGAAAACACTTTATGAAACTGATTTCAGTCTTTGGCTAGAGGAAACAGCCGGGTTGCTCAGAGAAGGCAAACTAGATCATTTAGATATTGAAAATTTGCTTGAAGAAATCGAAGGTATGAGTCGGAGTGAACGGGATGCGATCGAAAGTAATTTGATTCGAGTATTGCAGCATCTTCTTAAATGGCATTATCAACCCCAAAAGCGATCGCCGAGCTGGGCTTATTCCATCATTGAACATTCTCGGAGATTGAATAGAGCTTTCAAAAATAGTCCTAGTTTAAGGCGACATTTTGAGGCTGTATTTGATGAGTGTTACGGTTCTGCCTGTCAAGCTGCATCTGTAGAAACTCAATTACCCCTGGCAACTTTCCCAAAATCTTGCCCTTTTGCTCAAGCTGATGTACTAGATATAAATTCTGATAATTATCTTTTCGACTAAATTTCTTGACTAATAATTATCTCGTTAAGAAATTGGCTAGGGCGATCGAGCAGGGCTTTAGCTGATGGTTAGATTATTCTCAAATCATTAATCACCATAGCCCCGAAGTCTTTTCAGCAGTAAAACTTAACATAACCACACTTCTTACTCCATACCAACAGTCACCCGCCTCTGATAGACTTCTTAATGGAACATAAAGCTGAAACATCAAGCTATATTTAAGGATTTAATGGAGACTGGGATTTGTGGAAAATACATTAGGTTTAGAAATTATTGAAGTAGTTGAACAGGCAGCGATCGCCTCCTCCAAGTGGATGGGTAAAGGTGAAAAAAATATTGCTGACCAAGTAGCCGTAGAAGCAATGCGCGAACGGATGAACAAAATTCATATGCGGGGCCGGATTGTGATCGGTGAAGGCGAACGGGACGATGCTCCCATGCTTTATATCGGCGAAGAAGTGGGTATTTGTACCCAAGAAAATGCTGGCTCTTTCTGTAACCCAGAGGAACTAGTGGAAATTGATATTGCTGTTGACCCCTGCGAAGGGACAAACTTGGTTGCCTATGGTCAAAATGGCTCCATGGCAGTCTTGGCGATCGCTGAAAAAGGTGGCTTGTTTGCGGCTCCTGACTTCTACATGAAAAAGTTGGCTGCACCTCCAGTGGCTAAGGGTCATGTGGATATTAACAAATCCGCTACCGAGAACCTGAAGATTCTGTCTGATTGCATGGGCAGAGCGATCGAAGACCTCGTAATTGTCGTCATGGATCGTCCCCGTCACAAAGACTTAATCCAAGAGATTCGCACTGCCGGAGCAAGGGTTAGACTAATTAGTGATGGAGATGTGTCGGCGGCGATTTCCTGCGCTTTCTCCGGAACCAATATTCATGCGCTGATGGGGATTGGGGCTGCTCCTGAAGGAGTTATTTCTGCTGCTGCCCTCGAATGTATCGGTGGTCACTTCCAAGGACAGTTGATCTACGATCCTGAAGTTGTGAAAACTGGTCTAATTGGGGAAAGCAGAGAAAGCAATATTGAGCGCCTCCAAAGCATGGGCATTACGGATCCTGATAAGGTTTACAATGCTAATCAGTTAGCCTCTGGGGAAACCTTACTCTTTGCTGCCTGTGGGATCACCCCCGGTACTCTGATGGAAGGAGTCCGCTTCTTTGGTGGTGGAGCTAGAACCCAGTCTCTAGTTATCTCTAGCCAATCAAAAACTGTCCGGTTTGTGGATACGATTCATTTGTTTGATCAGCCCAAAAACCTACAATTAAGATAGTCCTGAAAAAGGAAGGGTAATCTTTGTCTGGTTGCCCTTTCTAGAAAAATATCTAGCAAGAATCTTGATCAAAAATTCCTAGGCGGCTCCTCGATCGAACATTTTTATCATTTCCCAATTAAGCCCAAGCAAAAACTTTTACCAACTTTCATCAACATTTATCAAAAATCTCCATTTCAAAATCTCTATCAACACACAAATTAAAAACCAAAAATTAGCCCAAAGCTAGGATAATTAGGCTGCTCTCTAGATTTAACTTCTTGGCAACCTCAAGAAAAACCCCTAAACCCGATTAATCAGCTATTTAATCACTTTAATAACCATTAACAAATTTCAACGATTAACCAATGAACATCTTAGTCGTAGGTTTAAGTCATAAAACAGCCTCAGTGGAAATTAGAGAAAAACTGAGTATCCAAGAAACCAAGATTGAACAAGCCCTCCAGCAATTAAGAGCTTTGCCCCACATTGAAGAAGCTGCCATTCTGAGTACTTGTAATCGTCTAGAAATTTACATTGTCGCTAAGGAAACCGAGCAGGGGGTGCGAGAACTAATCCAGTATTTGGCGGAATATAGCCATATCGCTCTGGCAGAACTGCGGAGTCATTTATTTATTTTGCTGCACCAAGATGCGGTGATGCACCTGATGCGGGTGGCTTCTGGGTTAGATAGCCTTGTGTTGGGGGAAGGGCAGATTTTGGCCCAGGTGAAACATACCCACAAATTAGGACAGCAATTTAACGGCATTGGCACGGTGCTAAATCGCCTATTTAAGCAAGCCTTGACTGCCGGGAAACGGGTTCGCACAGAAACCAGCATTGGGACAGGGGCAGTGTCCATCAGTTCGGCGGCGGTGGAACTAGCTCAGATGCAGGTGGAGAGTTTTGCGGATTATCGCATCTCGATTTTAGGGGCAGGGAAAATGGCTCGGCTGTTGGTGCAGCATTTGCTGGCGAAGGGGGCGAAGGAAATCACGATTATTAATCGATCGATGGACAAGGCTTGGGAGTTGGCAAAACAATTTCCTGATGGCGCATTTCAAGTCCACGATCTAACTAACATGGTCAAGGTGATCGCTGAGTCTGATTTGGTATTTACCGGGACTGCTTCCATGGAGCCTCTCCTAGACAAATCTCACCTCGCCGAAGTCCTCCCCCGTTATCACCATCTCATGCTCTTTGATATTGCTGTCCCCCGGAATGTGGCGGCGGATGTGAATGAACTCGCCCACGTCAAGGCTTTTAATGTGGATGACTTGAAGGCTGTAGTTGCCCAAAACCAAGAAGCCCGCAGAAAGATGGCCCAAGAAGCTGAGGGAATTTTGGATGAAGAGGTAGATGCTTTTGAGGTGTGGTGGCGATCGCTGGAAACCGTCAGCACCATTAGCTCGTTGCGAAATAAGGTCGAAAGCATCCGGGAGCAGGAAATGGAAAAAGCCCTTTCTCGCTTGGGTTCCGAGTTTGGGGACAAGCACCAAGAAGTGATCGAGGCTCTCACCAGAGGCATTGTTAATAAAATTCTCCATGACCCAATGGTACAACTCCGAGCGCAACAGGACATCGAAGCCCGACGACGAGCCATGCAAACTCTACAAATGTTATTTAATCTTGACGTGGAGGAGCAGTATAGTTAAATTTAGGGTAGATATCTGCCCATAGTGGCTAAATATCAAGCTAAATAATCAACTAAATTCTAGGTAGATATTAGGCAAGGTTCAGTAATTTTTATTTAATCTTCGAGAAATTGTTGAAGAAATGAAAAAAAACTTGAACTAGTCTAGCAATTTTCCCTAAGTTTTTCTTAAACTGATAAGAAGGAAGTTTTTATTTTTCAGATGTCTCCTCAAGATTTCTCCTAGGATGACAGTAATAATCGAGGAACGAATTTCTTAGTTAGTAAAACGGATTCAACGAGGATAGATACATGGGATTATTTGATCGGATTAGTCGAGTTGTCCGGGCCAACCTTAATGACGTGGTGAGCAAGGCGGAAGATCCAGAAAAGGTTCTGGAGCAGGCGTTGATTGATATGCAGGAGGACTTGATCGAACTCCGACAGGCGGTGGCTCGGGCGATCGCGACCCAGAAACGCACAGAACAGCAATACAGCAAAAATGTATCAGAGGCAAATACTTGGCAGCAACGGGCGCAGTTGGCTCTGCAAAAGGGAGAAGAAAGCCTAGCCAAAGATGCTCTGGTCAGAAAAAAAACTGTGACGGAGGCGGCTAATGTCCTCAAGTCGCAACTAGATCAGCAATTGGGGCAGGTTGATACCCTCAAGCGGAATCTGATTTCCTTGGAGAGCAAGATTTCTGAGGCAAAAACCAAGAAGGATATGCTCAAGTCGAGGGTAGCAGCAGCGAAAGCCCAAGAGCAACTCCAGACTGCTGTAGGTAAGCTGGGGACTAGCTCGGCTATGGGAGCCTTTGAGCGGATGGAAGAAAAAGTCTTGGAAATGGAGGCTCGTTCTCAAGCGGCTGCAGAAATTGGCGGAGCTGATCTAGAAAGCCAATTTGCTCTCCTTGAATCTGGTAGCAATGTGGATGATGAACTTGCCGCCATGAAAGCCTCCCTCGCCGGAGCACCCACTCCCCAGTCTCTCCCCGCAGGCACTACTTCGACCGCAGCCCCTGTAACTGAGGTAGATGCGGAGCTAGAGGAACTGAGAAAACAGCTTGGTCAATAAGTCGCTATCTTTGGGATTAGTTGATTGGCAAAATCTTGTTGAAATATTTAATAGAATTTAGGGGGCTAAGGCTCCCTTTTTGTTGGATGAAGTTCGATCGAGCCAGATTACCGAGGGAAAGATCACAAGGAGGAAGATTTTAATGGATATTACAGGTACTTTAAATGAAATTTCATCTCTGAGCATTGAAGATAGAATCATTCTTGTTCAGGCAATCTGGGATGGTATTGCTGCGGATCAAGCCTATCCAGAGTTGACACCAACACAAAAGCGTGAACTTGACGATCGCATTAATGACTATGAAATTAATCCAGAAAATGTACTTACTTGGCAATTAATAAAAAAAGGTGCGCTGGGGAATTAAACGCACCCTATGGGTTTGAAGGTATTACTGGATTATTTGCATAATCACTATCTTTCTATCTTCTCCGCCGTTGGATTTGTCTCGCTCTGACCTGCCCAGATTTTGCTCTTTCTAGGAGAATGGCTAAACCAATGAGAATCCAAAAGGGGCTATAGGGATCGAAGGCGGGGAGGTTCGGAGGGACGAGGCTGTTGGGGTTTGTGGGAACAGAGATCGCAGTTTGAGTGCTTGCAACTTGGGTATTTACGGAATTTTCGGTTAACATATTTGAAATCCTGAATGTGGTTTACATTGCTAATCTAAGATAGGGAATGTCTGACTGGGGGCTAACTTCGACTAACTTTTGTTCATCAACAGTGCTTGAGTTTTCAGGGCGGCTTTATAGAACTTGTGGCAACATAGAAATAGAGGTTTCAGCCTTTGCCTCAGCCCTTTTATTCTTAACTTTGAGCAAAAATGGCTTTCGTGGTTTTCATCCGCTTACATTGCTTGAGTTTTGCCTATGTTTGCTTGAGTTTTATTTAAATCTGTTACTATTTAGAATATTTGTAAATATTGAGGAAAATAGTGGGAAGGTCTTTAATTGCATCAGAAATAGGGGTAAAGCTCGCTGAGGAGGCACTAATTGATCTTGGCTTTACTAAAACTTTTCTAGCAGAAACAAAGCTGTTATGTTCAAGATCAACAGTGACTAGTTTCTTTAGCAGAAAGCCGATTACCCATGAAAATTTCAGTAAAATTTGCAGTGCATTAAAGCTTAAATGGCGTGATATAGCAGAGAGAGATGAAGAAATATTAGAAGAGAATTCAGCGTCTCGTCCAAGTTTTAAACAAGTTACTCAGTCCGATTATAAAGTAACTTTAATGGATAAACAACCTCAATTATATATTGAATTTGAAACTCTTTTGACTCAAGGGCAATTAAGAATAATAATCAAACAATTACAGCGAATTACTGGTGATAATTCTATTAAAATAGTTGGCGGGGAGCTTATAGTTGCATCTTCAGTATTAGTCTCAGGTACACCACAAGCTTTAGTAAAAATCCAGACTATTTATAGATATAAAGAACTGACAAAGATTAAAGATATACCATTAAGAAAAGTATCTTTAAAAAACCTCAGCGGAGCTGATCTAAGTGGTGCTGATCTAAGTGGCGCTGATTTAAATCAATGCGATCTCAGTGAATGCGATCTTAGTGAATGTATTTTAAATAAATCGATGCTAATTCTAGCCGACTTAGGTGGAGCTAATTTAAGGAATACTAAACTTATTAAAGCGTCATTGGATTTTACCGATCTTACTGGAGCTAATCTCAGTGAAGCTAACCTCAGTGAATCTATTATTACTGGAGCAACTCTTTGGAATGTCGATTTTAGTGGAGCTATTGTTATAGCAAGCGCCGCCCCAGTAAGGACGTAGAATGAATAAATAAAAGCAT
>JAIMKT010000055.1:0-9006 GCA_020692245.1 Microcoleus sp. GA_180221_E-2-1-MAG-45_12
TCTTCACTGCTCTGCATCACCTCGCCCTACCTAGTATCACCTTGGGCATATTGATCAGTGGCATTTTTGAACGGATTGTCCGGGTCAATCTCCGGCAGACCCTTAAGTCAGATTATGTGGAAGCAGCGAGGGCAAGGGGGATTCAAGAAGGCAAAATTTTATTCTCCCATGCTCTGAAAAATGCCATGATCCCAGTAATTACAGTCTTGGGGCTGACCTTTGCCTCGCTTCTAGGGGGTGCAGTTTTAACAGAAGTAACTTTTTCTTGGCCGGGTTTGGCGAATCGGTTATTTAAGGCGATCGAACTCCGGGACTATCCTATGGTGCAGGGAATTATGGTGTTTTTCTCTAGTATTGTAGTTTTTGCCAGTATTGCGATCGATATTATCAATGCCCTCATCGATCCCCGCATTCGCTATTAACTTTCTAGACCTATTCACCATTGCCTCCCGCCAGCATCTATGACCCTTGACTCAAATCAAGAACATCCCCCAGAGGATCAACAAGATCAACACCCAGATCAACAACAAGATCAGCAAATCCTGACCCTGCCGACCTTACCAGACTATGAAATGCGGTTATTGACAGCCATGGCTTTTTTCTTGGGCAGGAAAGTTAATCAACAAGCCGCCGCCGTGGTCGCTATGTATCTCCGGCAATCCCACGATCGCATCCTCACCCAAACTGAATATTATGCCCACCGCCTCGGTATTTCTAAATGGGATTTACTAGAACTCATCTCCACCAATCCAGAACAGGCGCAGGCGTTATTGACCCAAGCGGGAAAAGTCCACGATGATGACCCAGATATTTTCACTTGAGAATATGTTTTAAAAGTTTCTAGAAAGTTTCTAGCAGTCGCATCCACAAGAACCAAGATTTGGGGGGCTAGGATGCGTTTGCCCTGATTCTAAGTCATACCTAGAAGGGACGGGGCTGAAAATCTGATAGTCTAGAGATAATTAAATTTAGTTTCCCATTAGAGAGTTGTAGCCATGCGCCTATCACAAATGCTTTTTGTCACCCTGCGGGAAGAACCAGCAGAGGCAGAGATTCCCAGCCATAAATTGTTGTTGCGGGCGGGCTACATTCGCAGAATTGGCAGTGGGGTGTATGCGTATCTGCCCTTGATGTGGCGGGTATTGCAAAAAGTTTCCGAAATTGTCCGGCAAGAGATGAATGCGATCGGCTCCCAAGAGTGCCTGCTGCCAGCCCTACAACCTTCCGAACTGTGGAAAGAATCCGGCAGGTGGGATACCTACACCCAAGCCGAGGGAATTATGTTTGCCTTTACAGATCGCCAAGACCGGGAAGTTGCCCTAGGCCCAACCCATGAAGAAGTGATCACCACGATCGCCAAGGAAATGATCTTTTCCTACCGCCAGTTACCTACCACTTTGTACCAAATCCAGACCAAGTTTCGGGATGAGATTCGTCCCCGGTTTGGGCTGATGCGGGGTCGGGAATTTATCATGAAAGATGCCTACTCCTTCCATCCCGATGAAGCTAGTCTCAAAGTCACCTACGACCAGATGGCGATCGCGTACCAAAATATTTTGCGCCGTTGTGGTGTGGAGTTCCGGGGAGTAGAGGCAGATTCTGGGGCGATCGGTGGTTCCGGTTCCCAAGAATTTATGATCCTTGCCGATGCTGGGGAAGACGAGATTTTATACACCGAAGATGGTAACTATGCTGCCAACCTCGAAAAAGCCGTATCCCTCCCCGCCGAGGTTGTCCCCTCTCCCTTCACCGAATACGCCAAACACCACACCCCCAAGACGGAGACAATCGAGAAACTTGCCAAAATTGGTAAATGTTCCCCCACCAATATTCTCAAAAATGTCCTCTACCAAGTCACCTACGACAACGGGCTTACCGTCTTAGTTTTGGTCAATATCCGGGGCGATCAGGATGTTAACCCAGTCAAACTCCAGAATGCTCTCACCAATCTCGCTCCCAACTACGGCGGCAAAACCGTAATTTCCCTAGAAGTTCCCAATGCTGAAATGCAAGAGAAATGGGCAGCTAAACCCTTGCCCTTGGGCTATATTGCCCCCGATTTAGCTGATAGCTACATTGCCAAATCCCCTCAAGTTCATCCCCAGTTTTTGAGATTGGTCGATCGCACCGCCGTAGACTTAGCGAACTTTGCCACCGGAGCCAACGAAACCGATTACCACGTCTTTGGAGCCAACTGGGGATCGCAGTTCCAGCTACCGGAATTAGTAGTAGACCTGAGGAAAGCTAAAGTGGGCGATCAAGCCATACACAATCCAGAGCAACTCTTGAAAACCGCACGAGGCATCGAAGTTGGACATATTTTCCAGCTAGGAACCAAATATTCCCAAGCCATGGGAGCAACTTTCACCAACGAGCAAGGAGAAGAAAAACCCCTGTTTATGGGCTGCTACGGTGTCGGCGTTTCCCGGTTAGCCCAAGCAACGGTGGAACAATCCTACGATAAAGATGGGATTATTTGGCCCACGGCGATCGCTCCCTACCACGCCATCATCTGTGTTCCTAACATCACCGATGCCAATCAAATGCAGGTGGCAGAACAACTTTATACAGAGTTAAATCAAGCTGGTGTAGAAACCCTATGGGACGATCGAGATGAACGGGCGGGGGTGAAGTTCAAGGATGCAGACCTAATTGGCATTCCTTACCGGATTGTAACGGGGCGATCGCTTGCTGCTGGAAAAGTCGAGGTGGTTGATCGAGCTACCAAAAAATCCCAAGAAATTGCGATTACAGAAGTAGTTACCACCCTCCAAAACTGGGTTACAGCGGCAATTTAATTACACAACTATTAGGTTTTGTCTATAAATGCTAAATTAACATTTCCTAATCAGAATTCTGGCTGGGATTTGTCAGTTCATAATCAGAATGATCAACTTGTTCTGGTTGTGGAAGTCAAATGGGTAAGTTGTGAGAAGATTTTGGAACTTTGCCAAATTTGAGATTCCAAATATTGTGGATGAATTACAGGAATTAAACTGTAAAATGATCCGCCGCTTTGATCATGGATATGATTTTCTACAATCAGCACTCCTAGATTAAAGATGGCAACTACCAAAAGGGTTAAGGTAAAGTGTAGTCAATAAAAAACTAGAGCAAGATTATCTACAGGTTTTGAGGGCTTCTAGATATGTAGTCACAATTAGATTAAGAGAAACACTGCTAACCACAATTGCGGCAACCAAATCCGGCGCACCTGCTACATAACTATCCTCTTACTTTTAGCTTATGCAGACTCTGGTTTAGGCAGAGAAGAAGGATGAACTAATAATTCTGCCGTAGAGCGCTTCTCTACCATCTCCTTCGTGATCAAACAACGGGTGACATCCTTGCGAGAAGGTAGTTCATACATCACATCCAGCATCAACTCCTCCACAATCCCTCGTAAAGCTCTTGCCCCAGTTTTCCGTCGATAGGCTTCTTGAGCGATCGCCCGAATTGCCTCCGGTTTGAAATCTAACTGGACATTATCCATATACAGCAACTTTTGATACTGTTTCACCAGCGCGTTCTTCGGCTCCGTCAAAATTGCCATCAACGTATTTTCATCCAGAGGTTCTAAGGCAGCCACAATGGGAACCCGCCCGATAAATTCCGGGATCATCCCAAACTTGACTAGATCATCTGGCTCCAACTGCCTCAAAATATCCGCCGTGCGCTTATCCTTGGTCGCTGGATCCCCAGATTGGACAAAGCCCATAGATTTCTTACCAGTCCGTTGCTCCACAACTTTCTCTAGACCAACAAAAGCTCCCCCACAAATAAAGAGAATATTGCTGGTGTCAATCTGGATACATTCTTGGTAAGGATGCTTTCTCCCACCCTGGGGCGGCACGTTGGCGATCGTCCCCTCCAACATTTTCAATAGAGCCTGCTGCACGCCTTCCCCAGACACATCTCTGGTAATCGAAGTATTTTCGCTCTTGCGGGCAATCTTATCAATTTCATCAATATAGATAATTCCCCGTTGGGCTTCCTCCACATCTAGGTCTGCCACCTGCAACAACCGCAGCAGAATATTCTCCACATCTTCCCCCACATAACCCGCTTCGGTCAGAGTCGTGGCATCGGCTACCGCAAAGGGAACATCAAGAATACTGGCAAGGGTCTGGGCGAGGAGAGTCTTCCCACAGCCAGTGGGGCCCATTAACAGAATATTGGACTTTTGGAGTTCTACCGTGTCCTCAGCACTATTAGCAGTTTTGGTATTCTTATTTTGTAAGAAACTCAGACGCTTGTAATGGTTATACACCGCCACTGACAGAACTTTCTTGGCTTCGTCTTGACCAATCACATGATCATCGAGATATTTTTTCAATTCCCTCGGCTTCGGAATCTGCTGCATGACGATCCCCCCAGTTCTTTGCCTGCGCTTCTGGGTAGGTTCTGCCTTGGGAGCCGGAGGCTGGAGGGGGCTGCTAGAATCTAGTAACTCCTCATCTAAAATTTCATTACATAGGTCAACACACTCATCACAGATATAAACCCCAGGCCCGGCAATTAGCTTGCGGACTTGCTCTTGGGATTTGCCACAGAAAGAACATTTTAGATGGGAGTCGTACTTAGACATAGCTGCCTCAGATTAATTAGTTGGCATTAGTAGGCATGAATTTGATGTTATGTCGGATTAGTTGGCAGTATTTTCACGGGAAATTACTTGGTCAATTAGTCCATAGTCCTTGGCTTCCGCAGGAGACATAAAGAAATCACGCTCGGTATCTGCCTCAATTTTTTCTAGGGGCTGTCTGGTGTGTTGAGCCAAGAGTTGATTGAGGATACGCTTATGATAGAGGATTTCCTTAGCTTGGATCTCAATATCTACAGCTTGTCCCTGCGCTCCGCCGAGGGGTTGGTGGATCATGATCCGGGCGCTGGGGAGAGCCATACGTTTTCCGGGAGTGCCACCAGACAAGAGAAAAGCTCCCATACTTGCTGCCAACCCATAACAAATAGTGACGACATCAGGGCGAATTTGCTGCATTGTATCGTAGATAGCCATACCTGCCGTGACGGAGCCGCCGGGAGAGTTGATATAAATCTGGATATCTTTTTCGGAGTCTTCCGCTTCTAGGAATAGGAGCTGGGCAACTAGAGAGTCGGCAACGGTGTCATCTACAGGAGTACCAAGGAAAACGATCCGCTCCCGCAATAGCCGAGAATAGATATCAAAGGCTCTTTCTCCCATACCAGACTGCTCTACGACCATGGGAACTACGGTGCTGGTTGCCCCCATGGCTGTCCCCATTATAGATGTGGTGGTCATGGCTGGAGTTTTAAGGGAAGTGCAGTCCCAAGGGTTGAGACTGGTAAAGTTTTGGTAGGGTGAGGTCGATCGAATCATATTGATTTTAGTGATTTTAGATTAATTCTCAGAGTGATTTTGGTAATTATTTCAGTGATTTCAGCAATTTCAGTAGTTCTGGAAACTTAGAAAATCTAGCTAATTTTGATGAGATGAAGATAGCCCCCAAGGTCGCCTACCTTTTCCCCTTCATTATGGCTTAGGATTAACTATTCTTCCAGCAGCTACCAGAAATAGGCTCTCTCTACTTCATCTATTTTTCTGATGTTTTCACCAAGTCACCTCGTCTAAACAAACTAAGGGGCTTTGGGATCTGGAGCTTGGGAGTCTGGGATTTCAGAGGCTGATACCTCGATCGCTTCCTCGATTTCTGCGATCACTTGCTCCTCATCTAACTCTTCTTCATCTAATTCTTCTTCATCTACCAGGGTTCCTTCAGGAACTAATTCTACCTCTGCCTGCTCCACCAGCCATTTCAGGGCATTAGCCTTAGTCATGTCTTCTTGGAAAAATTCTTGCAGTCTTTCCTTGTCAACATTATTTTTCCCTTGAATCTGAGCCATGTAGTCACTTACTGCCTCCTTGACCTCTGCTTCTGAAGGAATTAGAGATTCCCGCTTCGCAACTTCTAGGAGAGCCAAAGTTTGTTGGAGACTGGTTATAGCTTCTGGACGAGAGCGATCGCGCATTTCCCGGATGAAAGTATCGTTCATGATGCCATTTACATCCATGCCCATTTTTTCTAGTTGAGAGATGGCTTGCCGGAGCATGAAGTTGGATTCATTAACAATCATCGATTCTGGTAAATCCACCTCGACAATTTTAACTAATTCTTTGGCGATCGCTTTCTCCTTCGCCGTCTGCATTTCTTGAGTATTCCGCTCTTCAAAGTTTTTCTCGATCGTGGCTTTCAACTCTGCTAGGGTCTCATACTCACTAAACTCCAGGGCAAAGTCATCATCAAGGGTTGGCAATTCCTTTTCCTTGATTTCCTTGAGAGTAATGGTAAATTCCGCAGGCTTACCCGCCAGATCTTCCCGTGGATAGTCTTCAGGAAAATTCACTGGCAACTGCTTGGTTGTCCCCGATTCCATACCGACAATTCCGTCGATAAACTCTTCAATGAAACGTCCTTTTTCTAATTCCAGTTGGAAATCTTGAGCTTCGCCCCCCGCTAGGGCTGTCTCTTCTCCCTCTAGCTTGCCTAGATAGTCAATAATGACCACATCTCCTAGTTGAGCGCCTCGACCTTCTACAGGGACAAGGGGAGCATTTTCCTTGCGCTTTTCTTCAAGAAACTCACCAATTTCTTCTTCGGTGACTTTCAGCTCTTCCACCACAATTTTCAGCCCCTTGTACTCGCTAAGGTTGACCACTGGAGGGACATCAAATTTCACCGTGAAAGTTAAGGGCTGACCGGGAACGAAGGTTTTCAAGATATCATCCATCTCTGTAGCGAGTTCGTACTCACTGATGGGATATATTTTTTCTTGGGTCAGGGCTTCCCGGAGACTGTCTTGGAGGAGTTGCTCTAGGGTATTGGCTTTGATGCGGGATTCTCCGAGACGTTGGATGAGGACTTTTTGGGGAACTTTGCCTTGACGAAACCCAGGAAGCTTCACATTTTGGGTCAGGCTTCTGACTACTTGTTCATAGACCTGTTGAGATTTTGCTGCGGGAACCTCAATTTGTAGCTGGACTTGACTTTGGGGTAATTTTTCCTGGGTAACTTTCATTGACTAACTATCTAATAACTGGTAATAATATTTGTGATATCTTTTCGGGCTTAGCCGTGCTAGGGTTTTAAACAAGCTGAGGCATATCAAGGTTAAGTGTATCAAACTTTTTGATCTATCTCCAAGTTTTTGCTGGGGTTGCCCCCAAAGGTAGGCTCAAAGGGCTTTTTGAGTTGAAAATCAGCTTCGGCAGTTGATTATAGTTATTGAGAGTGCATAGAAAAGTACGTGAAAAATCATCAAAAGACTGTTGATATCTTGAATGCGTACTAAATAGATTTGTTTTCAGGTTGTTTTTTATTTTTAAGGAGGCGTATTTTGTCTAAACCAGTACGGGTTGCTATCCTGGGGGCAACGGGGGCAGTGGGAACTGAATTGATTGCTTTATTAGCCGATCGAAATTTTCCTTTGGCAGATTTGCGGCTGTTGGCTTCCCCTCGATCGCAGGGACAGGTGGTGGAGTTTCAGGGCGAAAAATTAACCATTGAACCCGTCACTGAGGGATGTTTTGAAAATATTGATATAGTTCTTGCTTCTGCTGGGGGGTCTATTTCTAAAACTTGGCTTCCCAAAGCAGTGGCAGCCGGAGCGGTGGCGATCGACAACTCCAGTGCCTTTCGCATGGATCCCCTCGTGCCTTTGGTAATCCCGGAAATCAATCCCCAAGCCGCCCAACACCATCAGGGCATCATTGCCAATCCCAACTGCTCCACAATTTTAATGAATATGGCGGTGTATCCCCTGCACCAAGTTCAACCAGTCCAGAGAATTGTGGTGGCGACCTACCAATCTGCTAGTGGAGCCGGAGCCAGAGCCATGGCAGAGGTGCAAACCCAAGCCCAAGCTATCCTTGATGGCAATCCTGCCCAACCGGAAATTTTTCCCTACCCCCTTGCCTTTAATTTATTTCCCCACAATTCACCCCTGAACTCTGAAGGTTATTGTGAAGAAGAAGTAAAGATGGTTAAGGAAACCCAGAAAATTTTTGGAGTCCCCGATCTGCGGATCACAGCTACCTGTATTCGGGTGCCAGTGTTACGGGCGCATTCTGAGGCAGTTAACCTTGAGTTTGCTAGCCCATTTCCTGTAGAGCAAGCAAGGGATTTGATTGCCAAAGCTCCGGGAGTGAAGCTAGTGGAAGATTGGGAGAAAAATTATTTTCCTATGCCCCTAGAAGCAAGTGGTAAAGATGAAGTGCTAGTGGGTAGAATCCGTCAGGATATTTCCCATCCTTGTGGGTTAGAATTGTGGCTAAGTGGCGATCAGATTCGTAAGGGTGCGGCGCTCAATGCTGTACAAATAGCTGAACTGCTGGTAAATAAAGGCTGGCTTCGTTCTTCTCCAGCAACTGCCCTAACCGTTTAGTTATTAAACTTAGTCTCATCTGGTTAATTTAGTTATTCTAAAGTAGGCTAAATAAATACAGACTAAGAACATAGTCTTAAGAATCAATATAGGCAAGAGGAATGTGGTAGAACTAGGTCGGGTTATTACGGCAATGATTACGCCGTTTCATGAGGACAAGAGTGTTAACTATCAAGTTGCGGAGGAATTAGCCGCCCACTTGGTAGACCACGGTACAGATGCGATCGTGGTTTGTGGAACTACGGGAGAATCTCCGACCCTGACTTGGGAAGAGGAGTTTGAATTGTTTCAGGTGGTGCAGAAAGCAGTGGCGGGGAAGGGGAAGGTTATTGCCGGAACTGGTTCTAATTCTACCCATGAGGCGATCGCCGCCACCACCAAAGCTGCTAAACTAGGGTTAGATGGTTCTCTCCAAGTAGTGCCTTACTACAACAAACCACCCCAAGCAGGCTTATATCAGCATTTTGCGGCGATCGCCCAAGCCTGTCCAGACTTTCCCTTGATTCTCTACAACATTCCCGGTAGAACTGGACAAAATCTATTGCCAGAAACCGTTGCCCAACTGGCGGAGATTCCGAACATTGT
>JAIMKT010000055.1:9029-28170 GCA_020692245.1 Microcoleus sp. GA_180221_E-2-1-MAG-45_12
GTCTTGATCAAGTCAGCCAAGTCCGCTGCCTAACTCCCCCAGAGTTTCGCATTTATTCTGGAGATGATTCCCTAACCTTGCCCATGTTGGCGGTGGGGAGTTATGGAGTGATTAGTGTAGCAAGTCATTTGGTAGGAGAGAAGCTGCAAGAAATGATCCAAGGATTTGAGGCGGGGAATCATCAACTAGCAAGGTCGATTCACTGTCAGTTATTTCCTCTGCTCAAGGCTTTGTTTGCCACCACCAACCCCATTCCCCTCAAGGCAGCTTTAGAAATGCAGGGATGGAAAGTCGGTGAGTGTCGATCGCCCCTCAGCCCCTACCCAGAGGAATGGCAGCCAAGCCTTGAAAAGTTATTAAAGGAGCTACAACTAATTTGAGCGATCTAATTTGTAATTTCTTATCAGCTATCTAAATCTAGATAAAGTTGCTAGACTTAGAAAATCTAAGAATATCTAGAAAATCTAAGAATATCTAAATTTGCTTAATTTCTGATTTAAAATTTTAATTTAGATTTCAATATCTACCCTAGGTATTAATAGGTATTAACTCGATCGAGCCAAATCAAACCCGGTTGTTTGGACTACAAGAATTTAACTACAAGTCTTTCATGATTAAACATTTCTCCAAGAAATCTCCTCAGATGTTTTCTCGATTTCATTTTTTTAGCAAATTTTTGACCGAAGTTATTACCAAAATCAGATCGAACCTAAAGCAGTCTAATTTTAGTGTTTTTGCTTCTTCTAGAATCCCCTCGCTGCAATGTTCTCAAGGGATTATTTAGTCTGATATTTTTGCCATCAGCTTTCCCTCGATATTAACCCTAGCTTCGGTTGATTACCCCTAGGAATTAATAGCCCAACTCCCTGTAGTTAATTCATCTTTCGTCAATGAAAGTTAGTCAATTTCAAGTTAACTACCCACAGATCAACCACAATCAGCCACAAATCAACCAAAACTATTAACTATCAAACAACATCAAACAAATTATGCCAAACAATCAAAATTCTGTAACCCCAGCTAACAACATGCCAATTCTCAATCAAGGAGTGAAGTTAAATAACCAAAATGGTAAAGTCATCATTCAAAATGGCAAAGCAGCCAATTCTGCAAGTAATAATTTCCAAGGTCTAAAAATTATTCCCCTCGGCGGGCTACACGAGATTGGGAAGAATACCTGTGTGTTTGAATACCAAGATGAAATTGTCTTGTTAGATGCGGGGATTGGGTTTCCAGCCGATGGGATGCCGGGTATTAACGTCGTGCTGCCGGATATGACCTATCTGCGGGAGAATCGCCACAAAATTAAGGGGATGATTGTCACCCACGGGCATGAAGACCACATTGGCGGGATTCCCTACCACCTGAAGCAGTTTGATATTCCCAATATCTATGGACCTCGTTTAGCCATGGCTTTGCTGGCGGGGAAACTAGACGAAGCGGGAGTTGCTAACCGGACGACTCTCCATACGGTTGCCCCACGGGAAATGGTGCGCATGGGTTCCCATTTTTTGGTGGAATATATCCGCAATACTCACTCGATCGCCGATAGTTTCACCGTCGCTATCCATACTCCCCTGGGCGTAATTATCCATACTGGAGATTTCAAGATCGACCATACACCAGTAGATGGAGAATATTTTGATCTACAAAAACTTGCCGAACATGGGGAAAAAGGTGTGCTGTGTTTGATCAGCGATTCTACCAATGCGGAAGTGCCGGGCCATACTCCTTCCGAGGCTTCGGTGCGCCCCAATCTCGATCGAGTCTTTGCTGAAGCTAACGGGCGGATCATGGTGACAACCTTTGCTTCTTCTGTGCATCGAGTAAATATTATTTTACAGTTGGCTCAAAAACACGGGCGAGTCGTGGGAGTCGTGGGTCGATCGATGCTCAACGTGATTGCCCATGCCCGGACTCTAGGTTATATCAAATGCCCTGACAATCTCTTTACTCCGCTCCATTCCCTGCGGCAGTTCCCCGATGATAAGGTCTTGATCCTCACTACTGGTTCCCAAGGTGAAGATATGTCGGCAATGACCCGCATCTCTCGTGGTGATCACCGGGAAATTAAGGTCAAACAAGGAGATACGATCGTCTTTTCAGCGAATCCGATTCCCGGAAATACAATCCCCGTGGTCAATTGTATCGATCGCCTGATGATTCTCGGTGCCAAGGTCGTCTACGGCAAAGATAAGGGCATTCACGTTTCTGGCCATGGCGCTCAAGAAGACCACAAGCTGATGCTAGCCCTGACTAGACCGAAATTCTTTATCCCTGTCCATGGGGAACACCGAATGCTAGTTAAACACGCAGAAATGGCGCACAGCATGGGGATTCCCAAGGAAAACATGGTGATTATCGACAATGGAGATGTGGTAGAACTGACTACCGATCGCATCCGGGTCGGGGGCAAAGTGCCATCAGGAATTGAACTGGTCGATCGGAACGGGATTGTCCATCACCATGTCATGAAGGAACGCCAACAACTAGCAGAGGATGGGGTTCTGACCATTGCGGCGGCCGTGGATTGGGAAGGCAAACTCCTCGCTAATCCAGAAGTTCATCTCCGGGGTGTGGTTTCCAGTGTGGAACGAAATCTCCTCCAGCAACTAGTATTACGCACCATTGAGCGGACTTTGATCGATCGCACCCCAGAATTTATTAAATCTACTGATGATGAGTCCATGGCTGACTGGGTAGGTTTGAAGGCACAAATCGAAACTGCCCTGCAAAGAATGCTCCGCCGGGAACTCCAAAATAGTCCCCAGTTGGTCTTTCTGCTCCAAACCCCAGATATGCCTAACCCCAAAGACACGGGCAGAAGAAAGCGCTCCGCCGCCAGAGTCGCCTCCCCCGTTAGTTAATCTAGCTCATCAGGTGACATTAATATGACTATTTTTCTTGCAGGTGCGAGTCGGGGTCTGGGGCGAGAAATTGCCCAAGTCTTGATTAATCAACAAAAATCTGTGATTGCTTTGGTGCGGTCGCCCAACCCAGAACTAGAATCCTTGGGAGTTAAATTGCTCCTTGGGGATGCTCTCGATGCTGAGGTAGTAACTTCAGCCATGACCGCCCAACCCATTGACGTGGTAATTAGCACGATCGGTGGACTGCCCAAGGATGGGGTACGCGCCGATTATCTCGGCAACAAAAACCTTATCGACGGGGCGGTACAAGCGGGGGTAAAGAAATTTATCCTAGTTACTTCTCTCGGCACAGGCAATAGTGCGGCGGCGATTCCCCCCAATGCCTACGAAGCCCTGAAACCCGTACTCCTAGAAAAAGAGCAGGCAGAAAATCATCTGATTAACAGTGGTCTCAACTATACGATTATTCGTCCCGGTGGTTTGAAGTCGGAGCCTGCCACAGGAACGGCGGTGTTAACTACGGATCCGTCTGTAGCGGGATCTATCCATCGGGCAGATGTGGCGGCTTTAGTTTGTCGGTGCATAGATTCTCCTGCTAGTAATGGGCAAACCCTAGGGGCGTTCGATCGAACTATGATCTACGGCACTCCAGAATTTACGGAATTTATCCCCTAATTTTTCCGAGATCAAGCAAATTTTCCCATAATAATTTTTAAATCCTGAACTAGCTTAAACATCTAGGTTTAGGATTAGTTAACTATGGAATTATTCAATAATTGGGATTTAACTCTATGTGGTTAGGTGTAAGTAAAAGAATTGGGACTATTAGTAAATTTTTGGCGTTGTCCTGTTTGTGTTGTTTTGTGATTGTCAGTTGTGGCGGTACTCCCACTGGTAGTTCTAGTCCCGGAACTTCTGGGAATGCTCGCACGGCAGTCGATCGCCTCGTAGTTGCCTCTGTGGAAAAACCCCGTACCCTAGACCCCGCCGATGGTTATGAAGTTGCCATTAGCGATATTATTACCAGTCTGGGCGATCGCCTCTACACCTACAAAGACGAAACCGACGAAGTTATACCCCAGCTTGCCACGGCTCTGCCCACCATTAGTGAAGATGGCTTAACCTACACAATTCCCCTCCGGGAAGGAGTTGTCTTCCACGATGGCGAACCTTTCAATGCCAAAGCGATGGCTTTTTCCCTCGAAAGATTTGTCAAAAATGGCGGTAAACCCAGCACTCTCCTCTCAACCCACATGGACACAGTGACAGCCACGGGAGATTACGAAATTACCGTCAAGCTCAAATATCCCTTTGCCCCCTTCCCTTCCCTATTAGCGTTTCCGGGTCTGGCGGCGGTTTCCCCCAAGGCTTACGAAATCGGCGAGGGAAAATTTAAACCCAATGAATTTGTGGGTACAGGGCCTTACAAGCTTAGTTCTTTTGCACCTAGTTTGGTGAAGATTGATGCTTTTGAGCAATACTGGGGTGACAAACCACCTCTAAAAGGGATTGATTTTACACTGTTGGGAAGTGCCGCCAATCTCTACAACTCCTTTACCACCGGGGAAGTAGACCTTGCTTTCCGGGATTTGGATGCATCGCAAATTTTGAGATTGAAGGAAGAAGCAACAGCGAAGGGATTTCAAACTATTGAGAAACCTAGTAGCGGCTTAAATTATCTGGTCTTGAATACTCGGCTTGCCCCCCTAGACCAAGTGGAAGTCCGCCAAGCGATCGCCGCCGTGATCGATCGTCCCCTGATTATCGATCGAGTCCTCAAGGGTTTAGCCTCCCCTTCCTATAGCATTGTGCCGACTACTTTCGCTGCCAGTGTCCCTGCGTTCCAAGCACCCTACGGGGATGGGAATGTCGCAAAAACTAAGGAGTTATTAACCAAGGCGGGTTTTTCCAAGGAGAAGCCCTTTGAGTTGCCCATGTGGTATTCGGCTGCATCTCAGGAACGGGAGTCGATCGTTGCCCTTCTGAAGGAATATGTAGACCAAAAGCTAGAGGGGATCATGACCATCAAGCCTGAACCCGTGGAACCGACCACCCTATTTGGCAATATTGAAAAGGGTATTTATCCTAGCTATCTAATTTCTTGGTATCCAGATTTTGGGGATGCAGATAATTATCTTAGTCCCTTCTTTAACTGTAGTAAGGGTTCGGAAGCGACAGGTTGCGAAGAGGGAGACAGTAAAACCCAAGGTTTCTTTTACTACAATACAGAAGTCCTCGACCTGATCAAGACCCAGCGTCAAGAAAAAGACCCCGCAAAACGGCAGCAGTCGATCGCCCGCATCCAAGAAATTATCGCTAGAGATGTGCCTCTAGTTCCCCTCTGGCAGAAAAAGGAATTTGCCTTTGCTCAAAAGGGAGTTAATAACCTAACGTTGAATCCAATCTTGGGGCTACCTGTGTGGAAAGTAAGTAAACAGTGAGCAGTTAACAGTTAACAGTTATCAATTATCAGTGAACAGGATTAAATTTTATGCCAAGTTTATAGGTGGGTTCACCATTTATAACCTATTAAACTCTCTCTGAGAAGTTGTTTCAATGCGCTAATCTGTAATAACATCTCATTGGTATCAATTCACTGTTCACTGATTACTGTTAACTGTTAACTGTTTATAAAGGTTTATGGTTGGGGAAAGGACTGGAGAAAAAAGAGGAGCAAAGGGGGCGATCGGGCAGGGGGGCGAGGCTCTGGTGAGGCAATATCTTCTGGAGCAGGGTTGGCAAATTCATCAACAAAACTGGGCTTGTCGCTGGGGTGAACTGGATCTAATCGCTCAACGGGAGCAAACCTTGGCATTTGTGGAGGTGAAAACTCGGCGGCGATTGGGCTGGGATGCGGGAGGAGTCTTGGCAGTGGGTCAATCTAAACAGGAAAAACTCATTAAAACCGCAACTTTATTTCTACTCGAAAACCCAGAATTAAATGAATTGAATTGTCGTTTTGATATTGCCTTAGTTAGTTACTCGATCGATAAAGCTATGAGCGAACCAAAATATAATTTCTGGCTCCAAGATTATCTAGAAAATGCGTTTATTTGACATCATCCCCGTCCTAAAGGGCTAGGATTCCTTACCCCGTATTTTTACTCTATAATTGCCGGAATATTTACTGGAGGAGAATTAGCGGCGATTTCGTAGATGGCGATCGATTCATCTTTGCCCTTAACTTTCACGGCTCCATCAATGAGACACAGATTAAAATCCTCTGGGTAGGCAAGGTTAGTCGTCACTGTATTAGTCGCAATGATCCCACAGTTATAGAGTCTGGTGAGGCTCTCTACTCTTGCCGCCACATTTACCGCATCCCCAATCACCGTAGACTCAATCCGGGAGGTAAAACCCACAGTTCCCATAATTACCTCCCCTCGATGAATACCGATACCGATATAAATTCGGGGTTGCTGGAGGCGGTCTTGACGATGGTTAAAATCTTCGAGCGATCGCTGCATTTCCAGAGCTGCCCGTACTGCGTTATCACTGTACTCCGTATCAAACAGAGCCATAATCGCATCACCAATGTACTTATCAATAAAACCCTCATGGGAATCGATCACCTTTCCCATACAGGCAAGGTATTCATTTAATAAGTTAAAAGTTTCCTTGGCACTCATCTGTTCCGACATGGAAGTATAGCCCCGGATATCAGCAAATAAAATTGTAATCATCCGAGTCGTATAAACCCCGACTTTAATATTTTCGACCCCATCTAGGGCAATCACACTCAGGAATTTTTGAGGTACAAATAACTGGAAAGCAGTTAGAGTTTGCTGGAGTTTGTAGAAAGAATTTTGGAGAGAGACCGACATATCATTAAAGGCGATGGCAAGAGAACCCAACTCATCTTGACGATCGACTGCTGCCCGATAATCTAAATCGCCTGCGGCAATAATCCCAGCACTTTGCTGGAGTCTTTGAATAGGTTGACTAATTTCTTTGGCTAATAAATAGGCTCCTGCTAAACCAAGCATCAAACTAAATACCCCAACTAATAAAACTCTTAAGATTGCCCTTGCCACCGCTTGATTAATTTCTTTCAAAGAACTACCAATTCTCAGGGTTCCTAGTCTTTCACCAAAAGAATTACGGATACTGTAGGCAGCCTCAATTACTGCTTCTCCTCGCCTCGATCGAATCTGTCCCCGGGGGAACTCAATATCTTCTAGCAAAAAAGTCTCTTGAAATAAAGTGTCTTGCAGGTCTACTAGGGCTTTTTGGGTGACAGGAGCCGGAACTAGTTCAGGAATATATTTCTCTAAAAATTTCTGATTACTAGCAGCAACTACCTGATTTACTAACCGACTATCTGATACTAATACATAGACCAATTCCTGATTTCTTTGCATTAAAATATCAATAGTCAAACGCATTTGTCCCCAATTTCGGTCTACAATTTCGCTCACCCAAGAATCTGAGAGGGCAAAAACTAAGCCTTGGAGTTCCTTTTCTTTTTGTTGTCGATGTAAATAATTTTCATTGCCCGCCCATAACAAAATTACCACCCCAATAATAATCACAATGAGGAGAGTTGTAGCCGTCATAATTCTTAGTTGAATTGACTTGAACACAATGATTAGGGAAAATTATTAGGGAAAGTTATTAGGGGTAGTTACTGAGGGAAGTTAGTAGGAAAATTTAGTAGGAAAAGTCATTAGGAAAATCAATTGCTTGAGACAATTTCTGGGGGAAGGATTGATTTTTAATTAACCTCCACACGCTCAACTAAAGTAGCCCAGTGCTGACTATTTTTGGGGCTGAGAGTTACCCCATTTTGACACCTATCAGAAAAAGCTAGGGTAATTGGGCCACCCATACTAGAAGGAATGGGGATAGCATCTTCTCCCCATCTAGTAGCCAGAATAATATCGCAGTTTAACACCTCCTGACTGGGTAACTGGACTGGTTCTTGGGGTTCGCTACTCAAGGAAGCTTTTCCTTTAATAAATACCCTGCCCTGAGATGTTAGATCAATATTTGCGGTGGTAATTATGTCTCGTAACTTGACCCCTGTCAGTTTTACTTTGCCCACTGGCCAGCCAAATTTGTAACCCACGGGTTCTTCGATCGATGTCTGAGGAAGAGCGTCTAGGGCGGCTCGATCGAACACTTTACTGCCCACATCAAAGGGCTTGATATCAACTTTAATCATTCCCGGCTCATTGCCAACAATCATATCTGTGACATAAAAAGCCCAAAAAGCATCGGAATATCGATCCGGTAGTTCTGGGTAGTCACTGTAGGGAAATACTAGATACAATGGCCCACCTTCACTGCGGCTGAGGGGTTTACCATTTTTGCCCCAAGCCAACAGAATCGGGTAATTTTTGAGGTCTTCTAGACTAACTGTGACTCGATAGTTATTAGAAGATAAAAAAGTTACTTCTTGCACACTAGGTTCTACGCCAGCTTTTTCTAAGAGTTGGGATACAGCTATCCCCTGCAAGGTTTCAATCTCTTGACGATTTTCGGTGTTGTGAGGATTGGTAGTTTTAATTTCCTGTTGTGATAGGTTTTGGAGTTCACTCAGTCTTAAAACCGATTTTTGTTGAACCTGCCCATGAATTGTCAGATACCACTCTTGGACTGGGTTATTTTGGTTTTGGTCAGCAATAGTTTGGGTAATGGAGGCGTTGAGGTCGATCGCCTGTTTCTGCCAAAAGTCTAACTGCGCTGCATCCGGTTGGGATTGACAGTTTGCCAGCCCCAACACCAAACAACAAGAAATGATGAATAATCCCCAAAATTTACCCATTAGTTTTTGAAATAATCTGGTTCTTGTCCCGGTTTCCATTTAATGTTACAGCCAATGCTGGGTTTTTGGTCTGGACTAATGGCTGCCCCGGCCAGGAGAGTATCGATCGCACCCCGCAAATCTACCCCAGTAACTGGCACATCTAGACTAGGACGACTATCATCTAACTGCCCCCGATAGACTAGCTGAAATTGGCGATCGAACAAAAAGAAGTCGGGAGTACAGGCAGCAGTATAAGCCTTCGCTACTTCTTGAGTTGCATCATAGCAAATAGGAAAAGTAAAGCCCAAGGTTTCCGCCATTTCCTTCAGCTTCGGCGGGGCATCATCGGGATACTTTTCGGCATCATTAGAGCTAATCGCCACAATCCCTAGATTTTTATGCTCGTAATCTTTGCCTAGCTTGGCTAATTCCTGCTCAATATGCTTGACAAAGGGGCAGTGACAACAGATAAACATCACTAATAAACCCTGTTTGCCTGCAAAAGTGGAAAGGGAGATCGTCTGACCAGAAACAGCATCGCTCAGGTGAAATTCTGGGGCGGCAGTGCCTAGGGCTAACATCGTAGAAGCGGTTCTAACCATAGTAAATCCTTGAATGAATTAGTTCAGAAGTAGTTGAATGATAAGATTGTCAAGTATTTGTGTAGACTTTTTTGTGGGTCATTGCTAATTTTTGATTTTATCCTAGATCGGTTTTATTACAATTTTTGCAGACAGATACCTATATCGGCTGGTTTTTCCTAGATTCAGACCTACTCAACTTTACTCAATTTCTCTCAATCTCAAGATAAATTAATCCCAAAACAAATTACTATGGAACGTCCAAAACTTGTTGCGATTATCACTGGGGTGATCTCCATTGGGCTGGCGATCGCCTATCTACTCTTAGTCCAATTCCTTGATTTTCGGGGAGAAATGATCCCCGCCCCCACTAGCCAAGCTCCGGTAGTTATTCTCAACGCTTAATTTACATAATTATCAAAATACTTATCAAAAATATTTATGAATAATCCGATTTATCCAGTGATCTGGCAAGACGATCGAGTGATGCTGATTGACCAGACTCTGCTGCCAGAAAAATATACTGTTGTGCCGATCTCCAGTGCCAAAGAAATGGCAGAAGCAATTAAAACCATGATTGTCCGGGGCGCACCAGCGATCGGGGTAGCGGCAGCCTACGGGATGTATCTGGGGGCAAGGGAAATTAACACCAGCGATCGAGGGCAATTCCTGAAGGAACTAGAAACCATTGCCACAATGCTCCGCCAGACTCGTCCCACGGCAGTTAATTTATTCTGGGCGATTTCCCGGATGTTAGACACGGCTCAAAATACTTCCGGCAGTGTGGCAGAAATTAGGGACACATTACTTACCACTGCCCAAGCCATTCAAGCCGATGATCTGAAAACCTGTCAATTAATTGGGGATCACGGTTTAGCAGCCCTACCAGTGAAGCCAGAAAAGTTAAATATTCTCACCCACTGTAATGCGGGAGCCTTGGCAACGGCGGGTTATGGTACAGCTTTGGGGGTGGTGCGATCGGCTTGGACTGGGGGTAGACTAGCACGGGTTTACGCCGATGAAACTCGTCCCCGGTTGCAAGGAGCCAAACTAACCACGTGGGAATGTGTCCAGGAGGGCATCCCCGTAACTTTGATTACCGATGGGATGGCAGCCCACTGTATGCAAAGAGGGATGATTGATGCCGTAGTCGTAGGAGCAGACCGGATTGCTGCCAATGGGGATGCTGCTAATAAAATTGGGACTTATAGTGTCGCCCTCGTTGCCAAAGCCCATAATATTCCGTTCTTTGTAGCAGCTCCCCTGTCTACCGTAGATTTTGCGATCGCCACCGGAGCAGAAATCCCGATCGAGGAGCGAGACCCCCAAGAAGTTTCTCAGGTAGGCTCTACAGTTATCTGTCCCCCCGGAGTAGAATTTTACAATCCCGCCTTTGATGTCACCCCAGCGGAGCTGATTACGGCGATCGTCACTGAGTACGGGGCAGTGACTCCCCAAGAACTTAAGGAATTACGGGGTAAAGGCAAATAAATTTCTTAGTAGCTGGTGCAATAACTGGGGATTTAAAGAACTGGATCCCCAATTAACCGATAGCCAATCCCTGCTTCGATCACTTCCGTAGAATCCGCCAACTCCACGGCTTTGAAAGTGGCATCAGCTTGATTTCCTGCCAAAACTACCGTACACCGATTTAGATCATGGCGATACCAATAGAACCAGCCATTAACACCCCGGATATCACAACCAAGGGGCTGCATATCAAAGCCAGCAAATTTGGGATTAAATAGTTGACCTTGAGCCAACACGAGGGGAGTCGTGGGCAATGGGGAAGTAACTTCGACAGCACTCGCCCCCACAGCAAAATAGAGGCTGAAGCAAACCCCAGAAAAAATAGTGATTATTCCCCAGTTTTGCTTAACTAGTTTTGGGACAGAGGCGGGAATATCTGTACAGTTAGGTTGGTAGGTAATTTTGGGAGACATAGTTAGGCTACTGGGGATGGGGAAAGTTTTAGAGACTAGGAAAATTTTGGGAATTATTTTGGGAATTATTTAGGGAGTAGGAGAAGGGCGAGAAAGATCAGGGACTCGAAACTCTGGGCGATCGGTTCCCGGCAGGGTATTGATAGTAGGGATAATGGGTTGGATGCCTAAGCCTTGGACTCCAGCATCGGGGGGATTAAAGGGAGGGAAAGAAGGGGGGGCGATTAGAGAAGGGGCGATCGAAGGGGAGATGCTAGGAGTGAACGGACGCATGACATCTACAGAGGCGGGATTGTCTGGCCTGGGGCTAGTCGTGGTAGAAGGAGTAGAAGAAGCAGAAGGGGTTGAAATCGGTCGAGTGGGAGAGGCAAATTCGGGACGAGTTTTGTTAAGGTCAGGGATATATTTTCCGGCAGCGGCTTGGTTTAGGGTTGCGAAAATAACCATGCTTGTGGTGGCACAAGTAGCCAAGGTCAGGATTTTGGGATTAGTAAGCATAATTTCTAAGAACTGGGATGAATAGGATAACTAGGCAGCAATGGGGAAATTGATCTTAGATATCAAGGAAACTATCAAAACTATTAGACCTAGGGTGATAGTCTAGGGACGATCGAGGTGCGAGGGGCGGGAGATAGGTTTGATATCTATTTAGAGTTCTAGGGGAGGAGTAGCAGTTACACCTTCTCGGAGAGCAAGAAGCTGTCCTAACAAAGGCACAACTTGGCTGGGATCATTGACAGTGAAAAGAATCCCGTCACAAACTCCCTCCGCTTGGGCAGCACAGATAACCGTCATCCCGTTGAGGGTACTAGAAGTTAAAAATCCTAATTTTCCAGTTTGGCGCTGGGTTTCAAAATTTTGACTCACATCTTGACACCGGGATTGGGGCGTGTAACCAAGATTATTAAAGACGGGCGATCGCCACACAATCCACGTTTCGACATTACCAGCAGCGTTTTGGTACAAAGTCATGGGAATTCCGGTGCTATTGTCACACCAAAATCCCCTCTCTCCGGGGGCGGGGCGGATGGTAACAGGATAAAATCTCTGCTCTCCGGGGGTAGGGTCGGCAGCAGCAGGATAAATATTTGAGCCGAGGGAGCCAACTATCAAGGCGATCGCCGCTAAGGATTTTTGGGATAATTTGGGGAAGAAACTCAAAGATTTTAGAGAATTAGGCAATATTTTTGGCATTAGTCGCACCTTAAATTAGGAAATTAAGACAGTTGTGGATAAATTTGATGACATCAATCTCAAATATAATCAAGACTAGGGATTAGTATACCCTTGTGAAGATTTTTCATCCTAGGCAAATTTTAGGCTTAGGCAAAATTAGATAAATTTAGGCAAGTTTAGGTAAGTTTTAGAGGTTTAAGTAAATGTCATTTATCCGTGAGTTACACCAGCAGTTAGTCCGTAAAGAGCGATCGGCCGTGGAGATTGCCCAAGAGGCTCTCGATCGAGCCGCAGTCCTAGAACCAAAATTACACAGTTTTCTGCGGTTAACTCCAGAACACGCCCTTGCTCAGGCTCAACGGGTAGATGCACAGATTGCTGCCGGGGAAGAAATCGGGCTGTTGGCGGGGATTCCCATAGCCATCAAAGATAATATGTGTACCAAGGGAATTACTACCACCTGTGGTTCCAAAATTCTGGAAAACTTTGTGCCTCCCTACGAATCCACCGTTACCCAAAAGCTAATGTCAGCAGGGGCAGTGATGCTAGGGAAAACCAATATGGACGAGTTTGCCATGGGTAGCTCCACCGAAACCTCTGCCTACCAACTCACAGCGAATCCTTGGGATCTGAGTCGAGTGCCGGGGGGATCTTCTGGGGGTTCAGCCGCAGCCGTAGCCGGAGATCAGGCGGTGGTGTCCCTTGGTTCCGACACTGGGGGTTCCATTCGTCTGCCAGCATCTTTCTGCGGGGTAGTGGGGTTGAAGCCTACCTACGGTTTAGTTTCTCGGTTTGGCCTCGTGGCTTACGGCTCTTCTTTGGATCAAATTGGGCCCTTTGGCAGAACGGTGGAAGATGCAGCAATTACTCTAGGGGCGATCGCGGGCTATGATCCCCAAGATGCCACCAGTCTCAAGGTGAAAATTCCTGACTATGCAAAATTATTAAAACCCTCTTTCCAATCCCGGGGCCGGTTACGCATTGGGGTAATCAAAGAAACCTTTGGGGAAGGACTGGATGAAGTTGTCGAAAAAGCCGTAACTAAGGCGATCGGAGTCCTTCAAGACCTAGGGGCAGAAATTCAAGTCGTCTCCTGTCCCCGATTCCGCTATGGACTACCCGCCTATTACATCATTGCCCCTTCCGAGGCTTCGGCAAACTTGGCTCGCTACGATGGCGTGAAGTACGGTTTCCGGGCTGAGGGAGCAGACAACCTGATGAATATGTACACCAAAACTAGGGCTGCTGGCTTTGGGGATGAAGTAAAACGCCGGATCATGATCGGGACTTATACCCTCTCGGCGGGCTATTACGATGCCTATTATCTGAAGGCTCAAAAAGTCAGAACTCTTCTCCGGCAAGACTTTGAGGCAGCTTTTGATAAGGTAGATGTGCTGGTCTGCCCCACGGCTCCGACTACGGCATTTAAGGCGGGATCAAAAACTCAGGATCCCCTGACTATGTACTTGGCAGACTTGATGACTGTACCTGTGAACCTAGCGGGCTTGCCGGGGATGAGTATTCCTTGTGGCTTCGATGAAGAAGGGATGCCGATCGGGCTCCAGTTAATTAGTAATGTTCTCCGGGAAGACCTGATTTTACAAGTCGCCTACGCCTACGAACAAGCTACTACTTGGCAACTCTCAAAACCAATGTTGAAGTAAGGCGATCGATCTCCCTAGCTAACCTTCCGTGAGACTCGATACCTATGAAAACCGACACTCTCTTCTACAATCTATTTCAACTATTCCCCAAACTACTGTTTGAACTCATCGGTGCCGACCCATCTCAATCTACAAAATATGAATTTTCTTCTAGAGAAGTTAAGGAAGTAGCCAGAAGATTTGATGGTCTATTGATCCCCAATAGCAATGAGTTCTCAGACCTAATCTACTTTGTGGAAGTCCAATTTCAAGGGAAAGAAGACTTCTACTGGCGACTATTTGGAGAAATTGCGGCTTATCTAGCCCAATATCAACCACCTAACGATTGTCAAGCAGTAGCAATCTTTGCTTCCCGAAACCTAGAACCTGAGTTTCCAGCCCAATATCGTTATTTAAGACCCCAATTACGAGTAGTGTATTTGGACGAAATTACTAAGGACGAAAATTTACCAATTAGTTTAGGAATAGTAAAATTAATATTAACCAGTCCAGAAAAAGTCAAGGAAAGGTTTCCCAAGTTAGTAGAGCAAGTGGAACAAATCCATGACCGAACCCTAGAACAAAAAATTCTTGATTTTATCGAGACGGTATTATTTTACAAATTTACCAACATGAGTAGAGAGGAGGTAGCGGCAATGTTTAGCTTAGACGACATCCGAGGAACAAAGTTATATCAAGAACTGTACGAAGAAGCGAAAGTTGAAGGTAAGGCTGAAGGTAAGGCTGAGGGAGAACTTTTAGGCGAAGCCAAAGGCAAGTTAGAGGCAATACGTGGGTTATTAACTTTAGGATTAGGGGTGGAACAGATAGCTCAGGCGTTAGGGGTAGAAAGGTCAATTGTAGAGAGAGTAGCGGGAGGGGAGGTAGTAACTCCTGAATCTTTCCTTAGAAAATAATAAATTTTAGTAGGGGGATAGTTTCATAAGTTTACCTACAGATTTTAAGGGAAAATTATGACCCCAAAATCAATTACTATCCCCAAAAAAATGACCAGATTTTCAACTCCCTGGGTAATGGTCTTTAGAAAGATAAATATCAGGGTGTATTAAGAGCTTAATTAAGCATTGATGTTATGACGAAATTTGTGGGTTTGCATATTCATAGTGATTACAGTTTGCTGGATGGAGCTTCTCAGTTGCCCCAGTTGGTCGATCGAGTGGTGGAGTTGGGAATGCCTGCCATTGCCTTGACAGATCACGGGGTGATGTATGGGGCGATCGAGCTGATCAAGGTGTGTCGAGCTAGGAATGTGAAGCCCATTATTGGCAATGAAATGTATATTATCAATTGGGAATTGGGTAAACCCTACAAAGGCAAAAAATACCATCAAGTTGTTCTGGCGAAAAATACCCAAGGCTACAAAAACCTAGTTAAACTTACAACTATTTCCCATCTTCAAGGCTTCCAAGGAAAAGGGATTTTTGCCCGTCCTTGTATTAACAAAGAAGTATTAGAGCAGTATCACGAAGGATTAATTGTCACCAGTGCCTGTTTAGGGGGAGAAATTCCCCAAGCAATTTTACAAAACAAGCCTGAACTGGCTAGAGAAACTGCTAAATGGTATAAGGATGTCTTTGGAGATGATTATTACTTAGAAATTCAGGATCATGGTAGTCAAGAAGACCGGATTGTGAATGTAGAAATTGTCAAGATTGCTCAAGAATTGGGGATTAAAATTATTGCCACTAATGACTCCCATTTCACTTCTTGTAATGATGTGGAAGCCCACGATGCTCTGTTATGTATTCAAACTGGGAAGTTAATTACTGAAGATAAAAGAATGCGCTATAGCGGCACAGAATACCTAAAATCTGCCGCAGAAATGGCGTTACTATTTCGAGATCATCTGCCAGAAGAAATTATTACCCAAGCAATTCAAAATACCCTAGAAATTGCGGAAAAAGTTCAACCCTACGACATCATGGGACAACCCCGGATTCCTAAATATCCCGTACCTTCAGGACATACGATGGATACTTGGCTGGAGGAGAAAACTTGGGAAGGATTATTAGAAAGATTTGGTTATCGCTCTCGATCGGAAATAGAACCTATCTATAAAGAGCGGATCGAGTTTGAATTAAATGTAATGCAACAGGCGGGTTTTTCTAGCTATTTCTTAGTAGTGTGGGATTACATTAAATATGCTAGAGATCAAAAAATTCCTGTAGGTCCTGGGCGGGGATCGGCGGCGGGTTCTTTGGTTGCCTATGCTTTAGGAATTACGAATATTGATCCAGTCCATCACGGTTTATTATTTGAGAGATTTCTCAATCCAGAACGGAAATCTATGCCGGATATTGATACGGATTTTTGTATCGATCGACGGGATGACATGATTAAGTATGTGTCAGAAAAGTATGGAGAAGATAAGGTTGCTCAAATTATTACCTTCAACCGTTTAACTTCTAAATCAGTGTTAAAAGACGTGGCACGGGTATTGGATATTCCCTACAAAGAATCCGATGAAATGGCCAAAATGATCCCGGTAGTCCGGGGTAAACCTACTAAGCTCAAGGTAATGATCTCTCCAGAAACTCCCGCCCCAGAATTTCGGGAACGCTACCTAAAAGATGAGCGGGTACATCACTGGCTAGATATGGCAATGCGGATTGAGGGAACTAATAAAACCTACGGAGTTCATGCGGCGGGGGTCGTAATTTCTTCAGAATCTTTGGATGAAATTGTCCCTCTCCAGAAAAACAATGACGGAACAGTAATTACTCAGTATTTCATGGAAGATTTGGAATCTTTAGGATTATTGAAAATGGACTTTTTGGGGTTGAAAAATTTAACAATTATTCAGAAAACCATCGAGTTAATTCATAATAATAAATCCTTAGATTTGGATCCAGATCAATTTCCTAAAGATGAACGCAAAACTCAAGCAATTCTCGCTAGAGGCACAATTAAAAAGATGCCTGATGATATCAAAAAGACCTATCAAATTCTCGAAAAAGGTGATCTAGAAGGGATATTTCAGTTGGAATCTTCGGGAATGCGGCAGATTGTCCGGGATTTGAAACCATCTTGTATTGAGGATATTTCTTCGATTTTGGCACTGTACCGTCCGGGACCTCTGGATGCGGGGCTAATTCCGAAGTTTATCGATCGCAAGCACGGCAGAGAAAAAATCCAATATGAGCATCCTCTCCTAGAACCTATTCTCAATGAAACCTATGCTGTTCTAGTTTATCAAGAGCAGATCATGAAAATGGCTCAAGACCTTGCGGGCTATACCTTAGGACAGGCAGACTTACTTAGGAGAGCCATGGGAAAGAAGAAGGGTGAGGAAATGCAGAAGCAAAGGGAGACTTTTATTGATGGCTCCACCAGAAATGGCGTGACTCAACATATTGCCGAACACTTGTTTGACCAGATGGTCATCTTTGCGGAGTATTGCTTTAACAAGTCTCACTCCACTGCCTATGCTTATGTTACCTATCAAACTGCGTATCTGAAGGCAAACTATCCGACAGAGTATATGTCAGCCTTGCTGAGTTCTAACAGTGAAGATCAAGAAAAAGTCCAGCGCTACATTGCCACCTGTGTAAATTTACAAATTGATGTCCTGCCGCCGGATATTAACCATTCTGAGTACGATTTTACTCCGGTAGATAATCTGATTATGTTTGGTTTGGGGGCGGTGCGAAACTTAGGAGAAGGGGCGATTTTATCGATTTTGGAAGCTCGGCGGTCAGGGGGAGAATTTATTTCCTTGGCGGATTTTTGCGATCGCATCAACCTCAGCAGCGTCAATAGTCGGAGCCTTGAAGCTCTGGTAAAATCGGGAGCCTTTGATAAACTAAATCCCAATCGACGGCAGGCGATCGAACACCTAAAAATCCTTGTCGCCTGGTCACAAAACCGAGCCAAAGACCGAGAATCTGGACAGTCCAACATTTTTGACCTGATGAGTGCCGATATTCCGGAGAGCAAAGGCTTGGAATCTGCTCCCGAAGCTCCGAATATTGCCGACTTTTCTAAGGAAGAAAAACTCCAATCAGAAAAAGAACTCCTTGGATTCTACATTTCTGACCATCCCCTCAAAGCTGCCAAAAATGCCTACCGAGTCATGGCTCCCAATTCCTTGGCAGACATTGCCGAGATGAAATCAAAAGCCCTCGTGACAATCTTGGTCATGTTGATTGATGTGAAGAACATTGTCACCAAGAAAGGCGATCGCATGGCAGTGGTGCAGATGGAAGATATTAGTGGCTCCAAAATTGAAGGGGTAGTGTTTCCCAAGGCTTATGATCGCCTCAGTGAGATGATTATTCTTGATGCCCAATTAGTTGTGTGGGGCAAAATAGACGACAAGGAAGACCAAAAGCAGATCATCATTGAAGATGCCGCTCCCCTCCAGACCAGAGAGATGATTCTTTTGGAGTTTCTGCCCCAACAGCTAAACGAAGCCACTTTTAATAGCATCAAAGCTCTGCTGAAGGAACAATCTGGCAAGAAAAGTGAAGCGAAAGTCCCCGTCTTAGCAAAAATTAGCCCGACCCTTTCTAACCAATTGGTGCGGCTGCCCAACGAATATTGGGTGGAAAACAGTCAAGCAGCAGTGAAGGCTCTCCGAGATGCAGGGTTTGCGGTGAGTACCCGAAGTTTTCTTGCCTAGTGGTCGATCGGCTATACTATCAACTATCATTAAGAATTATTCTCCATGAGATCCATCAGGAGCAATTCATGATCTATCTGTATGATTTATAGTATCCATCAATCATAGGATTTGTCTGTAATCCATCAATGATGTTTATCTTGATCTTCACCAACTACATCCCATGGCAGCAAAAAACTCTGGAAACCTTGCAGACGACTCTAGTCTCTTTATCATTGCAATTCCCCTTGCCCTATTTATTATTGTCCTGATCAAAACATGGAAGTTGATCCTCGCAGTAGTTCTTCTAGGGGTGGGGTGGCGTTTTTGGCAGCAGTATGAGTGGCAACAAACAAAGGCAGGAATTGATCCCGTATTTCAACTCCTCCTCAAAGAGAACCGAGGCAGTATTACTGTGCAAGATCTGACTCAGGCTGCCCAAATCCCTAACTTTCTATCTAGCAAATATCTACTAAGCAAAGCTCGTCTCTACGGAGCGCAACTTCTCAGCTATGGAGACGATCGAGATACCTACTATTTTCTAACAGCAGGAGTACT
>JAIMKT010000056.1:0-147 GCA_020692245.1 Microcoleus sp. GA_180221_E-2-1-MAG-45_12
CCCCCAATCAGAGCGATCGATCAACTGGCAACCAATCATTAGAGAATTTATCTCGATCGTCGGTAAAGACCTCGTAGTCCAACGGCGGGAAGAGTTGATTGCCTACGAGTGTGATGGTTTAACTAGCTATCGCCAGCGTCCGGCGGT
>JAIMKT010000056.1:196-378 GCA_020692245.1 Microcoleus sp. GA_180221_E-2-1-MAG-45_12
TGCGATCGCTACCAAATCCCTTTTATTGCTAGAGGTGCAGGGACGGGGTTATCGGGGGGAGCTTTACCGACAGAAAATTGTGTGCTAATTGTCACGGCTCTGATGAAAAAAATCCTCAAGGTTGATCTGGAAAATCAGCGGGTGGTGGTGCAACCGGGGGTAATTAACAATTGGGTAACTCA
>JAIMKT010000056.1:405-4357 GCA_020692245.1 Microcoleus sp. GA_180221_E-2-1-MAG-45_12
TGCGCCGGATCCTTCTAGTCAGAT
This sequence comes from Microcoleus sp. GA_180221_E-2-1-MAG-45_12, assembly GCA_020692245.1. Taxonomy (GTDB): domain Bacteria; phylum Cyanobacteriota; class Cyanobacteriia; order Cyanobacteriales; family JAAUUE01; genus JAAUUE01. The sequence goes on from JAIMKT010000056.1 coordinate 430, forward strand.
TATCTGCTCGATCGGTGGGAATATTGCCGAAAACTCCGGTGGTGTTCATTGCCTGAAGTATGGGGTGACAACGAACCACGTGCTGGGATTGAAACTAGTCCTGCCCGATGGCTCGATCGTGGATGTGGGGGGCGAAGTAACCGAAAGTCCGGGCTATGACCTCACGGGAATATTTGTGGGTTCGGAAGGAACGCTGGGGATCGCTACAGAAATTACCCTACGGATTCTCAAGACTCCGGAATCTATTTGTGTATTGTTGGCGGATTTTGCCTCGATCGAGGAAGCTGGCTCGGCAGTGTCTGACATCATCAGGGCGGGAATTATCCCCGGCGGCATGGAAATTATGGACAACCTGAGCATTAATGCAGTGGAAGATGTGGTGGCGACGGGTTGTTACCCTAGAGATGCGGGGGCAATTTTATTGGTAGAAATTGATGGCTTAGAAGTAGAAGTGGCGGCGAATCAGCAAAAAGTCGGGGAAATCTGCAAACAAAATGGAGCAAGAAATCTGACCGTTGCTACTGACCCAGAAACTCGGCTGAAACTCTGGAAGGGTCGGAAGGCAGCTTTTGCGGCGGCGGGACACATGGCTCCCGATTATTATGTCCAAGATGGTGTAATTCCCCGGACTCAGATGCGGTTTGTCCTTCAGGAAATTGAGGCTTTAGGGATCAAGTATGGCTACCGGATTGCCAATGTGTTCCATGCTGGTGATGGGAACCTACATCCCTTGGTGTTGTACGACAATTCTATTCCCGGAGCTTTGGAGGAGGTGGAAGAGTTGGGGGGAGAAATTCTCAAGCTCTGCGTTAAAGTTGGGGGCAGTATTTCTGGGGAGCATGGGGTAGGGGCAGATAAAAAGTGCTATATGCCGGATATGTTCAGCGAAGCCGACTTGGAAACTATGCAGTTTGTCCGCACGGTATTTAATCCCCAAGGTTTAGCTAATCCGGGGAAAATCTTCCCCACTCCCCGCACCTGTGGCGAAGGCGCAAAGCAGGTAAAACAAATAGCAGGCGCAGAATTATTTTAGATAACCTAGGGCTAGGGAAATCATCATAGACAATCACAGCCTACCAAATATTAATTTCCAGTACCCAGTTTTAGCTAAATTTACGGGTTAAGGAAATCTAGGTGTTGACCGGGGAGCGATCGCAACTCCTCGACAGTTCCGGCTAATACTACTTCTCCTTGATCTAGCAACACTACCCAATCGGCTCGACTGATGACTCTGGGGCGGTGGCTGATCACAATGGTGGTTTTGCCTTGGCGGGAGTGGAAAAGTTTATCAAGGACTTCCGCTTCACTCACCGGGTCGAGACTGCCCGTGGATTCATCCAAAATTAAAATGGGGGGATCATTGACGATCGCGCGGGCAATGGCTAACCTTTGTCTTTGTCCTCCAGAAATATTTGCCCCAAATTCCCCCAAAACCGTTTGATATTTATCCGGTAGCCTGCTAATAAATTCATCGGCATCAGCGATCTGACAAGCTCTAACAATTTGCTCAAAACTGACTTGGGGATTGCCGAGGCGAAAATTTTCGAGGATCGATCGACTCCAAAAATGGGCATCTTGGGGGACAAGCACTACTTGTTGACGGAGACATTCTAGGGATAAATCTTGTAAGTTATACATACCAATGCGGATATTTCCCGACTGGATTGGGTACAAGCTAGAAATCACCTTCGCTAGAGAACTTTTGCCACAGCCAGATTTCCCCACTACAGCAACAACCTGCCCTCCGGGTAAGGTCAAGGAGAAATCTTTTAATAGTTCCACCCGTCCGGCATAGGAGAAATTAATCTCACTACAAACAATATCTGCATAGTCGGGAATTGTCACAAACTGTTTCTTGATATCCTGCATACTTTCTGCCGGAGTATCGATCACTTCTTCCAATCTTTCCACCGCAGTTTTAGCTCTGGTAAACTCATCCACAAAACCGATCAATGTGCCAATTAATCCTAGGAAATTGCCATTCATCGTGTTGAAGGCTAAAAGCTGGCCGATCGTCAGTTCTTTATTAATAATTAAATTACTGCCCAAATAAAGCAACCACACACTGCCAACACTAGATAACAAACCAGAGAAAGTACCATTAATAATCCCCAACTGTACCAAGCGAAAATTAATATTCGCAAGTCTGCCAAATCGACTTTGGAGTTCTTCCCAAAATTGAGTAGTTGCAGTGGTAGTTTTCAGAGTCAAGGCTCCTTTGAAAGTTTCTACTAATACGCCCTCATTTTCTGCCGAAAGGACTAATAAAGCTCTGGTTTTTTGTTGTAAAATTGGCAAGAAAGGTAGAATTGATAAGGTCATGACTACTGCAATAATCAGCGAAGTCCCAGTCAATTGCCAACTGTAGAACACCATAAATCCAAAGGAAATTACGGAAATAAAGGTTTGGCTAGGTAGACTAATCACGATCTCGGAAACTAATTGATTGAGGATGCCAATATCTCCTAAACGACTGATAATTTCTCCACTGCGGCGAGATTCGTAATAACTCAAGGGTAATCTGAGAATTTGCCGACCGAATTCCATAACTAAGCCTAATTCTAATTTCTGGGCAAAATAGGCAATTAAATGGGATTGAATGAACCCCAAGGCACTACCAATTAAATTCATAATGACCACAGCAAGGATGACGCTATTTAAGAGGCGTGTGTCACCCCGGACGAGAATATCATCGGTTAAAATTTGAATTAAAAATGGTGAGGTAAGGGATAAAACTCCCAAGATAATATTAATTAATAGGGCTTCACTGAGTAAACCTCGATAGCTCCAGACGGGGCGAAAGTAGCGAGAGAAATCACCAATTTTGTCCTCGGCTTGAGCAGTGAATTTCAGGGAATCGGTCTCTAGCAAGAGCATGATCCCATTTTCCCAGCCCGCAATTAGTTCCTGTTTAGAAAGATAGCGTAACCCCACTGCCGGATCAGCAATAATATATTTTTTGCCTTTCTGCCCATAAAGAACGACGTAGTGCATACCCTTCCAGTGGAGGATGGCTGGTAAAGGGACTTCGGAGATATGCTCCAGCATGGCAGCACTAGCTTTTACACCTCTGGCATTAAATCCCAAGGATTCGGCTCCCCGTTTTAGCCCCAGAAGGGAAGTCCCCAATTTTCCAGTGCCTACGGCTTCACGAGTATGGGCAAGGCTAAAGGTTTTTCCGTAGAACTTGGCAACCGTGGCGAGGCAGGCAGCACCACAATCTTCTTCGCTGTGCTGTGGAACGTGGGGATATTTTTTCATAGGGAAGGAAAATTACAAACCGATCGCCCCAGCTACCGCCTGCATGGTTGGCTCGATCCCTTTCTGCATCCGGGTATCACTATTAGTAATCGCTGTGTCTGGATCTTTTAGTCCATTGCCTGTGAGAACACATACCACCGTTGATCCAGTAGGAACTTGATCTTTAACTTGGAGTAATCCAGCTACCGAGGCAGCACTGGCGGGTTCACAAAATATTCCTTCTTCCGCCGCTAAAATCCGGTAAGCATTGATAATTTCGGCATCGGTAACGGCGTTAAATTCACCTTGGCTGGCTTGTTTGACGGCTACGGCTTGTTGCCAACTGGCAGGATTACCAATGCGGATGGCAGTGGCGATCGTCTCTGGATGCTCTACGGGATGCCCAGACACGAGGGGGGCGGCTCCGGCAGCTTGGAAGCCCATCATCCGGGGGAGGCGATCGCATTTACCCACACTCCGATATTGACAAAAACCCATCCAATAAGCCGTAATATTCCCTGCATTTCCCACCGGAATACATAACCAGTCAGGCACGTTGCCCAGTTGCTCAACAATCTCAAACGCCGCAGTTTTCTGTCCCTCTAGGCGGTAGGGGTTCACCGAGTTGACTAGGGTTATGGGGTAATGTTCCGACATTTCTCGGACGATATTCAGGGCTTGATCAAAA
>JAIMKT010000056.1:4371-10088 GCA_020692245.1 Microcoleus sp. GA_180221_E-2-1-MAG-45_12
GACAATTTCGGCTCCATAGAGCATGGCTTGGGCTAATTTCCCCAGCGCAATATAACCATCGGGGATCAAGACTACAGGCTTAATTCCGGCTCTCGTGGCGTAGGCAGCAGCAGCAGCAGAAGTATTCCCGGTACTGGCACAGATGACCACCTCGGCTCCCTGTTCCTTGGCTTTGGACATGGCCATGGTCATGCCCCGGTCTTTGAAGCTCCCCGTGGGATTGAGTCCATCGTATTTCACTAAAACTTTGACATCCCTGCCGATGCGGTTGGCGATCGAGGGAGCCGGGATTAAGGGAGTGTTACCTTCTAAGAGCGTAACTACCGGGGTTTTGTCACTAACGGGGAGATAGGCTCGATAGGTTTCAATCAAGCCCCGCCAAGCCGAAGTTTGCTGATGAGTATGAGTAGATGTAGATAAGTTTTTTTGTGTTAATACCATTGCAAAATAAAAATATAAATCTTAAAAATTTTCTTTAAAGGAATAGCAGTCTATGATTCCATGGGGAGATAGCTATACAGATCGGCAACAAAAGATATTAATAAAATGCCTACTTATTAATTCGATCGCCTCTAACTTTTTTACCATCAAAGCCCCAAGAAATCACCGACTCTCAATTAATGAATCAATTCCTGATCAATCCTTAATCAATTAAGGAAAAACTATTCATCATCTACCAATACATCGTCATCGTCGTCATCATCATAAAGGCTGTCATCAGTCCCCATCAGTTCAGAAATTTCCTCTTCTTCATTGAGGAGGAGGTCGTCTTTTCCTTCCCTAGCAAGGAGCTTGCCACTGGATTCTAGCCAATCTAAGATGGAGGATTCTTGACGGACGGGAATTACTTCCGCTAATTGTTCTCTAGATTCTTCACGCAAAGATGGATTTTTCATGGCAATATGTAAATAATGTATTCTGTTACCCTAGTTTAGCAAAAGTTAATCAATAGTTTTCCAATATTTTTCTAAGTTTTCCAATAGTTTCCTAATAGCTTATCAAGAATTGATGCTGAAAAAAACGCAACTGTTAGAGGCGATCGCCGGGAAGAATCAGGGCTTATTAGCAACAACGGCTGATCGAGCTGCAATTCTCTCTGCTTTGGCACAGTTAGAAGACTATAACCCAAATCCTCGTCCCTTGGAAGTTCCCCATCTTTTAGAGGGAGATTGGCTACTACTCTACACCGATAGCAAGGCTCTGCTAAATTTAGATAATTTCCCCTTGTTGCAACTAGGCAGAATTTACCAGTGTATTCGTTTAGATGGCTCCAGAATTTATAATATTGCCGAGTTGGGGGGACTGCCCTACCTAGAAACCTTGGTCAGTGTGGCTGCAAAGTTTACTCCAGTATCCGAGCGGCGGGTAGATGTCCAGTTTGAGCGATCGATCGTCGGCTTGCAGAGGCTCATGAAATACCAATCTCCGGCGGGGTTTATTGGGGCGATCGAAGCTGGTAAAAAATTTACCCCTTTTGAACTAACCCTAGATATTGATCTGCCCAGTCGAGAACAGCAGGGCTGGCTAGATATTACCTACCTTGACGAGGATATGCGGATCGGGCGGGGCAATGAGGGTAGTGTGTTTGTCTTAAGGAAAGTTATTTAATTGTTTGGGGTCTGATTTTTAGATCCGTACCCCCCTAACTAATCACCTTTAATCTGAGCTAATTTCTTGGAGAGCATCCTTAAGAGCGTAGGCAACCCGTTGTTGCTCCTCTGGGGTAATTTCCGGGAACATGGGGAGGGAGAGGACTTCTTGGGCTGTGCGATCGGTGTGGGGCAGTTGTCCGAGTTGGTAGCCAAGATTTTTGTAGACGGGCTGGAGATGGAGAGGAATGGGGTAATAGACCATCGAACTTACGCCTTGGGACTGCATTTTTTCCCGGACTTGATCCCGGAGGTTCGATCGACCCTCTAAACCCTCTAGAGCCTCTGATTGCGGCTGCTGAATCCGAATTGTGTATTGATTCCAGACACTCTGGGCGGGAACTAAGACTTGGGGCAGGATAATGCCGGGAATTGGAGAGAGAAGTTCTTGGTAACGTTGGGCAACTTCATGGCGGGCTTGGTTCCATCGATCGAGATAGCGGAGTTTAATTTGCAAAATGGCGGCTTGGAGACTATCGAGGCGGCTGTTAATGCCGATCAATTCGTGGTAATACCGGATATTGCTGCCGTGTTCCCGTAGTTTCTGGATTGTTGTGGCAATTTCGGGATCATTGGTAGTCACCATCCCCCCATCCCCGCAAGCTCCCAGATTTTTGGTCGGGAAAAAGCTAAAACAGCCCACATGCCCAATACTGCCTACCTTCTGCCCCTCCCACATGGCCCCCGTAGCCTGAGCGCAATCTTCAATCACTAACAAGTTATGCTGCCGAGCCACTTCCATTACCGTCGTCATATCTGCGGGGTAGCCAAACAAATGAACCGGGATAATCGCCTTCGTCTTGGGGGTAATCGCCGCCGCTAGTTGCTGGGTATCGAAGTTAAAACTTTGGGGATCAATATCAATAAATACTGGAGTTGCCCCCACGAGGGTAATCACTTCCGCCGTTGAGAAGAAGGTAAACGAGCTGGTAATTACTTCATCCCCCGCCCCAATGTTGTAAGCTCTCAACGCCAAATAAAGAGCATCTGTCCCAGAATTGCAAGCGATCGCCTGCTCCACCCTCGTATAGGCAGCAAACTGAGTTTCTAATTCCTGCACCATCGCCCCGCCGATATAACGCCCAGAGGCAAGCACCTGTTGGACTGCGGTACTAATTTCATCGCCAATAATTTGATATTGTCTAGCTAAGTCGAGGGGGGGAATAGTATTCACAATAGTTTTATCTAGTAGTCTTGAGTCTTGATCCAAAGGGGCAGCAGATTACAAATATCTGGTAATTTACCTGTAAATTTAAAATAAACTAAATCTGCTCATTCGTCATTAATTTGCTAAATACTCCGGGATCACACCTAGGAATTAGTTAAAAGCATTAAGGGAGTCTTCAGCGTGGAGCTAATCACTTTAGATATTACAGACTTAGGGCTAGCTCTGGGATTAATGGCGATCGCTATAGCTCTGGCTCAGTGGCAGCAGTTGGGTTTGACGGGGCAGTTAATTATAGCTACCCTGCGGACGATCGCCCAATTAGTAGGAGTTGGCTATCTTCTAGATTTTATTTTTGCCCTAAATAATCCCCTTGCTGTGGGCCTAATCATCCTCGCCATGGTGACGATCGCCGCCCTTGCTGCCAAAAAACAGATTAACCAAAAACTAGGGAATATTCTCCCAATTCTCTGGGGCGGGATTCTCACCAGTACCCTTGCTGTCTTGTGTTATGTCAACATATTGATTATTCAGCCCCCAGACTGGTACTCTCCGCAGTACGTGATCCCGATCGCTGGCATGATCCTAGGAAATGCTATGAATGGAGCCTCCCTAGCCGGAGAAAGACTGGTTAGCACTGTCAAACAACAACGCCTAGACCTCGAAACCCACCTGAGCCTAGGGGCAACTCCTGCTCAAGCCCTGAGTACCTATCGTCGGCAAGCTGTCAGAACTGCCCTGATCCCGACCTTGAATCAAATGATGATCGTGGGGATTGTCAACTTACCGGGGATGATGACTGGACAAATTCTCAGTGGCGTGGCTCCCTTGGATGCGGTTTCCTACCAAATTTTGATTATGTTTATGGTGGCTACTGCCAATTTACTCACAAGTTTACTCGTTACCTACGGGATTTCCCAAAAAATCTTTAATGCCCAAGCTCAATTAATTATTTGAAATTACCTGAAATTAGTTGAAATTACTTAAAATTACTTAAAAATTACTCCTAGCCTTCTGCCCTTAGCTTCAATCTATGCAAAGAATTAGTCCCATTTCTAGGGTCGCTGTCACCCAAAGAACTAAGCAACTCCGCCGTCAACGTTGGTGGCGAGGGATGCAGGTAATTTGGCGATCGCTCTGGGTCTTTGTCTTAGCCGGAATCTTGATTTGGTTCTTGCTCCAACCTAATTGGGTGATTAACCGACCAGAGCAGGTAATTATCCGGGGCAATCAACTTTTCTCGGATACCGCCATCCAATCAATTTTGCCTTTGAAATATCCCCAATCCTTAATGAAAATTCAGCCAGAGGAAATCGCCAGCCAACTAGAAGCCAAGGGGCCGATCGCCTCTGCCCTTGTCACCCGGAATTTATTGCCCCCCAGCCTGATCATTCAAATCACCGAGCGCAAACCCGTCGCCATTTCTATCCCCAATCCAGATATTCCTCGATTATCTAATCAACCCTCTCCCCCGTCTGCCCCGACTCTCACAACTACCGAAGGGCTAATTGATGAAACTGGAGTCTGGATGCCCCGAGCCAGTTATACCGCCCTTGGATTACCCTTACCTAACCTAAAAGTTATTGGTCTAGATGAAAAAATTCGTCCTCAATGGCAAGAAATTTATCAAATAATTACTAGTAGCCAAGCCCCGGTGACAGAAATAGATTTTCGTAATCCCAGTAACCTGATCCTCACGACTAGTCTGGGGAAGGTATATTTAGGGCGGTATGGTCAAAATTTCACCAAGCAGTTAGGGATTCTTGCCACCCTTCCCCAAGCCGATCCTCCCCTAGACCCTAGTAAAATTGCCTATATTAATCTCCGCAATATCGATCGACCCCATATAGTCAATATCAAATAATATTACAGCTAGGCTTGCAGCTAATATTGTGGTGAACGCTAATATTGCGGTGAACATTAGTGTTAACTGGATTATTCTTGTAGTTGAGGTGGTTTTTAGGGATAAACTGGATTAATCCACTCCCAATCAGTTATCCATACTCCCCTATTTTTCTCCCGATACCTCATAATTTTTGAGGCTATTGAGGCAGGAAGCAGCAGCATTAGAACAGAAAAGTTTGTAGTTGGTGATGACTTCCTATATATTTAACATTTGACCTAGGTTATTGATAGGTTATTACCAGACTAGAACAATTTGTTCATTTTCACCCTGAACAATTACAATGAACTCCAATAGCGAAATAGATTTAAATTACCAAAATTCTGATGATCTCGGTGCTGCTGACCGTTCAGTAGTTCATGCTAGTAATAATAATCCCTTTAATAATACAGGGGTGACTTTTAATCCCAGCCGGGATTCACGGGCAATTTTCAGGGAAGAACTTAGGAGTGATAATATCGTGCCAGGTAGTGTTGCCAAAATTAAAGTAATTGGAATCGGGGGCGGTGGTGGTAATGCCGTTAATCGGATGATTGCCAGTGATGTGACGGGTGTGGAGTTCTGGTCGATTAATACTGACGCTCAAGCTCTAACTCAGGCCTCAGCGCCAAAGCGTCTCCAAGTAGGACAAAAACTAACTAGGGGCTTAGGAGCCGGGGGCAACCCTGCGATCGGTCAAAAATCTGCTGAAGAATCTAGGGATGAAATTGCCCATGCAGTGGAAGGGGCAGACCTCGTGTTTATCACCGCAGGGATGGGGGGCGGCACTGGTACAGGAGCAGCTCCGATCGTGGCGGAAGTTGCCAAGGAAATGGGAGCTTTAACCGTGGGTGTTGTAACTCGTCCTTTCACCTTTGAGGGCAGACGGCGCACTTCTCAAGCTGATGAAGGGGTAGCCGCTCTCCAAAGCCGGGTTGATACTTTAATTGTGATCCCCAACAACAAATTACTTTCGGTGATCTCAGAGCAAACCCCAGTCCAGGAAGCCTTCCGCCAAGCA